>CAYRMW010000011.1:0-46207 GCA_964425595.1 uncultured Lachnospiraceae bacterium
GTTCTGCTCTCTGGTACTGACACGGATATATCCATACAGATTCCCCATTGTGTTTTTCTCCTTCCTTATTGCCGCGTTATTTCTCACTGCCGCTTGAAACCGTTCGTCTTTTTCCACGATGGCAGGAAGAGTTATACTTCCAAAATCGGCAGGACAAGGATTGTTTCTCCTCAAAAAATAGGCTAAAATAAAATAAGAAACATTTTTCGGAGGAGGACGCTTTCTTTGACGATTAACGAAATTGCGGAAATGGCCGGGGTTTCCAGAGCGACGGTTTCCCGGTATCTGAATCAGGGCTATGTAAGCCAGGAAAAGCGCCAGAGGATAAAGGAAGCGATCGAAAAGACAGGCTACCAGCCATCCACCCAGGCCCAGACTCTGCGGACCAAGAAGACGAAGCTGGTTGGGGTGATCCTGCCCAAGATCAGCTCGGATACGGTCAGCCGTATGGTAGCGGGGATCAGTGATGTGCTGTCTAAGCGCGGGTATCAGCTTCTTCTGGCGAATACGAACAATGACACGGAAGAGGAACTGAAATATCTGAATCTCTTTAAGGACAATCAGGTGGACGGGATCCTGTTTATCGCCACGATTTTTTCTGCCAGGCATAAAAAGCTTCTTGGGGAATGCCGGGTGCCGATGGTGATCCTCGGGCAGAGGCTGGATGGCTTCTCCTGCGTCTATCAGGATGATTTCCAGGCCGCCCGGCAGATAACAGAGCTTTTGCTGCGCCATGGCCGGATCCCGGCCTACATCGGCGTAACCGACCGGGATAAGGCGGCAGGCTTGAGCAGGAAAAAGGGATACGAGACGGCACTGGCGGATGCCGGGATCCGGCTGCGGACGGAACTGATGGCGGAAGGAGACTTCAGCATCGAATCCGGCAGTGCGAAGATGCGGGAACTTTTGGCGATCGAGCCGGAGCTGGACTGCGTATTCTGCGCGACCGATAACCTTGCGGTGGGGGCCTGCGCCAGTTTAAAGGCAGCGGGGAGGCGGATCCCCGGGGATGTGCAGGTGGCAGGAACAGGCGATACGCCCATTGGCCGGTATGTGACGCCGGGACTGACTACGGTTCACTTTGATTACAAGACCAGCGGAAGAGAGGCGGCATCCATGCTTATCGAGCGGATGGAAGATGACCGAACAGTAAATAAAGAACTGAAAATGGGCTTTGAAATTATCGAAAATGCCTCGACCATTTCCTGATCACTTTGGAAAAAGACGGTACCCTGCGCGGAAGGGAAATCGTCTTTTTTTACTCTAAAAGTCCGCCGCCGAATAGGCGGCATTAGTTCAGGGATGCCAAATGCGCCGCCAAGACTTTTTCGGGATAGCTGGTGCGTCGGCTGCCGGCGCATGAAGGTTTGTTTTGGCAGAAATGCATAAAAACAGAGCAGGGGATTTGGCAAATGCGGCAATTTACAAGAGGCAGGAGATTGCGTATAATGAAGGCACGATGTGAGAACGATACCATAAAACAGAAAGATATTGATAAAACAAGGAGGCAAAAACAAAAGAAAAAAACGGGGAAAATCAAAAAATGCAAGAGAACGATTACATAGAAAGGAGAGCCATGGACAGAAAGGTTATTTTTTTGGACATTGACGGAACCCTTACCGAACCCGGGAAGAATCAGCCGCCGCAGTCGGCGCTTTGGGCCATCAGGGAGGCCAGAGAGCGCGGACACCGGGTGTTCCTCTGCTCCGGCAGAAACTACGGCATGCTTTCTCCGCTGTTGGCCTACCCCTTTGACGGCGTGATCGCAAGCTCCGGAGGCTGTATCCTCTGCGGGGATCAGGTGATCTACGACAGGCCGGTATCGAAAGCGGTGCAGGCCCGCGCGGAGCAGCTGCTCAGAAAAAAGGGGATATTTTACACGATCGAATGCAGGGACAATTCCTATACGGATCCCGGATTTAAGGCGTTTTTAAGGGAACACGTGGAGGAAGGAGCGAACAGCGAGCTTCTGCGGTGGCGGGAGCAGCTGGAACAGTCCCTGAACATCCTTTCTCTGGAAGAATATCAGGGGCAGCCGGTTTACAAGATCGTCGTGATGAGCCCATCGCCGGAGCGGCTTAAGGAACTGGGGAAGGAGCTGGAGAAGGACTTTTCCCTCTGTATCCAGGAGCCGGATCGCTATGGATTTGTCAATGGCGAGCTGGTCAGCCGGGAATACGACAAGGGCAGAGGAGTCGCACGGGTGTGCCGGCATCTGGGAGTTTCGGTTCGGGACACGATCGCCTTTGGAGACAGCATGAATGACCTGGAGATGATCCGGGAGGCTGGTCTTGGCATTTGTATGGAAAATGGATGCAGGCAGCTTAAGGAGCTGGCTGATGAGATCTGCCCTCCGGTAACCGAGGATGGGATTTACCGGGCCTTTGCCCGGCTCGGCTTGATCGGCCGTCCGGAAGCGGTCAATGATCCGAAAGAGGGCGGATTTTCGGGGAAGAGGACCGTCAGAGCGGATGGCGGACGGGGAGCGCAGGAGTAAATGTTTCTTAAGAATGAACAGGATAGAGGGGGAGGAGCATCATGGCATTGGATTACGCAAAGTGTGCGAGGGAGATTTATGAGAATCTGGGCGGCCGCGAGAATCTGGTCAGCGCCGCGCATTGTGCCACCAGACTCCGTCTGGTGACGGTGGATAACAGCAAGATCGACAGGAAAGAGCTGGAGAACATCGATGGAGTAAAGGGCGTGTTCAGCAATAACGGGCAGCTCCAGCTGATCATCGGCACCGGAACGGTGAACAAGGTGTACGATGAATTTTTGAAGCTAAGCGGGATGACTGCCGCTACCAAGGATGAGGTGAAGGCGGCGGCTGCGGCAAAGCAGCCGCTGCCCAAACGGGTCATCAAGGCTCTGGGCGATGTGTTTGTTCCCATTCTCCCGGCTATCGTGGCCTCCGGCCTGATGATGGGGCTGGTGGAGGCGCTGGGAAAGGCGATTCCGTCCTTTGGCAGCAGCGACTGGTACGGGATCCTGGATCTTTTTGCCAATACGGCATTTACCTTCCTGCCGGTGCTGATCGCCGTATCGGCGGCGCGGGTATTCGGCGGGAACCTGTTTTTAGGCGCGGTGATCGGTATGATCATGATCCATCCGAACCTGATCAATGCCTGGTCGGTAGCCGACATGGATGCATCGGCGATCCCGGTATGGCATATTTTTGGACTGTCTATCCGTCAGGTGGGTTATCAGGGGCACGTGATCCCGGTGATCATGGCCGTGTGGCTGATGAGCCAGCTGGAAAAGCGTCTGCATCGGGTGGTCCCGGAGATGATCGATCTGTTTGTGACGCCTCTGTGCACCGTTTTGATCACCGGATTTCTTACGCTGGGGATCATCGGACCGATCTTTTCCGTGGCGGAGAATTATGTGCTGGATTTCGCCCAGTGGATCATTTCGGTGGGACACGGCGTGGGCTCCATGGTCATGGGCGCGCTGTATCCGCTGACGGTGGTTTGCGGCATCCACCATATGTATAATGTGATCGAAGCCGGTATGCTGTCGGCGGAGGACGGGTTAAATATCTGGATGCCCATCGCTTCCGCGGCAAACTTTGCCCAGGGGGCGGCCTGCCTTGCTGTGGGTCTTAAGGCCAGGAACCATAAGATGAAGGCGGTGGCGATTCCATCCTCCCTGTCCGCCGCCTTAGGCATTACCGAACCGGCCATCTTCGGCGTAAATTTAAGGCTGGTAAAACCTCTGGTCTGCGGTATGATCGGCGGCGCCGCAGGCGCTTTTCTGGAAGCCATGTTCCATATCGGAGCCACATCCTACGGCGTGACCGGCATCCCCGGATTCCTGATCACGCTGGACTACACCGCGCAGTACGCGATCACTCTGGGCGTTTCTTTCGTGATTGCCTTCTGCCTTACCTGGGTGGTATGGAAGGATGAAGAGGAGGACGCCGGAAAAGAGAGCGCGCCGGAACCCGTTCATGCCGCCGAGCCGGAGGGGCCGGTGGCGGAAACGGCAAAAGAGCAGACAGAGGCTGCGGACGGCCAACCCGTGTGCCGGATCCTGGCGCCGCTTACCGGAAAGGTGATCCCGCTGGCCGAGGTACCGGATCCGATTTTCGCCGGAGGAATCCTGGGAGACGGCGTAGGCATTGAACCGGAGCTCGGCGAGGTATGTGCGCCTTTTGACGGAACCATCGCTTCCACGACAGACAGCCTTCATGCCGTCGGCCTTGTCGGTCCGGGGGGCGTGGAGATGCTGATCCACGTGGGAATAGATACCGTAAATATGAAAGGCGAGGGCTTTGCGCTGCTGGTAAAAATGGGCGATCAAGTCAGGGCCGGGCAGAAGCTTCTTACCTTTGACATCGATAAGATACGCGAAGCCGGATACAGTCCCACCACGGCGGTTTTAGTAGCAAACAGCGCCGCATTTTCCTCTTGCCGGCCGGAAAAGATGGGGGAAATCACGCAGCAGGAGCCGCTGATTACGGTGTATTAGGTTTTCACGCACAAGACAAGGATCGTCTCTGCCAAATGGAGGCCAAATCTTTATTTGACCCCCACATCACGGATATGATAAGATAGAAAAAAATTCAGGACGGGCAGAGAAATGCTGTATCAAATCACCGATGGAACAGTCACCGTGGGAGGAGAAACGGTGCTGTCCCATATCAATTTCGAGATCAAGGGAAAGGAAAAGATCGCGCTGGTCGGTCAGAATGGAGCGGGAAAGACCACCCTGCTGCGGCTTCTGGCGGGCGAGCTCTCCCTGGACCGGGACGATAAGCGGAGCGGTGCGGGAATCACGACATCCAGAGCGCTCACTGTGGGGATACTTCATCAGGTTCCGGTATTGGACGGGGACAAGACCGTAGAGGAGCTTCTCCTGGAAGCCTGTCCGGCGGAAGACAGATTTTCCCGGGAACGGTTTGCCTACGAGATGGAATATGACCGGATCTTTACCGGTTTCGGCTTTGGAAAGGAGGAGAAAAAACGGAGGTTTTCCTCCTTCTCCGGAGGGGAGCAGACGAAGATCTCGCTGATCCGTCTGCTGCTGCAAAAGCCGGACATCCTCCTTCTGGATGAGCCGACGAACCATCTGGATCTTAAGACGGTCCAGTGGCTGGAAGGGTATCTGAAGCAATACGAGAACGCGGCGGTCTTTGTGTCGCACGACCGGTTTTTTCTGGATCAGGTGGCTGACGCGGTGTACGAACTGGAAGGCGGGCGGCTGAAGCGCTATCCGGGAAACTATACGGCCTACCGCGTACAGAAGAGAAAGGATACCGAGGCGGCTAAGAAGGCCTATGAGCGCCAGCAGCAGGAGCTGAAGCGGCTGGATGACCTGGTGAAGCGTTTTAAGACAAAGCCGAGGAAGGCGTCCTTCGCCCGTTCCAGGAAAAAGATCGCGGAGCGGATGGAGCGGCTTGAAAAGCCGGCGGAAGGCGGCGCGCACATCTTTACCGGAGAGATCCAGCCCGCGGTCTTGGGCAGCAAATGGGTCCTGGAGGCGGAGCATGTCAAGATCGGCTACGATAAAGCCCTCCTGGAGATTTCCCTTCGGGTAAGACGGGGGCAGAAGATCGGGATACTGGGAGAGAATGGAGTGGGAAAGACCACATTCTTAAAAACCGTGGCGGGATTTCTTGCGCCTCTTGGGGGGAAACTTTCACTGGGGAACGGGACGGTCATGGGATATTTTGACCAGCATACGGCAGATATCCATTCGGAGGAGACCGTGGCCGAACATTTCCACAGCCTGTTTCCGGCGATGACGGAAAAAGAGGTCCGGTCGGTCCTCGGCGCGTATCTGTTTCCGGGAAAGAAGGCCTCGATCAGGGTGGATTCCCTGTCAGGCGGCGAAAAATCACGGCTGATCCTGGCGGAGATCCTGCAGAGCAGGCCCAACCTCCTGCTTTTGGACGAACCGACCAATCATATGGATATCCAGGCCAGGGAGACGCTGGAGTCGGCTTTTTGCGCGTACCGCGGGACTATTCTGTTTATCTCTCATGACCGGTACTTTATCCGTCAGGTGGCGGACGCGGTGCTGATCTTTGCGGGAGAGTCGGTGATGTATTATCCCTTTGGTTATCAGCATTACCTGGATCGGATGCACGCAGACAGCAAAGAAAGCCCGGCGGCCAGGATCAGAGCGGAGGAACAGGCGCTGATCGCCGGCCTCCGGGCGGTGCCGAAAGCGGAACGGCACAGGCTGCGGGAAATCGGGACTGAGGAGGCTTATCAGGACTGGCTTTTGCGCCTGGCAGGCGAGGCCATGGAAGAAGCCGGGCGTCAGGTGGAGACCCTGTGGGAAGAAAGGGAACGGTGGAAAGCGGCGCAGCTTTTGGAGGCATGGGATCCTGAACGAGGCGGGGACGGATATCCGGGAGAGGAAGCCCTGCTGGCGGCCTTTGACCGCTGGACAAAGGCCTGCCTGGAATGGTATCAGGCCTACACGGGGTAGTTTCCGGCGGTCAGCGCCGCCGCTTTCATGGCCGTATTGCGTTCAGGCTGTTTTTTCGGCCCTGCCGGATCCTGGATGCTGATCCGGCAGGATGCCAGGCTAAGATCAGTCATGCGTTTGCCGTGGATAAGCGGCAACTTCACGTTGACGGTTCCGGCCGCAGATGCTATGATAAAAATACCGATGGACGAAGGTCGGAGAGCGAAAGCCGATGTGCTTCTCTCCGGCCTTTGTTACATGAGGACAGGCGCAGATTAGGGCAAAGAATGAAGGACTGGAGGAATGAACATGAAGAAACTGGGATTTGGATTGATGCGGCTTCCGGTGACGGACCCGGACGATGCGGCAACCATTGATGAAGAAAAGTTAAACGCAATGGTGGACGCGTTCCTGGCGAAGGGCTTTACCTATTTCGACACCGCTTATCCTTATCATAAGAGGATGAGCGAGCGTGCGGCAAAAAAAGCGCTCGTGGACCGCTATCCGAGAGACCGGTTCCAGCTTGCGGACAAGATGCCGGTGTGGCTGGCGGAAAAGACGGAGGATTATGCGGCGATCTTCAACGAGCAGCTGGAAAATTGCGGCGTGGAGTATTTTGATTATTATCTGATGCACTCGCTGGACAAGGACCGTTACAGCCGGCTGAAGGAGTTGGGCGGCCTTGATTTTGGACGGAGGATGAAAGCGGAGGGAAAGATCCGCCGTCTTGGCTTTTCCTTCCATGACACAGCCGACGTGCTCGATCAGATCCTGACGGAGCAGCCGGATCTGGATTTTGTCCAGCTGCAGATCAATTATATCGACTGGGACAGCGAAAAGGTTCAGTCCCGCTTGTGCTGGGAGACAGCCAGACGGCACGGAAAAGACGTGGTGATCATGGAGCCGGTCCGGGGCGGCGCCTTGGCCAGAGTGCCGGAAGAGGCGGAGGCGCTGATGAAGGCGCGCAGGCCGGAGCTCTCCGTGTCCTCCTGGGCGATCCGTTTTGCCGCGTCCCTGGACGGCGTCATCATGGTACTCAGCGGCATGAGCAATATGGCGCAGCTGGAAGACAATACCGGCTTTATGCAGGATTTTCAGCCGCTGGATGCAGAAGAGCAGGAGATGATCTGGAAAGTGACGGACATCATCCGCAGCACCATCGCCATTCCCTGCACCGCCTGTGCTTACTGTGTGGACGGATGTCCGCAGAATATCCCCATCCCCCGCTACTTCGCTCTCTATAACCAGATGGAGCAGACCCGGGATAAGGGGACCCAGAAGGAAGCGTATCAGGCTCTGGTCAGGGAGGGCCACGGCGCTGCTTCCGAATGCGTTGGCTGCCGCCAGTGCGAAGAGCACTGTCCCCAGCACATCGACATCACCGGATGGCTGGCCAGGACAGCAGAGGCCTTTAAGTAAGGGGCCGCAACGCGTATTCCCGTTCACGCATCTGAGCGGGAATACGCGTTTTTCATCTGGCTGCTCAGCTCATACAGCACGTGATCCAGCGTCCTCGCAAGCTCCTCTTTCACCATATCGGCAACGGTCCGGTTCGCTTCCTGGCGGAGAGCCTTCCTGGCAGACGCGTCTGCTTCTTTTTCCAGAAGGGCGTCGTACCGGTTCAGGATCGCGTGGCTCTTTGCTGCCACACGATCCTGGCAGCGTTCCACATGGATCAGCGATTTGCTGTAGGACGCGTCCGCCATGGCGGCGATCATGCGGCTTGTCCAGTAAAAATTATCCGTAGATACTTCGCCTGTCGTATTGGCCAGGTAATCCGGCGTTTCCTCCACGTCCGCGTAGAATGGCGCCAGCACATTGAAGGCGTTGGAGGCAAAGGCCAGCCATTCGATGGCGCCGCAGTCCGCGTGCTTTTCGGGACGCATCTGGATCAGCGCGCAGAAATCGTTCCGGTTGATGCCGATCGAGCGGTAAGCTCCGCGCATGGAACGGTCTCCATAGGAGGCGTAGGGATCGTAGGCGGTTCCCTGAAAATGGGAAGAGAGCACATACTTTATATCCTCCACGGTGATCTTCTTTTCCGGCGTCATGCACCAGGGGATATCGTCGGAAACGGGCGTATAGCGCGCATCCGGTCCGTCCCAGCGGCAGGTGTGGGGATTGAAATACCGCTCCATGAACCAGGCGCGGGGCGTATTGTAGACGTGATCCGAATCGCTGTGGCTGCCGAAGGCATCCCGGGGATTCAGTACACCGTCCGGAGAAGGGTCCAGGTGATGGGCATCGATGAAGGTCTTCAGATCGGCAGAGCACATATGATCCTTCTGCGCGCAAAGTGCGTCCTCCAGATCGAACCGGTCGATGCCCAGCTGATTGGGCATCACGACGTAAGCATCATCCGGCACCCGTCTGGCCATCCAGTGATGTCCGCCGATGGTTTCCAGCCACCAGATCTCCTTCGTATCCTGAAAGGCGATGCCATTCATCTCGTAAGTACCGTACCGTTCCAGCAGGCTGCCCAGCCGTTTCACGCCTTCCCTGGCGCTGTGTATGTAGGGCAGGACCAGGCAGACGATATCTTCCTCGCCGATGCCGCCGGGCACTTCCGCTTTTCCATCCGCCGCAGGCTGATAGATGACCAGCGGATCAGCGCCCAGTACCCGGGGATTGGACGTGATCGTTTCGGTAGCTGTCATGCCGACGCCTGCCGCGTTGACGCCGCTGGCGGCCCAGATCCCTTTTCCCTCCACGGCGTTGGGCACGGCGGTATAGCGCATGGGGTTTTCAGGCAGCTCCACCCGCACATGGGAGATGACCGACTGGTAGATCCGCGGCTGTTCCTTAGGCTGGACCACCACAAATTTCTTTGGGGTAAAGTGTCCGGCGCCGGAGTCGTCGTTTCGCGCGATCATCGTTGATCCATCATAGGACGCTTTTTTTCCGACAAGTATTGTTGTACAGGGCATAATTTCCTCCATTCCGGAGCCGGCGGCAAAGCCTGGCCGCGGCTCCATCGTTGCATTGATTTTGTAATGAATCATAACAGATCAGCGGTGCTGCGTATTCTTCCGGTACAGGATCAGCAGCCCCTTAAGCAGCAGCGCGTCGTCATAGACGATCTGATGGCGGCACAGCGGTGTGATAAATCGGGCAAGGCCACCGGTGGCGACAGCGGAGGCCTTTTCGCCGAGCTCTGCTTCCATCCGGTCCATAATGCCGTCTAACTGGGCGGCGTTGCCATAAATGATGCCGCTGCGCATGCAGTCGATGGTGTTTTTTCCGATCACCTTATCCGGCATGGACAGGCTGATGTAGGGCAGCTGAGCGGTTTTTCCGCTTAAGGAGTCCAGAGAGACCTTGAGGCCGGGCAGGATCACGCCGCCGATGTAATTGCCTGCCTTGTCGATCACGGACATGGTGGTGGCCGTACCCATGTCGATGACGATGATGGGTTTCGGATACTCGTGGATGGCAGCCACCGCGTCCACGATCATATCGCTTCCCACGGTCTTGGGATTGTCCATGATGATGTTCAGCCCTGTTTTCATGCCGGAACCGACCAGGAGGGGTGTCTTTCCGAGGATCTTCTCCACCGCGTGGAGGATCGTGGCGTTTAAGGGCGGGACCACCGAAGAGAGGATCGCCCCCTCGATCTGACCGGGGCGGATATGGTGGATCTCCAGGACATCCTTGACATTCACCGCGTATTCCAGTTCAGTCTTGGCGGGATTCGTGGTGATCCGCTCGACAAAGTGGGCCTTCTCCTCATCAATTCCGCCCAGAACAATGTTGGTGTTGCCCATGTCAATTGCCAAAATCATAGTAGAACTCCTTTGCAATAGGAAAGTTTTATGGTATACTTCATTCGAATCTAGGTAAGCATAATGCAGGAGGCAGGGGCATATTCCGGGCGCTCCTGCGGATGACAGACCAAGAGGATTGTAGCATGTTTTGAAGAAAAATACAATGTCATGGAGGCAGAAGAGATGCTGAAGGGAAAGACGGTCATCCTGGGCGTGAGCGGAGGAATTGCGGCCTACAAGATCCCGAATCTGGCCAGCATGCTGGTCAAGAGCGGGGCGGACGTGCATGTGCTGATGACGGAAAATGCCGCCCGTTTCATTACGGCAATCACGTTTGAGACGCTGACCGGCCATAAGTGCATTATCGATACCTTTGACCGGAACTTTACGTTTGAAGTGGAGCACGTGTCTCTAGCAAGGAAGGCGGATCTGTTTATGGCGGCGCCGGCGACCGCGGATCTGATCGGAAAGCTGGCCCATGGGATCTGCGACGATATGCTGACGACTACGGCCATGGCGTGCCGGTGTCCCATGCTGATCGCGCCGGCCATGAATACACGGATGTATGAGAATCCCATTCTCCGGGATAACCTGGAGGTGTTAAAACGATATGGCATGACGGTGATCGATCCGGCGTCCGGGCGTCTGGCCTGCGGCGATACGGGAGCGGGCAAGATGCCGGAGCCGGAGGAACTGTTTGATCACATCTGTCAGGCCATCGAGTATCCGAAGGATCTGGAGGGGAAGAAGGTGCTGGTGACGGCCGGCCCTACCAGGGAAGCCTTGGACCCGGTCCGTTTTCTGACGAATCATTCTACCGGAAAGATGGGCTACGCCCTGGCGAAGGCGGCTTCGCGGCGGGGCGCGCAGGTGACGCTGGTTTCCGGGCCGGTCAGCATTCCGGCCTTGCGGTTTGTCCGGCTGGTGTCGGTAGAGTCGGCACGGGAGATGTTTGAGGCGGTAACCGGTCTTGCGCCGGAACAGGATGCGGTCATCAAGGCAGCGGCGGTGGCGGATTACCGGCCGGCGCACGTGTCCGGGGAAAAGATCAAAAAGGGCGGTGGAGAAGCTTCCCTCCTGCTGGAACGCACAGACGATATCCTGGCCTGGCTGGGGGAACACCGGCGGCCGGGACAGTTTCTGTGCGGTTTTTCCATGGAGACGGAAAATCTTCTGGAAAATTCACGAAAGAAGCTGGAAAAAAAGAAGATCGACATGATCGCGGCAAACAGTTTAAAGGAGCGGGGGGCCGGATTCGGGACGGACACGAATGTCGTGACGCTGATCACAAAGGACGGCCAGGAGCCGCTCGAACGGATGACGAAGGATGAGGTAGCCCACCGGATCCTGGATCGGATCTTTCCGGCGGAGCACCACCTATAGATGAAGGAGGAATGCCAGATGAGAATACAGCAGTTTTCAATTACCGTGCCCGGGCAGCAGACCGGACCGGCGACCCTTACCCTGTATCAGATCGACAATATCAGCGTGGCGCCGGAGAAGAAGCGTCCGCTGGTCATCGTCTGCGGCGGAGGCGGATACAGCCGCATCTCAGACCGGGAGAGAGAGCCCATTATGCTGAAGTTTCTTGCCATGGGCTGCAGCGCCTGCATCCTGGAGTACAGCGTCTCGCCGAACCGTTTTCCGGTCGCGCTGCAGGAACTGGCCAGCGCGGTGGCCATGGCCAGGGCGCACAGCGGGGAGTGGGACATCGATCCGGAGAAGATCGTTACCTGCGGCTTTTCGGCCGGCGGTCATCTGGCAGCCAGCTTGGGCGTGTTCTGGAACCGGGAGCTTGCTTACGGCCCCATCGGGAAGACGCCGGAGCAGATCAGGCCCAATGGCCAGATCCTGGCTTATCCGGTGATCACATCCGGAGAGAAGGCGCACCGGGGATCGTTTCATGAGCTTCTGGGCGAAAGGGAAGAAGAACCGGAGCTTCTGGAACTGGTGTCCCTGGAAAAGCAGGTCACTGCGGATACGCCGAAGACCTTTTTGTGGCATACGATGCCGGATGAAGCGGTTCCGGTGGAGAACAGCCTGCTTTTTGCGGACGCTCTGATCCGCAGCGGGGTCAATCTGGAGCTGCATATTTATCCTCTTGGCGGACACGGTCTGGCGCTGGCCCTTCGTGAGACGGCCGGCAGCGAGGAAAAGAATTATGTTCCCTACTGCAGCAGCTGGATCCCCATGGTGCAAAAGTGGATGGAGCTGCATTTCCAGTCCGCTTCGATGACCCATTGACGAAACGCCGCAAACCGGCGGCAGACATTCACTGGAGGCAGTGAAAACGATCTATATTTAATGTTGAGAAATCGGAGGACAGGTCCATTGTCTACTATAACGGAAGAAATCAAGAAACGAAGAACGTTCGCCATCATTTCCCACCCGGATGCGGGAAAGACGACGCTGACGGAGAAATTCCTCCTTTACGGCGGCGCCATTAACCTGGCGGGAACCGTCAAGGGACGGAAGGCCTCCAAGCACGCGGTGTCGGATTGGATGGAGATTGAGAAAGAGAGGGGGATCTCGGTCACCTCGTCGGTGCTCCAGTTTAATTACGGCGGCTACTGCATCAACATCCTGGACACACCGGGACATCAGGATTTCTCGGAGGATACCTACCGGACCCTGATGGCCGCGGATTCGGCGGTGATGGTCATCGACGGTTCCAAGGGTGTGGAGGCCCAGACCATCAAGCTGTTTAAGGTCTGCGTCATGCGCCGCATCCCGATCTTTACTTTTATCAACAAGATGGACCGGGAGGCAAAAGACCCCTTCGAGCTGATGAGCGACATTGAGAACGTGCTGGGGATCCGTACCTGCCCCATCAACTGGCCGATCGGCTGCGGAAAGAATTTTAAGGGCGTGTATGACCGCAGCACCCGCGTGATCACGACCTTTACGGCGGCCATGGGCGGCGCAAAGGAGATCGCTCACCAGGAATTTGACCTGGACAGTACCGGTGTGGAACAGCTGATCGGCGCCGATTACCATCAGCAGCTGAAGGATGAGATCGAGCTTTTAGACGGGGCAAGCGACGCCTTCGACCAGGAGAAGGTCAGCGCCGGTCAGCTTTCGCCGGTGTTCTTTGGCTCGGCCCTGACGAATTTCGGTGTGGAGATCTTTTTAAAGCATTTCCTGCAGATGACCACATCTCCGCTGCCCCGGAAAACGCAAGACGGGGAGGTGGATCCGTTTTCGCCGGAATTTTCCGCCTTTGTTTTTAAGATCCAGGCGAACATGAACAAGGCTCACCGCGACCGGATCGCCTTTATGCGGATCGTGTCCGGGCAGTTTAAGGCGGGCATGGAGGTGAATCATGTGCAGGGCGGGAAGAAGATCCGCCTGTCCCAGCCCCAGCAGATGATGGCCCAGGACCGGAAGATCGTGGAGGAAGCCTATGCCGGCGACATCATCGGCGTGTTTGATCCGGGGATCTTTTCGATCGGCGACACGCTCTGTTCCTCCGGAGAAAAGATCCGGTTCGAGGGAATCCCTACCTTCGCGCCGGAGCATTTCGCCCGGGTGCGCCAGGTGGATACCATGAAGCGGAAACAGTTTTTAAAGGGCGTATCCCAGATCGCCCAGGAAGGCGCCATCCAGATCTTCCAGGAGTTTAACACCGGCATGGAAGAGATCATCGTGGGTGTGGTCGGCGAGCTTCAGTTCGAGGTGCTGACCTACCGGCTGGAGAATGAGTATAATGTGGAGGTCAAGTTAGAGAAGCTTCCGTACGAGCACATCCGCTGGATCGAGAATAAGAACGAGATCGATGTAGAGAAGATCCAGGGGACCTCCGATATGAAGCGGATCAAGGACCTGAAAGATAATCCCCTGCTGCTGTTTGTCAACAGCTGGAGCGTGGGCATGGTCGAGCAGCGCAATCCCGGCCTTAAGCTCAGTGAATTTGGAAGAAACTAGAACCATCGACGGGATATTGACGAGAAAGAAGAGGATAATCATGGATAAAGACAGGATTGAGGCATATATCGACGCGCACAGACAGGAGATGGTGGAGGATATCTGCACCCTGTGCCGGATCAACAGCGAAAAGATGCCCTATAAGACGGGAAAGCCGTTCGGCGAGGGCACTTTCCAGGTACTTTCCAAAGCGCTTGCGATGGCGGAGCACTATGGATTCCACATCAAAAACCATGACAATTATGTCGGCACCATCGACCTCAATACCGGGGCGCGGCACCTGGATATCCTGGCGCATCTGGATGTAGTCCCGGCCGGAGAGGGTTGGACGGTGACCGAACCGTTCGTGCCGCTGGAAAAAGAGGGCAGGCTTTACGGCAGAGGCACCTCGGATGACAAAGGACCGGCCGTGGCGGCGCTGTATGCCATGCGTGCGGTAAAGGAGCTGGGGATCCCGCTGACGAAAAACTGCCGGCTGATCCTCGGAACCGATGAGGAGTGCGGGAGCGCGGACATCGCCCATTATTACAGCGAGGAACCGGAAGCGCCGATGACCTTTTCGCCGGACAGTTCTTTTCCGGTGTACAATATCGAAAAGGGCGCGATGAACGGGCGTTTTACCCGCGAATTTGCTGTCTCCAAGGAGCTGCCCAGGATCCTTTCGGTAGAAGCCGGCGTCAAGGTCAACGTGGTCCCCGGCACGGCGGTGGCCGTGGTGCAGGGCATGGACCCGGCCCGGATCGCGGAGATTGCCGAGAAGGTGCAGCAGGAGACCGGCGTTTCTTATGAGGTGAAAGCGGCGGAGGACGCGGTGTCCGTTGCCGCTGTGGGAAAAGGCGCCCATGCATCGACCCCGGAGGAAGGCGTCAACGCGCTGACCGGTCTTCTGGTGCTGCTGTCCAGACTGCCGCTCGCGCCCTGCGGACAGACGGAGGCGATCGGTGATCTGCTGGAGCTGATCCCGCACGGCGACACGCGGGGGAATGGACTGGGGATCGCGATGGCGGATGAGCTGTCCGGTGAGCTGACGCTGGCGTTCAGCCTGTTGAAAATGGACGAAGAGTCTCTGGACGCGTCGTTTGACAGCCGCTGCCCGCTGTGCGCAAACGAGGACAATGTACTGAACGTGGTCAGAAAAAAACTGGAAGATAAGCATTTTGTCCTGCATACGAAGCAGATGCGTCCGCCGCATCATGTCAGCGGCGACTCTATGTTTGTCAAGACGCTGTTAAACGCCTATGAGACGTACACAGGCCGGAAAGGCGAGTGCCTGTCCATGGGTGGAGGTACCTACGTCCATGACCTGCAAAACGGTGTGGCCTTCGGCGCATCCATGCCGGAAACCGATAACCGGATGCACGGTGCCGATGAGTTCGCGGTGATTGATGATCTGCTGACGGCGGCCAAGATCTATGCCCAGGTGATCGTGGATCTGTGCCGGTAAGGGAGAAAAGAATGATGGATGAGAAGAAATACGATGTAGTGGCTCTGGGCGAGCTGCTGATTGATTTTACGGAAAATGGTGTGAGCGCTCAGGGAAATCCCGTCTATGAAGCCAATCCCGGCGGCGCGCCGTGCAATGTGCTGGCGATGTTAAACAAGCTTGGACATAAGACCGCTTTCGCGGGAAAGGTTGGCGTGGATATTTTCGGCAGGCGGTTAAAAGAAGTGCTGGACCGGGTGGGGATCGGCACACAGGGACTGGTAATGGACCCGGATGTGCGGACGACCCTTGCGTTTGTCCAGACCCTTGCCGATGGCGACCGGGATTTCTCGTTCTATCGGAACCCCGGCGCGGATATGATGCTGCGTGCGGATGAACTGAAGACGGAACTGTTTGCGTCGTGCCGGATCTTCCATTTCGGAACGCTCTCCATGACCCATGACGCGGTGCGGACGGCGACGAAGAAAGCGATCTCCGTCGCCAGGGAAAGCGGCGCGCTGATTTCTTTCGACCCGAACCTGCGTCCGCCCCTGTGGGTCTCCCTGGATCTTGCAAGACAGCAGGTGGATTACGGCCTGCGTCAGTGCCAGATCTTAAAGATCTCCGACAATGAGATCCAGTGGTTTACGGGAAAAGAAGATTTTGACGAGGGAGTCCGCTGCCTGCAGGAGACCTATCAGATCCCGCTGATCCTTCTTTCTATGGGAAAGAGCGGGAGCCGGGCTTATTACCGGAACCTGCGGGTGGAGAAGGCGCCGTATCTGCAGAAGAATACCATCGAGACCACCGGCGCGGGGGATACCTTCGGCGGATGCTGCCTGCATTTTATCCTGCGCTATGGCCTGGATCAGCTGGATGAGGAAAAATTAACGGAAATGCTTTCGTTTGCCAACGCAGCGGCCTCCATCATCACCACCCGGAAAGGCGCGTTAAAGGTGATGCCCGAGGAAAAGGAGATCAGGGAACTGATCGCCGCCGTCTGACGGATACGCGCGGCGAAGGACACCCTTGCGGCAGGGGACGCGGCGGCCGGGCGTCTGGCGGAAAATGGAAAAATGGCTTGCGAAACAATGTCCCCTGGGTTACAATAAAAACAGAAAATAAAGCCCGACAAAGGAGGACAAAGCAGTGAAATGCCCGTTTTGCAGCGCTGTGGATACCAAGGTCGTTGATTCCCGGCCGACTGATGATAACAGTTCCATCCGGCGCAGGAGACAGTGCGAGACCTGTGGGAAGCGGTTCACTACATATGAGAAGCCGGAAACCATGCCGCTTATGGTCATTAAAAAGGACGATTCCCGGGAAGCGTATAACCGGTCCAAGATTGAGGACGGCATCATCCATTCTTGTCATAAACGTCCGGTATCCACCCAGCAGATCAGGGCGATGATCGATGAGATCGAGAATCAGGTCTTCAGTATGGAAGAAAAGGAAGTCCCTACGTCCGTGATCGGCGAGCTGGTCATGGAGAAGCTGCAGACGCTGGATGAGGTAGCCTACGTCCGCTTTGCTTCCGTATACCGGGAGTTTAAGGATGTCAACACCTTTGTTGAGGAAATCGGAAAACTCCAGAAGAAATGAGGAACAAGAGCATATGATTCTGCAGCCCTTTTACCCGGATCTGTGGGTGGACAGCGCTTATGGCATTCCCTATGAAACGCTTTGCAAACGGGGAATTGCCGGGCTGATTTTTGATGTAGATAATACCCTGGCTTTTCACGGCGCCCCGGCGGACGAGAAGGCCAGGGAACTGTTTTCTTATCTGCGGGATCTGGGGATGCGCACCTGCCTGCTTTCCAATAACAAGGAGCCGCGGGTGAAGGCGTTTGGGATGGCGGTAGGCTCTCCCTATGTGTTTAAAGGCGGGAAGCCGGGGGTCAGAGGCTATGAGAAAGCCATGGAGCAGATGGGCACTGTCCCGGCAAACACCGCCGCGGTAGGTGATCAGCTGTTTACGGATATCCTGGGGGCGAACCGCGCGGGATTATACAGTATCCTGGTAAGCCCGATGAATCCCAGGGAAGAGATCCAGATCGTGCTGAAACGGTACCTGGAAAAGCCGATCCTTGGCGTCTATCGGAATAGCCATCCGGGCGAACCGGTGCCGGCAGAGAAAAGCGGCCGTTGGCCGGGAAAGGAGGAGAGGGGAAAATGTCTGTTCCAGTAAGGGTGAGAAATGTAGTATTAGGACAGGGCAGGCCGAAGATCTGTATTCCCATTGTTGCCCTGGACAGGGAAGGACTGATCCGGGAGGCGGAGGAGATCAGGACGCTGCCGGCGGATCTGGTGGAATGGAGAGCTGACTGGTACGAGGTGCTTAAACAGCCGCAGAAGGCGCAGACGGCAGTCAATGAAGGCCTTGGCCTGCTGCGGGAGATCCTGGGCGAGAAGATGCCGGTGATCTTTACCGTCCGCACAAGGCCGGAAGGCGGCGCCATCAGCCTGCCGGCGGAGGATTATGTGCTGCTGATCAGGACGGCGCTGGAGTGCGGCATGGCGGATCTGGTGGATATGGAGCTGTTTACGGCCCCGGAGGAGACGGATCCGCTGATCGGCGAGGCGCACAGCCAGGGAAAGAAAGTCATCCTTTCCAGCCATGATTTCAAGAGTACGCCGCCGTTTGAGGAGATGGTTTCCCGCCTGCGGGCCATGGAAGAGAAGGGCGGCGATATCCTGAAGCTGGCCGTGACGCCGTGGAGCCCGGAGGATGTACTCTCCCTTTTGGAAGCTACCGTTAAGATGAAAGATAATCCGTCCGGCTGCCCGCTCATCACCATGGCCATGGGCGGATTCGGCGTGGTGAGCCGGCTGACCGGCGAGGTATTCGGCTCCTGCATGACCTTTGGCTGCAGCCGGAACCAGTCGGCGCCGGGACAGATCGAAGCCGTTCCCCTGGCCCGGGTGCTGGAGACGATCCACCAGGCTATGACCGGGCAGCGGCTTACCGAAAAAAATAGTTGAAAATGAGCAGAATATCGTATAGAATGTAAAAGATAATGAGTTGTACGTATTTTAAGGAGGAATATCTTTATGATATCAGCAGGAGATTTTAGAAACGGCGTTACCCTGGAAATCGACGGGCAGGTTGTCCAGATCCTGGAGTTCCAGCATGTAAAGCCTGGCAAGGGCGCTGCCTTCGTCCGCACCAAGTTAAAGAACGTGATCAATGGCGGCGTGGTAGAGCGGACCTTCCGTCCGACGGAGAAGTTCCCGGCTGCCAGAATCGATCGTGTGGATATGCAGTATCTGTACTCTGACGGCGATTTATATAACTTCATGAATACCGAGACTTTCGATCAGATCGCGCTGAATTCCGATCTGGTGGGAGACGCCTTAAAGTTCGTTAAGGAGAATGAGATGGTTAAGGTCTGCTCTTACAATGGCAGCGTGTTCTCCATCGAACCTCCGCTGTTCGTAGAGTTGGAAGTAACCGAGACTGAGCCGGGATTTAAGGGTGATACGGCCACCGGCGCGTCCAAGCCGGCTATCGTGGAGACCGGAGCGCAGGTTTCCGTGCCGCTGTTCATCAATATCGGCGATAAGATCAAGATCGACACCAGGACCAGCGAGTATCTGGGAAGGGCATAAGACAGAACAGAGCGTGCTGCCGGTCCCGGAGCGGACCCAGCATGATTGACAGCAGGGCGGCGTTTTTTAAGCGCCGCCCTTATTTTACGGAGCGACCGGAAACGCGTGCGCGGGACGCGCTGCCGGATCGGAAAGGAGATCCCCATGAAAAAAATTCTGTCCGTTATCGAAGCGGAATTAAAGCAGGCCTTTGCTGCCTGCGGATATGAGGAAGGCTACGGAAAGGCAGTTCTTTCCAACCGGCCTGATCTTTGCGAGTACCAGTGCAACGGCGCGATGGCTGCGGCGAAGGCGTACCGGAAAAAGCCCATCGACATTGCCGCGCAGGTAGTGGAAAAACTTCGGGAAAAGCATCTGTTCTCCGCAAGTGAGGCAGTGATGCCGGGCTTTATTAATCTGAACATTGACGAAGATGTGCTGGCGGGCTGGATGAACGAGATGGCGGCCGACGAGGCGCTGGGGCTGGAGAAGGCCGGGACGCCGCAGACCATCATCGTGGATTACGGCGGAGCCAATGTAGCCAAGCCCCTCCACGTGGGGCATCTTCGTGCCGCGGTGATCGGGGAGAGCATCAAGCGCATGGGAAGCGCTCTGGGCCATCGGATGATCGGCGATGTGCATCTGGGCGATTTCGGCCTGCAGATGGGCCTGATCATCGAGGAACTGCGGGACCGGAAGCCGGAGCTGGTGTATTTTGATCCTTCCTATACGGGAGACTATCCCCGGGAAGCGCCATTTACCCTGAGCGAGCTGGAGGATATCTATCCCTGCGCCAGCAAGAAGGCCAAGTTTAAGGCGGAGGAGGCCAGGGCGCAGGGCATGAGCGAGGAGGAGATTGCCAGGGCGGAGGAGGCTTCGCGCGAATTTGCTGAGAGGGCCCATCTGGCCACCAGAAAGCTTCAGGAGGGCTATGCGCCGTACCGGGCCATCTGGAAACATATCATGGAGCTGTCGGTGGCCGACCTGAAGAAAAATTACGGGAGACTGGACGTCTTTTTCGACCTGTGGAAAGGGGAAAGCGATGCCCAGCCGTACATCCCGGGGCTGATCCAGAGCCTGGTCGACCAGGGGCTGGCTTATGAGAGCCAGGGCGCGCTGGTGGTGGACATTGCCGAGGAGACGGATCCCAAGGAACTTCCGCCCTGCATTGTGCGCAAGTCCGACGGCGCCGCCCTGTACGCCACCTCGGATCTGGGGACCATCATCCAGAGGGAAGAGGATTTTAAGCCGGATGCCTATATTTATGTCGCGGACAAGCGTCAGGAGCTGCATTTTACGCAGGTGTTCCGGGTAGCTAGGAAGGCCGGCTTTGTGCGGCCGGCGGTATCCATGCGTTTCCTGGGCTTTGGTACCATGAACGGAAAGGACGGAAAGCCCTTTAAGACCAGAGACGGCGGCGTGATGCGGCTGGAGGATCTGATGCAGGATATCGATGACGCCGTCTACGCCAGGATCATGGAAAACCGGACGGTATCCCAGGAAGAGGCGCGCAGGACAGCGCAGATCGTCGGACTTGCGGCGTTAAAGTACGGCGACCTTTCCAATCAGGCGGCCAAGGATTATATCTTTGATATTGACCGCTTCATTGCTTTTGAAGGCAATACGGGCCCGTATATCCTGTACACGATCGTGCGGATCAAGTCCATCCTGAACAAATACAAAGAACAGGGCGGGCAGCAGAAAAAAGGCGCCATCCGCGGCGCGGCCTCCGAGCCGGAGAAAGCGCTGATGCTTAAGATCGGCCGCTACAGCGAGGTGCTTGATGGGGCGTTTGCCGAACTTGCTCCGCATAAGATCTGCCAGTATATTTATGAACTGTCCAATGATTTCAACCGGTTTTATCATGAGACCCGGATTCTTTCTGAAGAAGATCCGGAGAAACAGGGAAGCTGGATCGGCCTGATCGATCTGACAAAGGATGTGCTGAGCGCCTGCATCCAGGTGCTGGGCTTTTCGGCGCCGGAGCGGATGTAAGCGGTTTTGAAGCACTTGACGATCCCCTGCATACCCGCAGGGGATCGCTTGATGAAGGAGGATCCCGTTTTGAATATCAGGGAGGAGACCTGGAGTCTCTGCGAAGAGAGCGGGTCCGGCGTCAGGGAGGCGGGACGGACGGCTGATGCGCCGCTTAAGGCGGAATTTCGTTTTTCTTCGGCGGAACCGGCGGAGATTACGATGGAGCCGGTCCGGGCTTCCGTTTCCATGGACAGCGGATGGCTGGACCTTCGGCTGGATATGGACGGGTTTACGGCCGCGGAGAGAGAACAGATCCTGCGGGCTTATCAGGAAAAGAAAACCTTCGTCCGTCTGCAGGACGGCGCGTGGTTAAAACTGGCGGACCGCGGGCTGCCGGCGGTAACCAGGCTCGGCCGTGGGCTGGATCTGGATGATAGAAAACTGGCGTCGGGACGCCTTGCGCTTCCGGCTTACCGGGCGGTTTACCTGGACAGGCTGTTTCGGGAGGATCCGGGTGTCGCTTTTTTTCGTGACCGTCCTTTTAAAGCCGCGGTTCGGAGGATGACGACGGCAAAAGATAGCGCGTTTGCCGTGCCATCTGCGCTGCGGCATGTGCTCAGAGGATACCAGAAAGAGGGCGTACAGTGGCTTTACATGCTCGATGCCGGCGGTTTCGGCGGAATCCTGGCGGACGATATGGGGCTGGGAAAGACGGTGCAGATCATCGTGCTCTTTGCGGATGTGTACGCAAAAAAAGGAAACCGCAGCAAAGAACGGTCGCTGATCGTCTGCCCGGCCTCGCTGGTGTCAGAGCGGTCAAGGCCATCCGCGCCTGCACCCGCTTTGCGCTGACCGGAACCCCGATCGAAAACCGGCTGGCTGAACTGTGGAGTATTTTTGATTACCTGATGCCGGGCTTCCTCTTTTCGTATGCCCGCTTTAAAACGTTGTACGAAGACCCCATCATGCGGGAGGCGGATCCGGAAGTGGCCGCGGATTTAAAGCGGCTGATCGAGCCGTTTGTCCTGCGGCGCGTCAAGAAGGATGTGGCCTGAGAACTTCCGGACAAGCTGGAGACGGTGGTATCCGTCAGGCTGCAGGGCCGGCAGCGGGCGTTATATATGGCTGCCGCGGCAAAGCGTAAAGCGGCGTTGGAGAAAAACGGCGAGCCGCGTGACGGAACCGAAACCATCCGGATCCTGGCGGAGCTTACCCGGCTTCGGCAGCTCTGCTGTGACCCGGCCCTGTGCGATGAACGCTACCGGGGCGGGTCGGCAAAGCTGGAAACCTGCATGGAGTTAGTCCGGAGCGGGGTCAGTGCCGGCCATAAGATCCTCCTCTTTTCGCAGTTTACTTCCATGCTGCGCATCATCGGGCAGCGTCTGCGGCAGGAGGCGATCGCCTGCTGGACGCTGACCGGAAGCACGCCCGGAGAAGACAGGCGTCGGATGACGGATGCGTTTGGCGTTGATCCGGTGCCGGTGTTTCTGATCTCGTTAAGAGCCGGGGGAACGGGACTGAACCTGACGGCCGCGGATATGGTGATCCATTACGATCCCTGGTGGAACGCGGCGGCGCAGGAACAGGCCACCGATCGAGCCCACCGCATCGGCCAGAAAAAGCAGGTATCGGTCTTTAAGCTGATCGCAAAGGAACCATCGAGGAAAACATCATGGCCCTTCAGCAGGCAAAGAAGGAGCTGGCCGGGCAGATCATCCCGGAGGGGACGGCGCTGCTGTCCGCGCTCACCAGAGAAGAGCTGATGAAGCTTCTTTCGCCGGAATAAAGGAATCGGCAGCACAGAGTTATTGAGAAAAATACTCTTGTAATCAATGGGAAAATGTAATATGATGGAGGCGGGAAAGTTGTATACAATAAGTACAATATTGCAAGGTTGTATTTTTTCTCGCGGCAAACTTTCCATCAGCTGAGGCTGGCAGAAGCGGAGAAAAGTGCCTGCAGGCGGAGGAAATGCGGATATGGGAGAAGGGCGTTATCGGAATCGGGAAGAGATGGTATATGAAAATCTGAAGCGGGATATACTGGATCTGGAATTAAAGCCGGGGCAGCTGCTGAAGGAAACGGAGCTGTGCCGGCGGTTCGGCGTATCCAGGACTCCGGTGCGGGATGCCCTGCGCATGCTTCAGGAGCAGGGATTCGTGCTGACGGTTCCCTATAAAGGGATCTACGTTACCTTGTTAAGCTTAAGCAACATCAAGCAGATGATCTACATGCGGGTGGCGGTGGAGACCATGGTCCTGCGGGATTTTATGAAGATCGCCGCGCCTATGGTGATGGAGGATATCCGTTATCTGATCCGCAAGCAGCAGGCGGTGATCCGCGAGCCGGATTTTAAGCCGGAGCAGTTTTACCGTCTGGACGCCCAGATGCACAGTGTCTGGTTTGAGGCTACGAAAAAGCAGAAGCTGTGGGAGATCCTTCAGGCCCAGCAGCTTCACTATACCCGCTTCCGTATGCTGGATTTTGTGACGGAGACGGATTTTTCCCGGATTATCAACGAGCATGAACAGATATTCCGGCTGATCGAGAAAAAGGATATATCGGTGTTGGAGGAGGTACTAAAGGAGCATCTGTATTTCAGCATGAAGCGGATGCGCCACCAGATCGATGTGGAATATCGGGACTATTTTGAGGAAGAGGACCCGGAAGGGAAATTTGATATTTAGGCGGTGCGGCGGTGCGCCCCGCAGCGTTATCGCCGGGCAAAAGAAAGACCGGATGAGGGCAAAAAGCAGCTCTCATCCGGTCTTTCTTTTGCCCGGCGTCAGAAGGTCCCCGCTCTCGGAAGAAGACGGGGAGGATTTGCGGCGAATGGCCGTGTCCTGAAAACAAAAATAGTCCGGCCGGTGTCGGGACTGCGTATACTCAAACATCACACCGTCGGCATTAAAGGTCTGGCTGGTCACTACCGCCAGAAAATCAAAATCCTTCAGAGCCAGACAGGACTCATCGGCAGGAGTCGCACGCTCCACCGTCATGGTGCGCTTGCTGGTGACAATCTGCATCTTAAGAACATTTTCGATGTAGTCATAAACGGATTTCCGGCAGATTTCCTGAGTCAGGCCGGGGACGGCTGTTTTCAGAAACAGATTGATGTCAAAGATCAGGGGGGTTCCGTTCAGATAGCGCACGCGCTGGACATAATACAGGGGCAGGCCGGGCTGAAATCCTGTTTTTCGAAAGATCCGTTCATCGCTGACCATTTCGGTAAAATTTACCACTTTAGTGAACGCATGCTTCCGGTTTCTGGCGGCAGACTCTTTAAAGGACTCAATACCGCCGATCGTGAAGTTGGTCTGGACCACCGGCTGATAGATCACGCGGACACCTTTTCCGTGGAGCGGCTGGACGTAGCCGTCTTCCGCCAGCATGGCGATGGCACGCCTCACCGTATTCCGGGAACAGTCGTAAATCGAAACCAGGGTATTTTCTGACGGCAGCAGCTCTTGGTAAGGATATTCCTGCGCTTCGATTTTTTGCTTCAGGCTTTTGTAAATTGTTTCAAATTTCGGCTTTGGCATACTTCCTCCAACTTGTTTAAACGTCTTGGTTTTATTATAGAGAAAATAAAAAATTCGTCAAGAAGAAATCGGAAAATATCAGAGACAACGCGGCAAGATGACGGAAGCGCAGCGGTCGAAAAATATAAAATCGGCCTTGACTTGTTTAAACAAGCATGGTATAACTATAGCACAACAACATGTTTAAACAAGCAGGGCGCTCGATCACAAAAATCCGGAGGAGGAAATATGGGAAAGTATTCAGCAGAATCAGAAGAGTTACTGAGGCTGGTGGGAGGCCGGAGCAATATTGCGGCAGTCTCCCATTGTGTGACCAGGATGCGGTTTGTGTTAAATGATCCGTCTGCAGCCGATGTGAAGGCGATCGAAAGCATGAAGGTGGTAAAGGGTACCTTTACCCAGGCCGGGCAGTTCCAGGTCATTATCGGAAATACCGTATCGGAGTTTTACAAGGACTTTACGGACGTTGCCGGCATCGAAGGCGTATCCAAGGACGCCGTCAAGCAGGCGGCAAAGCAGAATCAGAATGTGCTGCAGCGGATGATCGGCGCGCTGGCGGAGATCTTTGCCCCGCTGATCCCGGCCATCATTACCGGAGGTCTGATCCTGGGATTCCGCAACTGTATCGACAGTATGTACCTGTTTGAAAACGGCACGAAGACACTGTGCGATATCAGTCAGTTCTGGAGCGGCGTAGACAGCTTCCTGTGGCTGATCGGTGAAGCCGTCTTCCACATGCTGCCGGTGGGTATCTGCTGGTCTGTGACGAAGAAGATGGGAACCACGCAGATGTTGGGTATCGTGCTCGGCCTTACCCTGGTTTCCGGCCAGCTGCTGAATGCTTATTCGGTGGCGACGACGGCGGCAGCGGATATCCCGGTATGGGATTTCGGCTATTTCAAGGTAAATATGATCGGTTATCAGGCACAGGTGCTTCCGGCGATTCTGGCGGCTTTCTGTCTGGTTTATCTGGAACGGTTCTTTAAGAAGATTACGCCGCAGGTGATTTCTATGGTCGTGGTGCCCTTTTGCAGTCTGGTGCTGGCGGTGATCGCGGCTCACTTCGTCCTGGGTCCCATCGGCTGGGCGATCGGCTCCGCGATCTCCAGCGTGGTATACGCGGGGATCACCGGTCCCTTTAAGGTTATTTTCGGCGCGGTGTTCGGCTTCGTGTACGCTCCGCTGGTGATTACCGGACTTCATCATATGTCCAACGCCATCGATCTTCAGCTGATTGCCGATTACGGCGGAACCATGCTGTGGCCGATGATCGCTCTTTCCAATATTGCCCAGGGCTCTGCCGTCTTGGCTATGATTTACCTGCAAAGAAAGGAGGCACAAGCGCAGGAAGTGAATATTCCTGCCTGCGTATCCTGCTATCTGGGCGTAACTGAACCGGCAATTTTCGGGGTAAACTTAAAGCATATGTATCCCTTTGTCTGCGGAATGATCGGCTCTGCGGCGGCAGCCGTGATCTGCGTATCTACCCAGACCACGGCAAATGCCATCGGCGTAGGCGGTATTCCCGGCATCTTGTCCATTAAGCCGGAGTACATGGGAAGCTTTGCCTTAAGCATGCTGACGGCCATTGCGGTTCCCTTTGCTTTCACTGTTCTGGTGGGAAGGAAAAAGGCAGCAGCTATAGCAGTAAGCACCGGAGAGACCGCCGGCGGAGAAGTTTCTCTGCAGAATGTACCGACAGAGACCGGGAGCGCTCCGGCAGCAGAGGGCGGCGAGAAGGTGATGCGGGCTTATGCAGACGGTCAGGTGATCACGCTGACGGAGGTAAATGACGGGGTGTTTTCCTCCGGCATGCTGGGCGACGGACTTGCCATTCGCCCGGAGAATGATACGGTGTATGCGCCGGCGGACGGAAAAGCCACTGCGCTGCTCCAGGATTCCAGACATGCATGCGGACTGGTCCTGGACAATGGCATGGAGCTGATCCTTCATGTGGGACTGGATACGGTCAACATGAAGGGAGACGGCTTTACCTATCTGGTCACGGAGGGCCAGCAGGTAAAGGCCGGCACTCCGCTGATCCGCTTCGACCGGGAGAAGATTAAGAAGGCCGGGTATCCGGATACGATCATCTGCGTGGTCACCTCACCGGGAAATGCGAACAATATCCGGATGCTTGCCGGCATGCAGGCAAGGGCCAATGAGACGGAAATTATCCGGTATAAGGATTAGTCAGCACAAGGGAGATGGAAAAGAATGGAGTCGTTAAACGATAAGGTGGTTTATCAGATTTATCCAAAATCCTTTCGGGATTCCGACGGAGACGGCTGCGGCGACCTGCGCGGGATCATGGAAAAACTGGATTATTTAAAGTGGCTGGGCGTGGATTACGTGTGGTGTACGCCATTTTTCCTCTCCCCCCAGAGGGACAATGGCTATGACATTGCCGATTACTACCAGGTAGATCCGGCATTCGGCACCATGGAGGATGCAAAGGAGCTGATCCGGGAAGCCGAAAAGCGAGGGATCGGCATGATGTTTGATATGGTGTTTAACCACACCTCCACGGAACACGAATGGTTTCAAAGGGCGCTGGCAGGTGAGAGGGAGTATCAGGATTACTATATTTTCCGGGACGGAGAGCCAGAGATGCCTCCCACTAATTGGGAGTCGAAGTTTGGCGGGAGCGCATGGGAGTATGTTCCTTCGCTTGAGAAATGGTATCTGCATCTTTTTGACCGGACCCAGGCGGACTTAAACTGGGATAATCCAAAAGTCAGAGAAGAACTGAAAAATGTGATCCGTTTCTGGAAGAACAAGGGCGTAAAGGGATTCCGGTTCGATGTGGTGAATCTGATTTCCAAGCCGGAGGTGCTGGAAAATGACGGCCAAGGCGACGGCCGCCGCTTCTATACAGACGGCCCTCATGTCCACGAGTATCTGAAGGAGCTGGTAAGGGATACAGAGATCGGCGGCATGATCACCGTAGGAGAGATGTCTTCCACCTCCATCGAGAACTGTATCCGCTACACGAATCCCCGGGAGAAGGAGCTGGCCATGTGCTTCCACTTCCATCACCTGAAGGTGGATTACAAGGACGGCGACAAGTGGGAGATTCAGCCGGCAGACTATCGGAAGCTAAAGGAAATCCTGGTCAGATGGCAGGAGGGAATGCAGGAGAACGGAGGCTGGGAAGCCGTGTTCTGGTGCAATCACGATCAGCCCAGAGCCGTATCCCGTTTCGGTGATGACAAAAATTACTGGAAGGAGTCGGCGAAGATGCTGGCCGGCGCCATTCATATGATGCGGGGAACACCTTACATTTTTCAGGGTGAGGAGCTGGGTATGACCAATGCCGGCTACACGGATATCGGTCAGTACCGGGATGTGGAAAGCACCAATTACTATCAGATCATGCTGGAGCGGGGAAGGACGAAGGAGGAAGCCCTCCATATCCTGAATGAGCGCTCCCGGGACAATGGACGCACGCCCATGCAGTGGAGCGGCGGGGAACATGCCGGATTTACCTCCGGACAGCCGTGGATTTCCCTTCCGGACAATTACAGGACCATCAATGTGGAAACGGAGATGGAGGATGAGGATTCCGTTCTTTACTATTACCGCCGTCTGATTGCCCTCAGGAAGGAAGAACCGGCCGTTGCAAAAGGCAGCATTGCATTTCTGGAAGAGGCGGACCCGCAGATTCTGGCTTACCGCCGGGTGTTTGGCGAGGATGAGATTCTGGCCGTTCATAATTTCGGCAGTGAAGAAACGACCCTTTCTCTGCATTTTGATCCGGGAGAGTATGAGCGGCTTCTGGGAAATTATCCGGAGGGTACGGAAGGGGTGCCGGGGAGGCTGCGTCCTTATGAGAGCGTGATTTTAAAAAGGAAGCAGGCATAAGAAGGGGGCGGAGATGATCAGCCAGGTGCATGGAGATTTTTCATGAATGCCTCAATCACCTGTTCCTGATACTTTCCTTCATACGTTCCCTCCTTGAGCCTGGGAAGCGCTTCGGTGACCAGCTGTTCCCAGGAGTCGGTCTCCCTGCCTGCCAGAACCGGATAGTAGAAAATGCCATTTTCCCGGGCGGCCTGGCAGTCGCCCGGTGCATCACCGACCATCAGGCATTTCCGGTTGTCGTATCCGGTTTCCCGAAGCCTTGAGATCGCGGTTTTTTTCCCTCCGTCCTCCTGGGAGAGGATGACGGAGGGAAAATCGATCAGATCCTGCTTTTTCCATTCCTCTATGACTGCAGGACGGTTGGCGGAAGAGACCACGGCAACATCCCCCAGCTGGCTGGCGGCCTTAAGACCCTGGCTGGCGCCGGGAAAGGCCATCTTCTTTTCTTCCGGAAGAGAAGAAATCCGACGGTTCACTGCCTCTGACCAGTCAAGGGCCTGACGGAAGATGTTTAACCCTGTCCGCTTCCATTCTGCCCGAACGGCGTCATTGGAAAGTTCCTTTGCACTTTCCGTCCACCGGCAGAATTCCCGGATTCCGGGGATGGGGATTCCCTGGTCATCAATTTCAGACAGGAGTATGGCCAGACCTTTGAAGCGGTTGATTCCCCGCGTCATGGTGTACAGATTGATTTCGTTCCAGCGCTTCAGCACCTGATCCCGGCAGGAATCCAGATCCCACACCTTTAACAGGCAGGGCCCGAAGCAGAAGATATGCTTGCTGTTCATGGTGTCCATCACGCAGCCGTCGGAATCGATGCAGATTAAAAACTCTTTCGTTCGGTTGAATTCGGATAATCTTAAGGCCATCGAGTGTCTCCTTTCCGGAAGGCTGGTTATCGGTACTGATACCAGTAATCCTGGATATCCTGCAGATTGGTATAAACGTAATCATAATTAATCTGCCACAGGTTCATATCTTCCAGGGCAATGTTTCCCTCGGCCGGGGTGGTCTCCGGGCGTACCGGCCATCCGCCGATGGTATTGAAGGGCTGAATTCCGTTTCCGTTGCCGTCCTCGCCTCCCATCAGATAGCGGATCAGGAGCTTGGCGCCGTTGGGATGGGGAGCCTCATTGACCACAGCCAGGAAATTCATAAACGCCATGCCGGATACCGGAGACATGTCGGTGGGAGAGGAGTCGATATTCCAGCCTTTGTCGTCCCGCTCCCGGTATTTGGAAGATGGGGTATAGCCGATGAGGCGGGATTCGAAGCCTTCGCCCACAGACTGGATCACCTCGTTGTTTGAATCAAAGATGACCGGATCATTGGCCAGAACCCGCTTGATCCAGGCATGGCCTGCAGTGGGCTCGTCATCGGCCAGGACAATATCTTCTCCAAAGCATTCTTTGTATGCTTCGGCCATTTCATCTGCGTGTTCTACCATGGAGGTGAAGAGCACCATGTAGCTGACCGTGCCGATGGGATTCTGCAGGACAAAATTTCCGCTCCATTCGGGCTTCGTTACGTCCCACCAGTTCGTTATGGGTGTCTCGGAATATACTTCCGTATTGTAAAACCACCAGTCTGTCTCAAAGTACAGAGGGGTCATATCTTCCAGATATTCCGGATCCACGTTTCCGAAGATGGAGTCCGGCTGATAATTATGGAGGATGCCCTTGTCGAAGAAATTCTTGATGTAATCGCCGGTCTGCTCCTTGGAATGGATCACGTCGGCGGTGCGGATCCCGGAGTTATATTCAGTACTCAACTTGGTGGACATATCGTTTGCGCTGATGTCATACACTTCCAGAGTCATTCCCGGATAATCTTCCTCGAAGCTGGTTTTTACCCTGGCCATCCGGCTGGAGATGGAGTAGATCACTACTTTTCCGCCTTCTTCATCCAGAGCTTTCTGATACAGTTCATCGGAAGTTTCGTCCTCGTAAAGGCCTGCATCGATGGCCCACTGCTCCTCCGGCGTGACAGCTTCGCTTTCCGTTGATTCTGTTTCCTCTCCCTGACCGGAATCTTCTCCGGAAATATTTTCTGATGAATCGGCCTGTGACGCCGTGGTTTCTGTTTCTTCGATTTTTTCACATCCTGCCAGCGACAGGGAGGCCATAATGCCTGCCAGAAGCATGGCGGTAAGCTGCGTTCCTCTTTTTTTCATTATCTTTCTCTCCTTTTTGCGTTTGCTTTCGCGAAGTGACGGACCAGGCAGCCTTGCCTGCACGGGCAGTTGACGGCTGCAGGTTTACAGTTCATCCATGATCGCTTTTTTGATCAGCCGGCCCGATTCCCGGTCAAAGACATTGATCCTGCCGGGATCGATCTTCAGCCATACATTCTGGTCATTTTCATAATGCTTCAGGCCGTTCTGTTTCGACAGAAGCTTTTCGGAACCGGCAATTAAGTCTACGGTGGTCTCGGAGCCGGCCGGCATCACCGAATAAACCTGGGCTTTTATGGTGCCGGGATCTTCACGGGACCTGATCTCGACTAATTCCGGCCGCACGCCGACGGTCACCGGAAATGAGGCGTTATCGGCCAGTGCTTCCGTGAGAAATTCACGACCAAACTGCATCCCTCCAAGGACAGATTCTATTTCCAGGATGCCGCCCCTTACCGATGCCGTGCCGGGCAGGAAATTGACTCCCGGATTTCCGATAAAGTCCGCCACCCGAAGGGATGCCGGGTTCTGGTAAAGCTCCATGGGCGAGGCCACCTGCTCCAGAACGCCCTCGAAGAAAATGGCGATCCTGGTGGACATGGTCAGCGCTTCCGTCTGGTCATGAGTTACGTAGATAATGGTGGTGCCCAGCTCCTGATGGAGACGCTTGATTTCGCTGCGCATTTCCACACGAAGCTTGGCATCCAGATTTGACAGGGGTTCGTCCAGAAGGAGGACCTCCGGTTCCGTCACGATGGCCCTGGCGATGGCCACCCGTTGCTGCTGGCCGCCGGAAAGCTCGGAAGGATAGCGGTCGATGAACTCTTCGATGCGCATCCGCTTCAGGGCATTTTCCACCTTGCGCCGGATCGCATCTTTGGGCACCTTCGCCACCTCCAGGCCGAAAGCCACATTGTTGAATACGGTCATGTGGGGCCAGAGGGCGTAGGATTGAAATACCAGATTCAGATGGCGCTTTCCAGGTTCCTCATAGAACTTTTCCGGAGCATTGATGATTTCCCGATCATCCATGTACATGAATCCTTCCTGGGGCTTTTCCAGACCGGCGATAACCCGCAGGATGGTGGTTTTCCCGCATCCGGAAGGTCCTAACAGGGTCATGAATTCGCCGTCTTCGATGACCAGGTTAATGTCCTTCAGCACATGATTCTTTCCATAATACTTATTGATCTGCTTCAGTTCGATTCTGCTCATTTTCGTACCCTCCTCAGTTAAAAGCCCTTGGTGATGTCCGCATCCGTAAAGGTATTGGCAAACCAGTACACGAAAAATACAAGGATAAACATGACGATGGTCACCGCGCTTGACAGCTGGATCAGATTTTCCGAAGAGTAGGCATAGGCCATGTAAGGCAGCGTCTGCTGGGAGGGGGTCATCAGGATGACGATCAGATCCAGCTCCTTCATGATGCTGATAAATACCAGCATAAAGCCGCTGATCATGCCGCCTCTGGACAGGGGGAAGACGACCTTAAAGAACCGACGGAAAAAACCTGCATTTTCCACCTGGGCAGCCTCCTCTAATTCCGTGCTGATCTGAAGCATATTGGAGGTGCCTGCTCTGGAGGCGAAGGGCATGTTTTTCACTACCGCGATCAGAACCAGGATCGTGAAGGTGCCATATAAGGACGGAACGAGGGTGATCCGGTACCCGAACATTTCAATCTTTTTTGCCGTAGCAAACAGAGCCAGATACATGGCGCCGAAGGCGATGGAGGGAATCAGGTAGGGGATAAACACCAACTGCTCCACCAACTTGCCGGAAAATAATTTGCGGCCTCTGGAATTGATATAGCCGATCATCTGTCCGAATAGGGTGGCAAACAGGGAGGTAAGGATGACCAGCTTGATGGTATTGCCCACATACTTTAAAAACTGCGGATTTCTAAAGATTCCCGGTTCGCCCTGGTCGATGGTGGGCACGGAACCGCCGATCCAGTAGTGGAGGGTCAGATTGCTTAAGCTGTAATTGCCCGGCTCAAGCATCAGGGACTGGTACAGAAGGACGAGCACCGGGAATACCACGGCCGCAGCCACAAACACGAACAGAATTCCGGTAACCAGCGGACGCCATTTGCCCAGACGGAGGGGATTCGTCCGGCCGCCTTTTCCGCCGATGGTGCTGTAGGATTTTCTGGAGCCGATGGCCTTCTGGTTCATGAAGACGCTCAGGGAAGCGATCAGGATCAGCACCAGGGAGATCACGTAGCCGACCTGGTTCTGGCCATTCTGGATGGAGTTGTACATGGTAGTGGAAACGGTGTAGTAGCCGATTTTCAGGCCAAGTACAGAGGGAACGCCGAAGGTTCCCATAGCCTTGGAGAAGGTCATGATGACGGCGGACAGGATGGCAGGCATAACCAGGGGAAAGGTGATCTTTGCCAGGATCCTGGCCTTTCCTGCCCCGAGGATTTCGCCCATCTCCTCCAGCTCCGAGTTAATGGAACTTAATGCAGAGGAGACCAGCAGATAGGCGTATGCGTAGTAATGGATCACCAGCACCACAATGATGGCAAAGGGGCCGTATGCCAGCCAGTTGGGGGTCTGGATACCAAGGAAGCCTAAAAGTCCCTGTGCTCCGCCTACCCTGTCATTCTTAAAAATAGTCAGCCATGCCATGGATTTGCACCAGGAGGGAATCATGTAGGGAATGATCAGGGCCAGAGAGAAGAACTTTTTAAAAGGAAGATCGCTGCGCACCATAAGCCAGGCCAGAAGCGAGCCCAGGGTTACACCAGCGGCTGCGGTGAAGACGGAAATAACCAGGGAGTTTTTCAGGGGCGTCCAGAGCATTTGTCTGGATATGCTGCTGGTCAGCACCCTTTTCCAGTAGTACAGGGTGAACATTCCCGCACGTCCTCCCTCCACCCGGGCCACATCCGATTCGACCAGAGTAAAGGTGTCGATGATCATCTGCCCCAGAGGGATCAGGATCAGATATACCATCAGGAGAACAGAGACCATGACCATGATATTGTACGGATTTTTAATCACGCTTCTGATTTGATTTGCTAGCCGCCGCCTGGGAGAAAAGGCGAGTTCTCCGCGGGCGCTTTCGGCTTTCTGATTTGTCATAGTATTTCTCCTTTCTTCGCCTGCTCCAAAGCTCCATGGATGGTTCAATTTTGGTCAGTCTTTGCAGGAGCGCCGGATAATCAGTCGAGGTTTTAGTTTGATTTTGCTTTCAGTCAGAGCCGGCTGCCCACGCTCGATCATTTCTGTCAGAAGGTTTACTGCAGTTTCGATCTGTTCTTCATGAGAGATAGACACAGTGGTCAGCTCCAGATAGGGCAGCTTAGTGGAGATGTTGTCAAAGCCGATCAGGGAAAAGTCCTTCGGGATGCGGATTCCGTTTTCCTTACAGGCTTTCACGATTCCATTGGCAGTGGCATCGCTTGCGGCTACGATCCCGTCAGGCATGTCCCTTCCGCTGGTCAGCAGATGGCGGAAATGATCGTATCCGCGCTCGAAACTGGTGCGAAAATCCGTCCGGCACTCATAAACCTGAGCCGGGATGCGCATACCTGCGGCTGTATGCAGAAAGCTTTCCGCCCGGAGCCGGTGAGCCAGCCTCTCCTTTTTGAATCCCAAAAACAAAAGATCCTTGCATCCTCTGGAGATCAGGTATTCCGCAGCGATCCGGCCGGCCTGACGCTCGTCGGCGCACACATAAGGAACATGGCACGGCGTACTGGTCTCATTCAGGGATACGATGGGGAGATTGCGGCTGTATTTTCCCATGGCAGCTTCACTTCTGGCACCGATGGGGAAGATCAGGATTCCTTCCACCTGATGCTCCACCAACAGCTTCAGATACTGTTCCTCCGTCCTCAGCTCACGGAAGCTGTTGCACAAAAGGGACTGAAACCCCCGCCGGTGGGCCGCGTCTGAGGCCAAAACGGCCAGCTCCGAGTAGAACGGGCTCATGATATCGGGGATCACAATGCCGATGGTCTGGGTCTTTCGCTTGACCAGACCTCTGGCCAGCCCGTTGGGGGTGTAGTTCATCTTGTCGCACACATCCAGAATCCGTTTCCTGCTGGCTTCACTGATCCCCTCAGCCCCGTTCAGTGCACGGGAAACCGAGGCGATGGAAACCCCTGCTTCTTTTGCAATATCTTTAATGGTAACCTGTTTCATTTTGGCGCCCTTTCTGATATCCTGCTTTCGGATATCGTAAACGTTTACGGCAACTGTATTATAGCATTTGCTCAGAAAATCCGCTATTTCCAGAAGCCACAAAAAAGGAAAAGACCGGTGTGCAAAAGCACTAAAAAATGAGCAAAATTACGTAAATTTTACGAAAAATAATTTCGACAAAAAAAGATGATTGATATTTTGCGCAGAATGAGCGAAATGCGAGAAGAATAACTCGTAAAAGTGCACATACGACAAACATGAGCGGATGACAGAAGCTGCCTATGGCAGGAAGACGATTGACAATAAAAGAGGGAGAACCTATAATCCAAAGAAAACACATACCGTACAACAGAAATCCGGGAGAAGCCACAGAGCAGATGAAAGAAATCTTCGCCGGCGGACGGGACAGGAGGCAGGATATGAGCAGAATTTACGCATCGATGGAGGAACTGATCGGGCGGACGCCCATGATCGAACTGGGCCGAATGGAAAAGGCATTGGGTCTGGAGGCCAGGCTTCTGGCAAAGCTGGAATTTCGAAATCCCGCCGGTTCCGCAAAGGACAGGGTAGCGCGGTCGATCATCCGGGACGCTGAGGCGCGGGGCGTGTTAAAGGAGGGCGCGGTGATCATTGAGCCAACTTCCGGAAATACCGGCATCGGTCTGGCTGCGGTGGCTGTGCCGAAGGGGTACCGCGTCATCATCGTGATGCCGGAGACGATGAGCATGGAGCGGCGGCTTTTGATGAAGGCGTACGGGGCGGAGCTTGTCCTCACGGACGGGTCTGCGGGTATGGCCGGAGCGATCCGGAAGGCTAAGGAGCTGGCGGCGAAGATCCCCGGAAGCTTCATTGCCGGACAGTTTGAAAATCCTGCGAATCCGGCGGCGCACTACACATCCACGGGCCCGGAGATCTGGGAGGATGCGGACGGGGAGGTGGACATCTTCGTGGCAGGTGTGGGTACCGGCGGTATCATATCCGGTACTGGCCGTTTCCTGAAGGAAAGGAATCCGGGCATCCGCATCGTGGCGGTGGAGCCGGCGTCTTCGTCGGTTCTTTCCGGCGGTCAGGCAGGCTCCCACGGGATCCAGGGGATCGGCGCGGGTTTTATCCCGGAGGCACTGGATACGGGGATTTACGATCAGATCATTACCGTGACGGAGGAGGAGGCCTGCCGGACCGGGAGGATGCTGGTACAGACAGAGGGGCTTCTTGCCGGAATCTCTTCCGGCGCAGCTCTCTGGGCAGCTATCCGGCTGGCCAGAGAGGAAGAGAATCGGGGAAAGACCGTGGTGACTCTGCTTCCGGACTCGGGAGAGCGGTATTTATCTACGCCGATGTTTGCGGAGTAACGTCCGGGCAACAGCATGCGGCGCATCGCCGGTTTCATGGACGGGCGGTGCGCTGCATGCCGGGCGTTGCGTTCAGATCTCCTTTCCGCGGGTGGCGGCTGCCTGGATGACGAACGGGACGAACAGGGTGATAAAGGCGGCGTAGCCAAGATAAGCGTAGCCCTTGCTGACTACCGTCATCAGGCCAAACTGGGCGATGGAGAAGGCCAGAAAGGTAAAGAGCAGGGTGAAGGCCGCGTTTCTGGCCAGGTGTCCCTTCTGGATCTGTTTTCGGGAATGCATCCGGCGTTCCATCGCGTTGACGCAGCGGGTGACGATGCCGGAGATCATGTTTACGGCCGTGGAGATGGCCCCCAGGATGATCAGCAGGGAGATGACCGGCGTCAGGATCGAGGCGCCTACACCCTGCTCGACCAGTACCAGCATGGGAACGGAGGCGGTGGCCAGTTCCGCGGCAAAGGCAACCGCGAGGAGGCCGATAATGGAAAGCTCCGTGGCAAAAAAGTTGCAGACAAAGATGCCCACGGCGGCCTTATTGATCTGTTCGGCATCCGTTACCGGTTCCATGTGCTGATACATGACCGATACGGAAGCCAGCTGGAAGAAAAAGTACAGTATGGCGGAATACAGCGCCGGCCCGAATGCGCCGCTTTCCGAGGAAAGCACGCTCATTTCCCCGGCAGCCATGCGGCTGATGGAAGCCGTAATGGATCCCCATTCGGCTATGATATTCGGAATCAGGACCAGGACGAGCCCGAGGATGATCAGTACGCTTAAGGTAGAGGCGCATTTGCGTACCATTTCCGTGCCGAACAGGGCGATGACGAAGATGAAGGCGGCTACGATCACGGTACACAGCCAGTAGGGGAGACTGGTGAGTGCTTCAATGGTGGAGCCGCCGGTGGCAAAGGCTGCGGCTGACGCGGTGCCGATCATGATCAGGTAACAGACCTCGTAAAGATTGGACATCACCGGCCGGGTCTTTCCGTAGAAATGGTCGGAGAAGCTGCGGTAGTCATAGGTTTTGTGCCGGTAGGCGTAGCGCATGCCGTACCAGAAAAACAGGGCGTAGAGAGCCTGAGTAAGGGCGGGCAGGATCAGGCACCATATCCCGTAATTGATGAAGTACTGGTAGATCTGGGCGCCGGACGCAAAGCCGCCGCCGAACTGGGTCGTGAAGGCCACGAAGGCGATGCCCATGGCCAGGGGCATTCTGCTTTTGTCCACAAGTAACGATTTTTTCTTCGCCATAGCGTTATCCTTTCCTTTTATCCGGATCTTTTTGGCGCTGCCGCAGTTTTGGAAAAGGCGGCAGACGCCGATGGTGGTCAACGGTCACAGTTATCGTTAAATTCAATGATCTTTCCAGGATTTAAGATCAGCCGGTCGTCAAAGGCCAGCTTAACCGCCCGATAAAGCCGGATCATCCTGGGGCCGACAAATTCCTCCAGAAAGGCGATCCGCCCATTGCCGATGCCGTGCTCGCCGGAAAGCTGGCCGCCCAGTTCCTTGGACAGGGCATAAAGCTCGGTAAGGGAAGCGTGGGTGGCGGCTTTCCACTCTTCATCACTCATCTCCGGGCCTCTGAGCATCTCCGTGTGAATATTGCCATCTCCGCAGTGCCCGCAGGGCTCGACCCGGATCCCGTGTGAGAGGGCGATTTTTTTTGCGGCTTTTACGTATTCGGCGATCCTTGCTCTGGGCACGACCACATCACATTCCTCCTGGGAGACGGAATCCGCCTTCATGCCCTCCAGGATCCCGCCCCGGACAGCCCATACCGAAGCGGCCCGTTCCGGAGTATCGGCGATGCAGCAGTCCATGGCGCCGTTTGCCAGGGCAGCCTCTGCCGCGGCGCTCACCGCGCTTTCCAGTTCCTGAGGGCTGGACGCGTCGTACATCACAATGAGCACAGCCTCGCCCTGCTTTACCGGGAAGTATTTGTGGAGCGTACGCTCCACGATATCGATCAGCTCACGTTCCAGAAATTCAATGGCCGTGGGGACAAAGGGGAGCTCCAGTACCTTTGGCACCATGTCGGCGCAGGCTTCCAGGCTCTGAAACGGCATCACCAGAGTGCAGGTGCAGGTAGGCGCCGGGAGAAGCTTCAGCGTCACCTGCGTCAGGATGCATAGAGTTCCCTCGGAACCGATCACCAGATCTTTCAGGTCGTAGCCGGTGGTGTTTTTGACTACGTTGGAAGAGAAGTTCAGGATCGAGCCGTCGGGCATGACCACTTCCATGCAGCGGACGAAGTCGCGGGTCAGGCCGTAGCGCACGGCTTTCATGCCACCGGCATTGGTGATGACGTTTCCTCCGATCGATGCGGTTTTTTCGCCGGGATCCGGAGGATAAAACAATCCTTCCGCGGCAACGGCGGCCTGCACATCGGTTAACAGCGCGCCGGGCTCTACCGTGATGGTCTGGTTTTTGCGGTCCACCGGGAAGATCCGGTTCATGCGCATGACGGAGAGCATGATGCCTCCGTATTTGCAGGTCGCGCCTCCGGCAAGTCCTGTGCCTGCCCCGCGGCAGACCACAGGGATGTTTTCCCGGTAGGCATAGGCCATGATGGCGGAAATCTCTTCCTTGTTCAGGACCTCGACATAGAGTTCCGGCGGATAGACGCCGTATTCCGGCATTTCGTCTTTATAGTATTCCCGGTCGATCTCTTCTCCGACCCGAACCCGGTCAGCGGCGCTGACTGAGCGGATGTAGTCGAAATCTTCCGGGGTCATTTTTTTGTATGGATAAGGCATGGTTACACCTCCTTCTGGCAGCGGATCCGCCGGATAAGGCGAGGCACCACCTGGTACAGATCATCGACAATGCAGTAATGCGCCACATGAAAAATCGGCGCGTTCGGATCGGTGTTAATGGCGACAATGCAGTCAGCGTTGTTCATGCAGGATGTAAACTGAATGGCTCCGGACACACCGCAGGTGATGATCAGCTTCGGGCGGACGGTGCGGCCGGAAAGGCCGATCTGGTGCGCGTTGTCCCCGAAGCCGTCTTCAATCATCGGCCGGGTAAAGGCTAACTGGCCGCCCAGGGCTTCGGCCAGCCGGCGGCACATTTCCACATCCGCTTCGCTGCGCACACCACGCCCTGCCACGACGATGACGTCTTCCTCTTCCAGGCTCTTCTGCTTTCGGATCACTTCGCAAGACAAGATGGAAATGGGGGAACGCGCCATCTCTGCGGTGACCGCGCGGCGGACGACCTTTCCGGTCCGGCAGGCGGACTTTTTGGCCGGATCCATGACTTTGTAGCGGACCGTAGCAAACTGGGGCCTGGTGCGGGAAATGGCGATCTGTGCCATAATGTCGCCGCCGAAGGCCGGACGGATCTGGATCATGTCGGTGTCCGGCCGGATATCCAGGGCCGTGCAGTCGGCGGTCAGTCCGGTGCGAAAACGGGTAGCCAGCCTCGGCGCGAGGGAACGCCCCAGGGCAGTCGCGCCGATCAGTACGGCAGAGGGCTTTAACGCACGGATACAGTCGGCGGCCGCGTTTGCGTAGCAGTCCGCACGGAAGCCGCAGAAGGCTTCATCTTCATAAACAAACACCTGATGAACGGCATAGTCCAGCAGTTTTTCGGCGTTTTCTGCCGTGCCTGGACCGCCGATGATCAGGACATTCACCTGGTAATGAACTTTCGGGGCCATTTTCAGGGCCTCGCCGATCAGTTCGAAGGTAACCGGTGCGATCTTGCCCTGCTCCTGCTCGGCAAAAACCAGAAAATCCTTCCACTGTGTTTTATCCGCTCCGGCCTGATCCTCCTGTTTTTTTTGCCGGATCGCCTGTTCAGGACAGAGGCGAACACAGACGCCGCAGTTTCGGCAGCCCTCGAGGACCTCGATCCGGTCCGCCGCCTTTGTCAGGGCGCCGAAGGGACATTTTTCCACGCAAAGTCCGCAGAGCGTGCATTCCTGACGCGCAATTACTAATCCTTCCATATCCTTACTCCTGTTTTCTCTCACGTATTTGGTCAAATCAGCTTTTTCTCTGCCAGGATGGCATACAGTCGGTCGGCCTTTTCCTCCGCTGTTCCGTCGAGATAGACCTGCGTTTCGGTTTCCGGCGGGGCGAACATCTTAACGACCGAGGTGGGGGAACCGGTCAGTCCATAATGGGCGGTCTCCCGGTCAGGGAGATCAGCCATGCTGATATACCGGATGACTTTATCTTTCGTTGCCCGCTGCAGAAGGTAAGAAGGCAGCCTGGGAACGCAGCTATCTTTTTCCACTGTGATCAGACAGGGATAAGGAATTTCGGAGATCTGGGTGACGTTTGCAAGATCCTGTTTGATCTGGATTTTTTGGCCGTCGGCCTTCAGGATTCCGGAGACCCATGCGCAGTGGGGCAGATCTAAGTGCTCGGCGATGGCCGGTCCTACCTGTGCCGTATCGCCGTCGGTGGTCTGCCGGCCGCAGAGGATCAAATCCGCGCCGCCAAGCAGGCGGATCCCCTGCGCCAGGGTGTAGGAAGTGGCAAGCACATCGGCCCCGGCGAACTGCAGGTCGGACATAATCGCCGCCTGATCGGCGCCCATCGAATAGGCGTCCCGCATCATTTCCTCCGCATGAGGCGGCCCCATGGTCAGCACCGTGACCTGACCGCCCAGCTGCTCTTTCAGGGTGAGGGCGGTTTCCAGGGCAAACAGGTCGTAAGGGTTTGTTCTCGTCTCGCTGCCGAGACGCTTTAAAGCGCCGGTATCCGGATCGATCTCGACGTGGTTTCCGGCCGGCACCTGCTTCATACATACAATCATGTTGATCATCGTTGATATTCCCCCGCTACTTTTTTGCTTTAAATGACTAAACCTTAAGTAGTATACCATTGATCTGTCCCTTTTGTCGAGGACGTTTTTTGTCAAGATCCGATTGGGGAAATGCGGGGGATGATGTCCTTGTACCGAATTCGGAAACATGCTATACTGAAAAAGCAAAAACGGGATGGCACCATGCGGTTTGCCGCGGCCATCGTCCCGTTAAAAAGTTAAGGCAAAGGAGTGGAAAACGATGAAGAACTTCGCGTACTATACCCCCACCAGGGTGGTCTTTGGCAAAGATACGGAAAATCAGGCGGGCGCCCTGGTAAGAGAGCAGAAAGGGACCAGGGTTCTCGTCCATTACGGGACGGGAAGCGTAAAGCGCAGCGGCCTTCTTGACCGGGTACTGGCTTCTCTGGACCGGGAAGGGATCTACCATGTGGAGCTGGGCGGCGTTGTGCCGAATCCGCGGCTTTCCCTGGTGTATGAGGGGATAGAACTGTGCAGAAAAGAAAAGGTGGATTTTATCCTGGCTGTCGGCGGAGGGAGCGCCATCGATTCCGCGAAAGCCATTGCCTATGGCGTCAGGGATGATGGAGACGTCTGGGATTTCTATACGAAGACCAGGGTGCCGGAAGACGCGGTGCCGGTGGGTGTGGTGCTGACATTGGCGGCTACGGGAAGCGAGATGAGTGATTCCTCCGTGATCACCAATGAGGATGGCTGGCTGAAGATGGGATGCAACAGCGATCTGTCCCGCCCGCGGTTTGCGATCATGAATCCGGAGCTTACCTATACGCTGCCGGAGTATCAGACGATGAGCGGCTGTGTAGATATTATGATGCATACTCTGGAACGGTGGTTCTCGCACGAAAAGGATACGGAGCTGACGGATTATCTGGCGGAGGCTGTTCTTAAGACCGTGATGCATCAGGCAAAGGTCCTTCTGACGGATCCGGAGAATTATGAGGCCCGTTCGGAGGTGTTCTGGGCAGGGAGCCTGTCGCACAACGGCCTGACCGGCTGCGGCCGCACGGGCGACTGGGCCTGCCATCAGCTGGAGCATGAGCTGAGCGGCATGTTCGATGTAACACACGGGGCCGGTCTGGCGGCCGTGTGGGGAAGCTGGGCCCGCTATGTGTACAAATCGGATCCGGACCGCTTCGCCAAGCTGGCCGTGGATGTGCTGGGTATCCCCTATGATTATGCGAATCCGGAACGGACGGTCCTGGAAGGCATCGAAGCCATGGAGGATTTCTTCCGCTCGATCCATATGCCGGTGCGCATTTCCGAGATGGGCGTGGATCTGACCGATGAGCAGATCAGGGAACTGGCAGCAAAGTGCAGCCATATGGACGGACGGACGATCGGCGGCCTGCAGAAGCTGGGACGCAAGGACATGGAGGAGATCTACCGGATGGCGAGATAGTGCCGTTAGAAACGGGAAGTTCCAGACATGGGCATGAGTGACTTAAGGAGCCATTCATGCCCATGGATTCGTTAAAGGGAAAAAGAGAGGGCTGACGTAAGGGATGGCATCCGTGTAGAAAAAATAGATACAATATCATAAAAATGAAAAAAATAAATGTGAAAAACAACGAAAAATAGCATTGACATCACCAAATAATTGTGCAATAATGTAGACAGAACTTGTAGGACAACTTGTAAATATGTAGCTTCATCATCTGCAAAGAAAAACCAATTTTAATGAAGGAGGAGATTTTTTATGAAGCGTGAAAGACTGGTTTTAGTTACGGCAGTTGGCGTTGCGTTGTTTTGTGTTTCAGGTTGTAGTACATCCGACAACCAACAAGATACGACGGCTGTATCGGAATCAGGTGGGACGGATTCTTCCTCTGACACGGCCGAGGTATTTGGAGAAAAGGATCCGGAATCCTACGAAGCGAATCTTCGTTTCATGGTGCACTCTACCGATCAGCCAGAGTACATGATCGAGAAGTTCAATGAGATTTACCCTAATATCAATATTGAACTGGTACTGGTGCCTTCCGGGGAGCAGCAGGAGCGGATTATGAGCATGGTGGCGGCTGGGGAGGATGTGCCGGATTTGTTTACCTGCAGAACCCAGTTTGTGAAGGCTATTGTTAATTCAGATTTGTATTATGCTGATTTACTGTCTGAACCGTATAATGCAGGAGAATGGGTAGATCAGCTGGAACCGTATATTGTAGAAGTTGGTACCCAGGAGTCTACGGGAGCGCTTCGGGCGCTGTCCTGGCAGTGCCCGGTGGGAGGCATTTATTACAGAAGGAGCATGGCAAAGGAAATCTTTGGAACAGACGATCCCGATGAGATGGCGCAGTACTTTTCCACCTTTGATTCATTGATCGACGCAGCCAGGCAGGTAAAAGAGGCAACTGACGGTGAGGTGGTCTTTGATGCAGATGCCCTGACGGATCTGATGTATCTGGGAGTGACGCATGCGGGAGGTTATCTCATTGGCAATACGTTGAATACCGGAGAGGAAATCCGAAACCTGTTTGAGTATGCCAAGATTATGTATGATGAAAATCTGACCGGCAAGTTCTATCAGGACGATACTTCCGGAGCAGCGGCAACACTGGAGGATCGCGTATTTGCTAATGCCAAGCCGACGTGGGGGCTTAATTACAATATCATGCCCAACTTCCCAGATCAGGCCGGAGACTGGGCGCTGACCTCCGGCCCATACTCCTATACGGCCGGCGGAACCTGGCTGGGCATATATAAAGACACGGAATATCCGGAAGAATGTTATTTGTTCTTAAAATATATTTTGACCGATTCCGAATTTCTTCATAGTTATGCGGTAGATTTTGGAGACTATGTATCCAACACGGCAGTACAGGATGAAATCGGCGCGCTGACAGAAGAAGAAGGGGCGGATTTTAATATCTTCTCTTATTTGGGCGGTCAAAATGCCTATGCTTACTGGAATAGCGAACTGGATAAGGGAATTGACGCAGAGGCATTCTCGCCTTATGACGAGTATTTTGGGAATTATTTGCTTGCAGCAATGAATTCCTATGCAACAGGCAACGTAGATCTGGATACTGCGATTGCGCAGTATAAGTCAGATTGTCAGAATTACGCCCCGAGCATTGAGGTTGAGTGATAAAACCTGATCATAAGGCACAGTGGGTGGGTATGAGCATTCGGCTCACCCACCCGGCAGAAGGGATGGTTGCATGAAGAAAAGACGAATCAAGTTAAATTACGGAGCAGTATTTATTACACCGTTTATTATTGGCCTTCTGTTCTTTCGGGTGCTGCCGTTCTTGTATACGTTGGCGATCAGTTTTACCAACTGGAATCTGATGACAGGAGAGCGCGCGTTTAACGGGATTGATAATTATCTGCGTTTGATAAAAGATGAAAATTTTCGTATTTCCTTTGCGAATACAGTAAAGTTGTGGGCCATGAATATTGTTCCCAGACTTGGCGTGGCATTGTTGTGCGCAGTGATATTTGCGCAGAGCCGCATCAAGGGAAAAGGATTGTTCAAAATGGTCTTTTACTTTCCTAATCTGGTCAATGCGGCTACGGTTGCGGTTTTAGCTTCGCTGTTGATGGGATGGCAGAGTGGATATGTTAATCGGATCCTGATACAGCTGGGATGGATCAACGAGCCGATTTACTGGCTGGGACAGCCAGCTACTGCGCAGGCTGTGGTCGCGTTCATTCTCTGGTGGATGTGGTTTGGCTATTCTACGATTATGTTTACAACGGGGATTTTGAATGTTCCGATGGAGTATATTGAGGCGGCAGCTATCGATGGAGCAAACAGCTGGCAGAAATTTTGGCAGATCACGTTTCCACTGATCCGTCCGATTGTGGCCTATGTATTTCTGGTGACCTTGATTGGCGGCTTGCAGAATTTTGAGATCCCGCGGGTAATTACCGATGGTCTGGGAGCACCGGACAAATCGCTTTTGACGATGACAATGCAGATGCACACACTGGCCTTCCGTTCCATGCAATACGGTTATGGTTCGGCTTATGCGATGGGTATATTTGCCGTAACGGCTGTATTGGCTGGTGTATCGTACCGCTTCATCAATAAGAGAGAAAGCTGAGGTGGTGTAGATGAAAAGGATAAAAAAGGGTTCGGTATACTTTTTTCTGATTATGCTGACTTTAATCTGCCTGCTGCCCTTCCTTGTTATGTTTGTCAACGCCACGCAGTCGTCGACCGACCTGGCATCTAAGCTGACTCTTGTGCCGGGCAGGTTTTTCCTGATTAATTATCAGAATCTGGTGGATGCAGTTCCGTTTTGGCGCTATATTGCCAATAGTCTGTGCGCCACCATTCCCAATGTATTTTTGACGGCGTATTTTGGAACGATGGCGGCATACGGATTTGAAAAATTCCATTTCAGGGGCAGGAACACGCTTTTCACCTTGTCTATGCTGATGATGATCATCCCTTCTCAGATTTCTCTGATTGGACTGTACCGGATATTTGCATCAGTTAAACTGTTAAATACGTTATGGACACTGATCCTGCCTGGCATATGCAATGTGTTGACCGTATACTGGATGCGCAGCAATATTTATCAGGTGATTGACACATCGCTTTTAGAAGCAGCGATCATCGATGGATGCGGGCAGCTGGAGATTTTTCACAGGATCGTGCTGCCGCTTTGTCGTTCAGGCGTTGTCACCATATCGATTATCAATTTTGTTTCCGTATGGAACGATTATATTAATCCGGTGACATTTATTACTACGAATTCAAAGACCACGCTTTCCGTGGGGATTGCCATGCTTAACAGCTTTGATTATGTGGATCTTGGTGCGGTTTATGTAGCGATAGCCCTGTCTACCTTGGTTATTCTGGTGTTTTATCTGCTGTTTAATACCCAGATCATGGGAGGCATCATGGAAGGAAGCGTAAAGGGATGACAGATCGGCCTGATGTGAGGTATGATATAAAAAACGGAAAGTACGGTGATGACAGGCATGATTGATACGGTAAAAAAAGTAAATATTGCGGACACGGTATATGAAAAAATGCTGGAGATGGTAGCTGGAGGAAATTGGCCGGAGGGGACAAAGATTCCTTCTGAAAATGAACTGAAGGAGCGTTTTGGCGTGAGCCGCAATACGGTGCGTCAGGCCATACAGAAACTGAGTGCGGTAGGAATTCTGGAGGCCAAGCAGGGAGAGGGAACCTACGTAAAGAAGATTGATACGAGCTTCTATCTGAATATCCTGATCCCTTCGGTGTTTCTTGGCGAGGAAAGCGGC
>CAYRMW010000012.1:0-45189 GCA_964425595.1 uncultured Lachnospiraceae bacterium
ACGGTCCCGGCATGCCGACTTATCCGGAAACCACCGCCGCGCAGGACGATACCGAAGCAGAAGCCGGCGACGGCACAGAGACCGCCGCATACCAGGCTGAGAGCGAAGCCGCGGAAAGCACAGAGACTGCGGCGGAGGATACCGCGGCCGCAGATACCGGGATGCCGGCCGAAGCCGCGGCCGCTCCGGAAACGGAGGTTTTCGCGGACACAGCGGCGGCCGAAGAGACGGCGGATGCCGCCTCCGCTCTGCTTTATTCTGCCGATACCGCGGCGGCGATGGCAGGCGACGGGACCGATGCCGCCCAGTAAATGGAAAGAGGGCATGGATGTCATCCATGCCCTCTTTCCATTCTGGCCCGCAGCCCCGCAAGCGTTCGCTCTATGCCGTTTTCCATCGTCCAGCCGGCCCTCCAGCCGAGCTCTCTTAATTTCCCCGCATCCATCAGCGCTTTCGTGGCTTTGGAATAGCCCGCGGCCTCCTTCTCATCCGGGAGGGCGAAGACCACCCGGGTCCCCGCCATTTCGGCGATCATGGACGCCAGATCCTTAAGCGTAATGTCCGAGGCCGGGTCGGCAATATTATACGCCTGCCCGCACTCCCCCTTCAAAAGCACCGTCAGCAATCCGGACACCGCGTCCGCCACATAGCTGTAGGAATACAGCTGGTGCCCGGCACTTTTTAACACGATATCCTCCCCGGCTGCGCCCTTCTTCAGGAACTGGGAAACGGCTTTCGTATCGGAAAACAGCATCGTAGGGCCGTAGGTCCTGGACAGTCTGGCGATCACCGCGTCCACGCCTTTCTGGCGGATGTAAGCCTGGCAAAGCGCCTCGCCCGCCCGCTTGCTTTCCGGATAGCCTGCCCGGACCGTGTTGCAGTCGATATAGCCGCAGTAGGCCTCATCAAAATATTCCCTGTCTCCCCGGTTCTCTCCGTAGACCTCCACGCTGGAGGCAAAGAGAAACCGGCTGCCGCCGCATGCGGCCGCGTATTCCAGCAGATTCCGCGTGCCAAGGAGATTGGTCATCATCGTGCCGATCGGATCCGCAGAATACGCCGCCGGGTGGGTATTGCTGGCCGCATGGATGATAAAATCGGCCCGTTCCTCCAACGCAAACGGTTCATTCATATCCCGGGCCAGGAAAAGGAAATCCGGTCTGTCCCGGTAGCGGGCGAAACGGGCGCCGGCTTTCTTTTCGTCCCGGCCGATCCCGATGACCCGCACCGCTTCCGGACGTTCCAGCAGCACCGAAACCAGGAAAGAACCGATCATCCCGCTGGCTCCGGAAAGGAGCACCGTCTTCCCATCCAGTTTCTCCCAGGGCAGGGGAAGCCCCGCCACAAACCGCACATCCGCTTCGATCCCCTCCGCCATTTCTTCGTCACTGCCTCCCCGCAGCATCTCTTTTTGCGTCATCGTTTTCTCCTCCTGCCATACAGTCTATTTCAGCCAGCTGTCTTTTTCCAGCTTAAGATAAGCCTTGAAAATCTCCAGATCATCCTTGGTGGTCAGCTTGATATTCTTGTCCGAGCCGGCCGCAAAGTACAGCGTCTCCCCCAGATCCACCATCATGGTATTTGCATAAGAAGAGCCGTAAATGCCGATCTTTCTCCGGAAAGCCTCGTGATACGCCCAGTCCAGCTTTCCGAAACGGTAGGCCTGGGGAGTCGCCACCCTGCGCAGCGTCTCCCGCGGGATGTATTCACAGGTGGAATGTTCATCTCTGATCCGGAAAATCTGCTCATTGTACGGCATGGAAGTGACGGCGTTGCCATACTGCCGGCATTTGATGATCACGTCAGATAAAACCGTATCATCCACCAGCGGACGGATGCCGTCATGGATGATCACAATATCCTCCTCGCTGCAGATGCCCTCCAGATGAAAGACCCCATTGCGGATGGACTCCTGTCCGGTGCTGCCGCCGGAAACCACCCATTTCAGCTTGTCTATGTTAAACTGCTTCGCGTAAGCCTTCAGGATATCATGCCAGCCGTCCAGGCACACCACCTCGATGGCATCGATCTCCGGATGACGCTGAAAGCCCTCCAGCGTATAGATGATCACCGGCTTGTCGTATACATTGATAAACTGCTTGGGAATGTCCTGATGCATCCGGCTTCCGCTTCCTCCTGCGATAATCACCGCGATATTCATAGCTTCTCCTCCTGCCTGCAATAATAAAGGTGCCGGTATTTCCGGTAACTGTTCTCCAGATCCACAAACACCGCGTCATGCTTCGGAACCTGCTGCGGTTCCGGCGGAAGCGTCATATAATCCCCGAACGCCATGGTCAGATAGGTGTCATAACCAAGCGGGACAGGAAATCTCTCCCCTTCAAACGGCTTAAAGACCGCCTTTTTAAAGATCCACGCGGGGTATTCATTCACCATGTACTGATAACGCGAACAAAGCTCGGTCGTCAGCCGGCACCGGTCAAACGAATACCGGCTCATCAGCCTTTCCGCCAGACGCCACATCCGGACGCGTCCCTTCTGGCCGGGAACCAGAAAAAGCATGAACCGGCCGATCCACTCCAGCACCTTTCCCTTGCTGACCGGCGGCTCCTGCAGGTTGTAGATCTGGAAGATCAGCGCGCAGAGGATCTGCAGCCCGCGAAGGATCCTGTTTTCCGGGCAGCCGTCCAGCGGGAGGATCTCAAGCCGCACGCCATGCCGGATATCCAGATCTGCCTGTCTTTCCTTGATGAAGGTGGTATCCTCATCGGAGATCGCCGTCAGCATGGAGCGCAGATAGCCGTCCGGCCCGCTCCGGCAGACCGCATACCGGGTGCCGTTTTTCTCCCTTTTCCACAGGCGGTACAGGCGCTCATAATCGGGTCTCGGCATAAAGACATCGATATCATCATCCCAGGGGATAAACCCCTGGTGCCGGATCGTCCCGATGCAGCAGCCACCGCACAAAAAATACCGCAGGCCATGCTCCCTGCAGAAGCGGTCAAACACCTTGAGGATCTCCAGGGACTTCATCTGCAGCGCCCGGATCTCCTCTCTGCTGGTTTCTCTCATCTCTGCCCTCTCCTTTTCCGAATTTATGACGAAGAATCAATGCCCCTCCGCAGCAGATCACGAAAGCCGCCCAGAACTGCATCGTCAGCACGAACTGGAGAAACCCTGTGGCCTCCGCCCGGGGAAGCAAAAACAGGTTCGTCGCGCACAGGAGGATGACGGAAAACAGCACCGCGTTTTTCCCCGCGAGCCTGGGCGCGCAGACCAGAAAGAGCCCAAGGATCAGGCTAAAGACCAGGATCCCCGGATAGCCGTAGTCGGCGAACACCTCCAGAAGATAGGAAGAGCCGCATCCATGTCCGGCCAGGTATTCATCCCCCAGCAGGATATAGGACAGGTGATGGGAAAAACTGTTGCCATAGGTGGCTTTAAGCATGCTGTTTGACGAACCCAGACTTACCGCGCCGAACAGTGTCCGGGCAAGACTCCCGTGACAGAAATAATCGATAAAAGTGCCGAAGGTGTAGTTGGTAAATCCATTGCGCGGCAAAAGCGGCATCGCGCCGTAACCAAGGGCCAGCCACTGAAAGCTTACGCCCTGTTTATAGAACAGATCGGCGATCACCGCCGCCGGATTAAGCCCTCCTTCCAGCCCCTGCCCTTCCCGCAGGTAATTCATGGCGCCCAAAAATACCAGGCCCAGAGGGATCGCCAGGACAAGGGCCGCCTTTTCCCATGCGCCAAGCCAGGGGCTTTCCTTCCCGTCCGTCGCCCCGCCTTCCGCTCTCTGCACGCGGAAAAGATCGCGGATCACATAATAGGTCAGCGCGAAGATCACGTTCTGAACGATGGGATTTCTCTCGCCCACGATCAGCTCCGGCACGGCGGAGAGGACATACAGCGCCAGCACGGGGAAAGCCCGGATCTTCTTCGGCATACAGGCCAGGAAAAAACAGAGGCTGTATTTGGTCAGCGTCGACAGCTCATATACCACATAGGGCAGCCGGCTGCTGAACTCCGCATAGTATTCATAGTAGGTGTGGTCCTGGATGTAGATCACCTTTTCCATTCCCATCATAAACGTAAAGATGAGCGATAGGTAGAAGACAAGCTGCGAGACCCAGCCGAAATAATAGCAGAATCCCTTCTGCTCCGTCACGCCTTCGCCGGCCCCCGTCCTCTGCCTTACGCTCCACTGGCTGCCCAGGAGCGCCCCCAGATGGAGCGCCCCCAGAGTAAGAAGGAGCGCGGTCAGGGCAAACCGGATATTCTCCCGGCCGTAATCCCACCATTGCTCGCCCCGCAGCGCGCCGATCAGGGGCCTGCCGATCAGAAAGGTAAACAAGGTCACCTGGAACCAGAAAAAAAAGATCCTCTCCCTGAGCTTCTCCAGCGCGTACACCAGGTTGGCCAGCCAGAGACAGACGACGGCAAAAAGCATCCCCCCGTAAGGCGTCTGCGCTGCCAGCGCCGCGAAGCCGCCGCCGAAAGCCAAAAAGATCAGGCCATATCGGATCATCGCTGCCACCGTCACACCTCCTCCTTCTTTCGTCTGCGACGCCCGAAGATCTCCCGAAGCCGCAAAACAGCAAGCCGCGTCTGCTCCGGCTCCGCGATCCGGTTGGCCGCCAGGATGACTGCCGCCGAAAGCAGCCCGCAGAGTACCGCGCTGACCAGCCAGGTTCCGTACCCGGTCACACGGATCCCGGGAAGCATGTGCCAGATCAGAAGGCTTGCCGCGCCGGCCGTACCGTTCACCGCCAGCCGGCGAAGTGAACGCTTCCAGACTCCCTTTACCAGGTGGCGGCTGTTGTAAAAAAGCACATCCGTCGTCCGGTACCCATAGGAGGCCAGCGTCCCCAAAAGCACACCCACAATGCCCAGACGATTGACCAAAGCAAGCGATACCGTCAGATTGATCACCGCCTCTGCCACGGCCCTCCACCTGGTCTGCTCATAATGGCCTGCCGCGCAGATCATGGTAAGCCCGGGGATCCGGATGTTCTGGAGAAGGCCGAGCAGAGGGAAGAGCGCCACCAGTTCCGGCCGCAGGTAACGCACATCCGTCACATCGCTGGTGTAGATCCGGATAAAGGAGCTAAGAAGCCCCGCCATGCAGGTATAGCAGACAAACAGCATCATATCATACAGAAATTCATACGCCTCATAGGCATCCCGTAAGCGCTCCTTCTCATGGATGGCGAACAGCTCTCCGAAGCCGGAACCCAGGCTGTTGGAAAAGGAGCTGACCACATTCGAGAGATTGTAGGCGACCATATTGTAGACGGCGTATACGCTGACTTCCAGGAGGGAATCCCCCTTTAAAAACACCGTCAGCAGCACCAGATCCGTATTGTTCACCACGATGTTAACCACCTGGTGAAGGAGAACCGACCACTTCTGGCCCAGCGACTTTTTATTCGGCAGCACATGGAGGTCCAGATACGGGTAGTGACGGCGCACATACCAAAAGATCAGGATGCTGCGCATCACGTAGACAGCCGTCGCCACGCCCCGGACCACGGCGATGCCAAAGCCCATCTGGATCAGCGTGATGGAGACCGCCGTATTGACCACCGTGCCAAGACACTGGATCAACGTGACCACATAGCCGTGCTGATCTGCGTTGAGAAGGACCCGGTACTTTCCCAGAAAGAAATAATCCACCAGGTTGCTGAAAGAAAGGATCATGATGATCGCCCTGGCTGTGGCCGCCGGCACCTGTCCCTCCACCAGGAAGGGATAGCCGAACGTCAGACAGGCGACCAGGAGCAGGTAGAGGATACCCGACCGGAGATAAAAATCCCTCGCGGCGGCCAGGATCGCGTTGACATCCCCCTCGTTCTTCCTGGACAGGGGCCCGTAGAGGGCGACCGCCGAAGCGCTGCCCACGCCGGCCTCCACCAGGGTCAGATAGGACATAAACTGGCTTACCGAGGAGACCATGCCGTTCATGGCCGACCCATAAGCCAGCAGATAAAAGCGCGGCAGGATCAGTCCGCTCGCCGCCGTTACCAACTGCAGCAGAAGATTCGCCGTCACGTTCTTCATTGCCTGTCTTCCCCTCATCTGCTGTCTCACTCCCTTCCTCGATCAGCACAGCGTCCCGGATCTTATCTGCCCGAGGATCTTATGCCTTTCGCCGAAATGGTCCGGTAATAGCGTTCCGTCTTTTTCGCTGCGTCCGCGACATCAAAGCCCGCTTCCCGAACCAGGATAGCGCCCTCCGGCCGCCAGTTTTGTGCTTCCCGGTCCCGGCTTACCGCCTGGATCTGCCTGGCCCAGCGCTGCGCCAGCTTTTCCGCCGCCGGATCAGCCGGTTCCGCCACCGGCAGATAGGTCAGCAAACCCGTCAGCTCTACCTGGCGGGTGATCCGGTCACTGGCCACGCAGGGAAGGCCGGCCGCCTGGGCTTCCACCAGGACCAGGGGAAGGCCCTCAAACAGCGACGAAAGAAGAAACGCATCCGCCCCCATCAAAAGTCCGGGCACATCCTCCTGTTTCCCCAGAAAACGCACCCGATCGTCCACCTCCAGCTTACGGGCCATCTTTCTCAGTTCCTCTTCCTCCGGCCCGTCGCCGATGAACATAAGGAAGAACCGGACTTCCTCTGCCCCGGAAGACGTTCTCGTCCGGCCGATCAGTTCCTTTAAGACCAGAAGAAGAAAACCGTAATTTTTCTCCGGCGACAGGCGGCCGGTCGTACAGAGCCAGAAATCCTGCCCGCTTGCCCCGAGCCTGCGGCGGGTTTCCCGGCGCGTTTCCACGGAAAAGCAGAAATCATCCACCCGGATGCCGTTGGGGATCATCACGACGGGGCTCCCTTTCCCCCTGCGGCTGCCTCTTCTTCCCGGGCCATGCTTTCTGCCCCGGCCGTTCCTTGTGATCCTGGGCGGGAACATCCATCTGGCCGCCTCCTCTGAACAGGTAAGATAACCGTTCGTCCAGAGCGGTAGAAACGGCTTTATGAACCGGTGCAGCACAGCCCCTTTCTTTCCCGACAGCGTAAAGGCACTGTGCGAATGCAGGATCCTTCCCCGCACTCTCGCCGCGCCGGCCACGATCAGGATCAGGCTGCGCGCGGCGCTGTCCGTATGCACATGGACCAGGTCATACTGATTGTCCCGCATCAGGCGGTAACAGAAGGCCACCTTGTGAAGGGTGTAGGCCAGCCGTTTTTTCTCCCGGCAGGCGGTGGCGATGGAGTAGATCCTCCCGCCCCGCTCCTCGATCCGCCTCTTGATCTGCGGAGGGACCTTCTCCTCCCCTACCAGAAAGTCGCAGCTTACCTGGCCGGGATCCATATGTTCATATAAATTCAGCATGAAGGCGGTCACGCCGTCGGTTTTCAGCGCATATTTAAACTGCAGTGTGCGAATCATTTCCTGATGCCTGCTTTCTTTTCTGATTTTCCGGCGCCTTGTGCCCGGCGGCCGTAAAATTTTCCCTTGTACATCCGATAGCTGTGATGGCAGTCCAGAAGGAGGGCGTCATGCTGGGCCACCCGCTTTTCTTTTGGGGGGAGCGTTAAGTAATCCCCGAAGGCGATCGTCAGGTACCGGTCATAGCCGATGGGGATCGGCATCTTCGTATCTTCGAAGGGGTACATCAGCGCTTTTTGAAAGGCCTCTTTGGGATACCAGTTCTTCATGTAACCGGGGCCGGCGCACAGCTCGGTCACTCCGCTGCAGGCGCGAATCGGGAAACGGCTCATCTGTTTCTCGGCAAAACGCCAGATCCTCCAGCGCGCCGTCCGGGAAGGCACTGCCGCCAGGCAGAGACGGCCGGCCAGCTCCATCAGGCGGCCGTGATTGACCGGCACCACCTGAGAACAGTACAGGGAATAAACCAACGCCCACAGCACCTGCCAGCGCCGCTTCCATCTGGAGTCCGGATAGCCGTCCAGCGGGAAAATATCGATCACCACGCCATGCGCGATCTCCAGATCTGCCTGATACGGCTTGATCAGCGTGGTTTCATTGTCCCGAAGGGTGGTGAAGGCGTTGCGGTCCTGATAATCGCGTCCCGGCCGGGCCAGCGTATAGCGCTGCTGATCGCCGTCTCTGCGCCACACCGCCATCAGGCGGTCGTAATCCTCCCTGGGCATGAAAAAATCCAGATCGTCATCCCAGGGGATAAACCCGCCGTGCCGCACCGCGCCGATGCAGCCGCCCCCGCAGAAATAGCACCGAAGCCGGTGGCTGCGGCAGAAATCCACAAAATACTGCGCCATGTCCAGCGTGACCCGGTGCAGCTCCTTTAGCTCCTGCTGCGTATACTTCATCCGTCTGCCATCCCTTCCCTGGTTTTCTTCCATTCGTCTCGTCTTTCCGGGCGTCTCCGCTTCCCCGCTCCTCTTTCTGTCCTTTTCGCCCCGCGGGCCAGGCCATGCAGCGTTCCCAGGCCGTAGCTGATGTGAAGGGCCGGAAAGAGGGCCGCAAGCAAGACGGTCAGCGGTTTTTTCGTGCGCAGCAGGGCGTCCCCCGTCATCAGGCCGCACAGGCCGCCGTAAGCCGTCCACATCGCCCGGGCCGGCCATGGACGCTTCGCAAGAGAAAGCGCGCCCGTCCCGGCGATCCCGCACAGAAAAAGGAAGGGCACAAAATGGTACAGCGAAAGGCAGGCCGGGCAGCGCCATGCCGTCATGCCGATCCAGTAGCCATTCGCGTACTTCTGCTCCAGCATCCGCCTGAGCGCCGGCCGGGCATACTGATAAGAGCGGATCTCCGGGTCAAAGCAGAGCCGGTATCCGGCCTGCCGGATCCGGTAATGAAATTCATTGTCCTCGGTGCGCCCCAATGACTCGTCCATCGGTCCCACCTTCTCCAGTACCTCCCGGCGGTAGCAGGCATGGAACATGGACTTGACATACCGCCTCCCCACATTCCTGCGGCAGGGCGCGATCCCGCCGCCGAACATGGAATTTTCCGCTTCCAGCAAAAGCTCTCTCCAGGGATTCGGGTCGCGGATGATGCACGGACGCATGCCGCCGGTCACCATCTCCCCTTCTTCCAGGAGCGCCGCGTTTTTCTCCAGAAAATCCGCCGGGATCCGGGCATGGGCATCGATCCTGGCCATGACATCCCCGCGGAAATGGCGCATGGCCACATTCCACCCCGCCGCCTGGATCCGCCCCGGATTATAAAGCACCTGGATCCCGTAAAATCCGCGCTCGCCGTCCCGGAATTGCTCCATCACCTGCCTGGTGCGGTCAGCTGACCCGCTGTCGATCAGCACGACCTCGATCTTCTCCCTGGGATAGGTCTGCCCGCAAAGATCATGAAGCAGGTACGGCAGGTACGCTTCCTCATTACAGGCTACTACACAAAATGAAATGATCATCCTCAGTCCTCCCGCAGCACCGCCAGCACCGTCTCTGCCATGACCCGCGCCTCGCCGGGCAGACTGAAACGGCGCAGCGCCTTTAAGTTCCAGGCCATTTTCCCGGGCAGCACTTTGCCGAGGTAAACTGCGTCCACGTCGCAGCCTTCCGCAAAAAAGCGCGCCTCATCCTTAAAGCGGATGCTGGCCTCTGAGGTCACGCCGGCTGGCAGAAGAAGCGTCGCGTACATCTCCGGCGTATACTGCCTGACATACTTTACCACCTCCGGCCTAGTGCCCACAAAGCTCATCTCGCCTTTCCATATATTGATCAGCTGGGGCAACTCATCCAGCCGGCAGCCCCTCAGCTTCTTCCCCGCTCTTGTGATCCGGCCATCTCCCCGGGCAGTGATCAGACCGCCTTTATTCTCCGCGTCATCCACCATGGTGCGGAATTTACAGATCCGGAAAATCCTTCCGTACTGTGTCACCCTTTCCTGCCAAAAGAACACCGGCCCCGGCGAATCCAGCTTGATCCAGAGTGCGATCCCGGCCATCACCGGCCACAGCAAAAGAAGCAGCAGGCTGGAAAGAACAAAGTCCAGCCAGCGCTTCCAGAACAGCTGCCGGCGCCTTGACGCCAGGCGGCAGTAGTACGGATAAACCTGGCTGGTCTGCATAAAATGCGGAAGATCCTCCCATCTTCGAAACTCCATACCCTCCCCCTCCATTTCTCTCAGTCCGGATTTTACGCCGGCTTTTATCCTTCCTCCAGTCCGGCATAGAGACGATGGAAATTCTCGATCACATATTCCACCTGCTCATCGGTAAGGCCGGTATGGAGCGGCAGCGTGATCTCATTCTCAAAGAGCGCCATGGCATTCGGGAACTCCCGGTGATCAAACCCCAGATTCCGATAGGCCGTCAGAAGCGGGAGGGGCTTGTAGTGAACATTTGCCGCGATCTCCTCCCCAGCCAGCTCTTCGATCAGCCGGTCCCGGAAGTTCCGGTCCTTTCCCGTAAGCCGCACCAGGAACAGATGACCGCTGGAAGCAAAGTCCCTGCCATGATGCGAAAAGATCTCCACCGGCATGTCTGCCAGGCCCCGCTCATAAGCCGCAATGATCTCCCGTCTTCTGGCCAGAAGTCCGGGGTAGCGCTCCAGCTGCGCCAGGCCGATGGCTGCCATGATATCGGTCATGTTGCACTTATAGGCCGGAGATAAAATATCGTACTCCCAGGCGCCCAGGCGGGTCTTGGTAAGAGCGTCCTTGGACTGCCCATGCAGGGAAAGAAGCATATACTGCCGGTAGATCCAGTCATCCTCTACACCGGGAATGCTTTTCCAGGTCACCGCTCCGCCCTCAGCTGTCGTCAGATTCTTTACCGCGTGGAAAGAAAAACAGGTAAAGTCCGCCGCCTGCCCGCACATCTTCCCCCGGGCACGGGCGCCGAACGCATGGGCCGCATCCGCCATCACCGTGATCCGCCCGATCGCCTGCTGGAGTTTTCCCCGGGGCCGGAACAGTCCCCGTTTCTCCTCGACGATCCGGAAGATGGTTTCATAGTCGCACATCCTGCCGGCAAGGTCGACCGGGATGATCACTTTCGTCCTCTCCGTCACCGCATCAGCCAGGCGGCCGGCATCCATCTCCCAGGAGTCCCTGCCGGTGTCCACCAGGACCAGCCTGGCCCCGACGTGACAGACTACGCTAGCCGTGGCCGTATACGTGTATGCCGTGGTGATCACCTCATCCCCCGGGCCTACGCCCAGAAGGCGCAGGGTAAGCTCCATGCAGGCCGTGGCCGAATTTAAGCAGGCCGCGCGGCCCGTCCCCAGGTATTCGCCGATCCGGCGTTCAAACGCCTTGGTCCTGGGGCCTGTGGTGATCCAGCCGGACCGAAGGGCTTGCGCCACGGCTGCGATCTCCTCTTCCGTAATATCCGGCGGTGAAAATGGTACCTTCATCTCTGCTCTCTCCTTTTTGGGCGGAAGACGGAGCCGTCCCGTCCGTTTCCGTTTTCCCCGGTTCTTCCCCCTCGTCATGATAGGTAGGGACGATCTTTTTTACCTGCTGGCGGATGGTTTCCGAATCACGGCTCGCCGCCTGATACAGATGGACCAACTGCCGGCAGAATTCCTCCTCATCGAATTCGATGGGCCGGCCGATGTGGATCAGCTTGTTCGGCGTATCCTGAAGGCCTTCCTCACGCATCAGCAGTTCTTCATAAAGCTTCTCCCCCGGCCGCAGCCCGGTAAACACAATGGGAATGTCCACATCGGGAACGTAGCCGGACAGCCGGATCAGGTTTCTGGCCATATCCAGGATCTTCACCGGCTCTCCCATGTCCAGCACAAAGATCTCCCCGCCTTTGGCGTAGGCACCGGCCTGCAGCACCAGCGACACCGCCTCCTGGATCGTCATAAAATACCGGATGATATCCGGGTGCGTCACCGTCACCGGGCCGCCCGCGGCGATCTGCTTTTTAAACAGCGGGATCACCGATCCGCTGCTGCCAAGCACATTGCCGAAACGCACCGCCACAAAATCCGTCCTGGAATGGCCGTTCATCATCTGGATCACCATTTCGCACATGCGCTTGGACGCGCCCATGATATTGGTCGGATTCACCGCCTTGTCCGTGGAGATCAGCACAAAGCGGCGGGCGCCGTATTTGTCCGCAGCCACCGCCGTCTTATAGGTGCCGAACACATTGTTCTTGATCGCCTCGTCCGGCGAATCTTCCATCAAAGGCACGTGCTTGTGGGCCGCCGCATGATATACGATATCCGGCCTGTACTTTTCGAAAACCGATTCGATGCGATGCGTATTGCGCACGGATCCGATGAGGACCACCAGATCCATCCCCGGGTAGTCCCGCTTCAGTTCCTGCTGCAGCTCATAGGCGTTATTCTCATAGATATCAAAAATGATCAGCTGCCTGGGCTGATGCTTCGCGATCTGGCGGCAAAGCTCACTGCCGATCGAACCGCCCCCGCCGGTCACCAGAATCACCTGGCCGCTCACGTACTCCATGATCTCGTCCATGTTGACGCGGATCGGTTCCCGGCCCAAGAGATCCTCGATCTGCACATCCCGCAGTTTGGCGATGCTCACCTCGCCATTGAGCAGCTGATACATCCCCGGAAGCGTCTTGAGCCTGCGCCCCGTCTCCTTGCAGATCTCCAGGATCTCCTTTCGCTGGGCCGCGGTGGCGGAAGGCATGGCCACGTAAATGGCGTCTGCGCGGTGTTTGTCCGCCAGTTCAGGGATCCGGCTGCAATTTCCCTCCACCAGGATACCCCGCAGGTATTTGCCGATCTTATTCGGATCGTCATCCACCACGCACACGATGCGCTCCTGCGTCCGGCGGCTGGTCGCCATCTCATTGACGATCGCCGCGCCCGCCTTGCCCGCGCCCACCAAAAGGATCCGGTCGCCTGCCCGGCTCTGCGCACGCGAAAAGACCGCCTTCCCTATCCGGTACGACAGCCGGATGCCGGTCTCACAGATAAACAGGGAAAAAAACCAAAGCCAGTAATAGCTTCTGGGAACCGAAAGTTCCAGCAGAGTCATCCCGGAAATCTGCACCAGTGCGCTCAGCAGGCAGGCGGAAAAGATCGTTAAGACCTCCGTTATCCCTGCCACACTCCACATGGTCGAATACATATGGAAAAAGAAAAAAATCAAAATCGTGCAAAGGGTAAGGATCCAGGAATACTGCAGCACCGCCTGCGCGTACCCCTCAGGGATCCTGGCCGGATTAAAATCAAACCGGACAGTCAGAGCCAGAAAGCTGCTGAACTGGACCACCAGAATATCCAGGACGATCAGGATGACCAGCTTGCTCTTCCTCCCCTTTGGCATAAAGTGCATCATCAACTTTTTCATGATCCTGTTGTTATTCTTTCCTCTTCTTTATCTCCTGAGGCCGGCTCCGCTGCCCTCAGGCAAGGATAAAGCCAAGGATCCGCGTCCCGCAGCCCCCGGCTGCCTCTGTTTCCCGCTGAATATCCTGATACGTGGTCCCCCCTCTTTCCACGACCAGGATCACGCCATCGCCGCCGGATGCTAGGGCCAGCGCCTCGGGATCCTCCGCCAGCGAACCTCCCCAGCGGATCATTCGCTCCGGAAACGCCTTCGCGAGCCGCCCGGCCAGCTCCTCTGTCAGGGATTCCCGTCCCATCGCGCTAAGATAAAGGCTGCGCGCATCCGGATAATAATACCGGAGCCTGGTTTCAATCCGCCGGTACACTGTCCCGTCGTCGTCTGCCGGCCGCTTCCCGAACAATCGGTCCACCATACGGTCGACCCGGGAAAACCACCTTTTCTTCCGATCCGCGAAGGCGCCGAGTTCCCGGAAACCAAACACTGCCTCTACCTCGCTCCCGTCGTCCGCCTTATCACAAAACAGCCAGAAGAGGCAGGCAGCGAACGCGCCGAGCATGATGCCCAGGATCCCGCCCATCACGCCGTACTTAATCCCCGCTGTCAGCGCCGTCGTGCGGGAAACCGCAGAAAGGCTTGGCGCCGAAAGCTGATCGAGCGCCTGCTGCTTCTCCTCCAGACTCTCCTGCAGCGTCGTCATCGAATCGGCAATCCGCTGCTGGCTGTCCGACAGGGTGAGGTCCACCACCGAATCCGTCACCCTGCTCAGGACTACCACCTCATGCGCGCCCACCGACTCCGCCAGAATCTCCGTCTTGGATTCCAGCCCCTCCAGCAAAAGCTCCAGGAGCATCCTTGCCGACTCCACGTCCTGGTGCGCTACGGTGACCGTCACGACGCCGCTTTCCCTGTCTTCCGTCACCGTGATCAGCTCCTTCAGATAGCGAAGCTCTATGCCCAGGCTGTCCGCCACGCCCTCTAACAGCGCATCTTCCTTCACGGCGGACACGTAGGCCTTTACCAGCGCGTCCGTGTAGTCCGGATCCTGGTAGTCCATCCCCGGCATGATCTGATAAGCCGTCTTGATATACAGGTCCGCCGATGCCGTGCATTTCTCGTAAGGACTGATCTTCATCAGGATCGAATCCTGCAGATACTCCTGCTGGCCGGCCAGGCTGTTGATGATATTGCTGATCTCCTGCTCATAGCTCTCTTTGGCGCTTTCGTACACCAAAAGATCGGCCTCGTACTGCTCCTGCTGCTCACTGACGTATTCCCCGTCCTTCTGGTCAGCCAGGCTGCGGCTGGCCCGATAGCCGCCCAGAAGCACCGCGCAGCCCAAAGCCAGCCCCAGGATCGGCCTCCAGGCCTTCAGCATGCCGTATAACAGCGCCTTGATATCCACTTCCTGCCCACGGCTCATCCTGTTCTTCATATCTTTCCTCCAATCAGTTTCCAAACATCGGTATATCTCTGTCCGACACAGAGATACACCGACCGTAAACCCTAACACATAATAGCACAAAAGGCCAAACCGCACAATAGCGAAAGCCCGGCTACTGGCCATTTGGTCCTGTCCGCGCCGATTTTACTGTTTTCCCGTCACCCCATTGCGTATTCGCCGGATATCCGTTAAAATCATTCCCATGGACAAGAATTTACGGAGGAATCATCGTATGCGCCGCACTGTTTTCTCATCCAGGATCTCCTATCTGGACAACGCGAAATTTCTGCTGATCGCTCTGGTGACGGCCGGGCACTTTATCCAGCCGGTCACCACCACCCGCCTCACCTATAATATTTACTTTTTTATTTATACCTTCCATATGCCCTGCTTTATCTTTCTGTCCGGGCTGCTGACCAGAAAAACGTTTCATATCCGGAACCTGCTGGAGCCGCTGTGGCTGTATTTTATCTTCAAGATCCTGACACACTGTACGGAGGGTCTCATCGACGGCCAGATCTCCCTGAATATTGATTTTTTCCGGGAGTCCGGCGCCCCGTGGTACTTATTCTCCCTGGCTCTCTGGAACCTTACTCTGCCTGCGTTAAAAGAGCAGAAACCCGCCGCCGTTCTCACCGGCTCGATCATCCTGGGGCTCTTCTCCGGGTACTCCCCGTCCGTCGGCAGTACCTTTGTCCTGGGGCGAACGCTGGCTTTCGCGCCCTTCTTTTACGCCGGCTACTACACCCGAGCGGAAGATCTGGAGCAGTTTTTGCACCACTTCCGGCGCCCCCTGATCGCCGGCGCGCTGGTTTTGTCCCTGTTCATCGGGCTCACCGCCTATGACTGGCTCTCGCCCGGCTTTCGCCTGCTCTTTGCTTCCAATTATACTTACCTGGATGCCTCCCTCTTCCCCTGGGGCGCTCCTCTTCGTCTTCTTCTCTGGACCGCCGCCGCCCTGCTCTCCGCCGGCCTCCTGGCTGCCGTGCCCAGAAAGCGGACCCCCTTCACCGTGATCGGCCAGCGCACGCTGCAGATCTATATCCTGCACCGCCTGGTCCGGGATCTGATGCAGTATTTCGGCTTTTACGAGATGATCAACGTCCACGAAAAAAGCAGCGTGGCCGGTGTGCTCCTTCTGTCGCTCCTGGCAACGCTGCTTTTGGGAAATCGCCTGTTCTTTTCTTTTTTTCTCTGGTTAAAAAACCTGCCGTTTCGCGGCAGGCAGCAAACCGGCAAAGCCGATGTTCATGAAAGGCAGGAATGATGAGTATAATCAGCTATAACCGCCTGTGGGAAACCATGCGCACGAAAAAGATCAGTCAGTACCACCTGATCAAACACCACCATTTCAGCACCGGACAGCTCGACCGTCTGAAAAAGAATATGTATGTTTCGACGCATACCATCGAAATCCTCTGCACGATCCTAAACTGCCCTGTCCAGGACGTGATGGAGGTCCTGCCGGAAGCGGACGCGCCCGCCGGGCTCGGCTCTGCACCCCCTAAACAACGGGCAAAAAGGGCAGGCAGGAACTCGCGCCGTAACGTCTACTCCTGATCGTTTAAATAATAAACCGCGTACGCTGCCGCGTAAGCCGGAGCCAGGTACATGGTATCTTCATCAATATCAAATTCCGGAAGATGGATGCCCGACGTGATGCCTTTCTCCGGATCGCATACCCCAAAGCCAAACATGATCGAGGGCCATCGGGCGGCAATATTGGCAAAGCTTTCCGACCCCATGGACGGCGGCACCGTTTCGTCATCGTAAAACGAAGGGCCGAACTCCTGATCAAACATTTTTTTCGCGATCCGGCAGCAGAGCGGATCGGTATAGTTGGGATTCCCTGGCTCGCCGATCTGGATATCCGACAACTGGCAGCCGCAGGCGCGCACCGTCTCCTGCACGGTCTGCTTCAGGACCTCCCTGAGCTTAAGCCCCGTATCCCGGCTGAAAAACCGGCCATTTCCGCCAAAGGTCAGCTCTTCCGGGATCACGTTGCAGGCGTTCCCCGCCTGAACCATACAGATGGACAAGGTGACCGGCTCGTACGGCGACAGGCAGTTCATGCGCAGCCGGTCGATCGCCGCGGCTACGCTCTGAAAGCAGGCAATCGGGCTGACCGCATTGTACGGCCTGGACCCATGTCCTCCCTTGCCCTGTATCGTAAAGGAAAACGGCAAGACGCCGGCGCCGGTAGTCCCGGGCATAAAATACGCCGTTCCGCTCTTCTTGTTGCTTACATGCATCGCCCAGCCGCCATCAATATGGATCCGGTGTTCATCCAGATAACGCAGAAGGTTCTCCTGATATGGTCCCCCTTTTTCCTCACTCCGTTCAAAAAACAGGACGATCGTTCCCGCGAACTCTTCTCGGTGACGATACAGCATACGGGCCGCGGTCAGCAGCGAGGCCGTATGCAAATCGTGCCCGCACGCATGCATGACGCCGGGATTCTGCGATATACACGGTCTCGGCCGGCCGCCCCGGCACGGCGACTCTTCAATGGGGAGCGCGTCACAGTCCGCCCGCATCAACAGCGTTTTCCCGGACTGCCTGCCGTAAATGAATCCCAGCACACCTCCGTCTTCCACCTCTACGCAGGAAATCCCGTCCTGTTCCAGATGCTGCCGGATATAGGCCACTGTCTGTATCTCCTGACCGCTTAATTCCGGATGGCAGTGCAGATGATGCCGCAGCTCTTTCAAATAGGCTTCTTCCTGTTTCGCTTCTTTCATCCAGCTCACGATGTCTTCCTCCTTTTTGCGCGGTACACGCTATGACGCCGACGCGGCAAAGGCACGCCAGTTAAAGCAGCTGACCTGATGGCCATTGCAGTCTTCGGTTGGCGGCTGACACTGATGGCACTGTTCCTCCGCGTACGGACACCGGGTGCTGAACCGGCAGCCGGCCGGCATCGCGTCCAGAGCAGGCACATTGCCTTCTATCGTATATAGCTTTTCCTGGGTCTCATACAGACTGGGGATGGATTTCAGCAGCCCGATGGTGTACGGGTGCAAAGGATGATCAAAGATATCGACCGCCGTACCGTATTCCACCACACGGCCAGCATACATCACCATGACCTTGTCCGCCAACTCGGCAATCACGCCCATATCGTGGGTGATCATCAGGATCGACGCGTTCTGTTCGTGCTTCAGCTCCTGCATCAGATCCAAAATCTGTGCCTGAATGGTAACATCCAGCGCCGTCGTCGGCTCATCGGCGATCAGCAATTCCGGCTGACAGGCCATCGCCATGGCGATCATTACCCGCTGCCGCTGCCCGCCGGACAGCTGATGAGGATAGTTCGAGACTTTCATCTGCGGCATCGGGATCCCCACCTTCCCCAGCATCTCTATGCTTAAGTTCATCGCGTCCCGGCGGCTGATCCGGGAGTGCGCGCGGATCATTTCACACATCTGCTTTCCGATGGTGTACACCGGATTCAGGGAAGTCATCGGCTCCTGGAAGATCATGGAGATCTTGCTTCCCCGTATCTGATCCATCTCCCGATTGGAAATCGATACCAGGTCGGTCGTCTGATGAAATAAAATCTGGCCATTGCTGATCCGGCCCAGACCCTGCGGAAGAAGGCGGAGGATGGAAGAGGCAGTCACGCTTTTGCCGCATCCCGATTCCCCGACGATCCCCAGCGTTTCCCCCGGCGCAACCTGAAAGGAAACATGATCAACCGCCGTCACTTCCTTGCTGCGGGACACCCGGAAACGGACCTGTAAGTCTTTCACTTCTAATAAAGGGGCAGCCTGCATGTATTTTCCTCCTATACGATCATTTTAGGATCCAGGGCGTCCCGGACACCTTCACCGATAAAATTAAACGCGACAACATTAAGGATGATCAGGATTCCCGGCGGGATCCACATCCATGGGCGCAGCATCAATACGGTCAGATCCTGCGCGGCATTGATCAGATTTCCCCAGGAAGCCTGCGGCGTCTGGATGCCGACCCCTAAGAAGCTGAGACCGGATTCCGTCAGGATGGCGCCGCCTACCCGGAAAGACAGGATGACCCAAACCGGCCCGATCGCGTTGGGAAGGATCTCATGAAACATAATATCCAGATCGGTCCGGCCCGTGATCCTGGCGGCGTCGACATATTCCTTGTTGCGGATCGCGACCACATTTCCGTAGATCAGCTTGGCGATCGAAGTCCATCCCATGACGCCGATGACGCCGATGACCGTATACGTCGAAGGCTTCATGACCGCAACCAGAACCAGGATCAGAATCATGCTCGGGAAGGACATAAAAATCTCCGCCAGGCGCATGACCACATATTCACAAATCCCGCGGTAATAGCCCGCCAGAAGACCCAGCGGAAGACCCAGCAGCACACTGATCGCCGTCGCGCAGATCCCAACCGTCAAAGACACGCGGCCGCCATAGAGAAGACGGGCAAACAGATCCCGTCCCGCCGCGTCCGTTCCCAGGATATGCTGCAGAGAAGGCGCCGCGTAAAAACCGGCTTCCATATCCGTCAGATAGGGGCTGATCCCCATCATCACGGGAAGCGCGATTACCAGACAGATTTCAATAACCAGAAATACCAGGCCCAGGACGGCGCGCCTGTTTTTGACAAAGCTGTTCCATGCCCGGCTGTTCGTTTTGCTTTTCCAATTTTTCATGGTTCTCCTCCACTATTCAGGGATGCCCCATGCGCCGGCGCATGCAGGCTTACCGGTAAGTAACCCGCGGATCCAGCAGTCCATAGAGAATGTCCAGTATGATATTGACCGTCAGAACCGTAACCGCGATCAGAACGGCCACTCCCATGACGACGGGATAGTCGCGGCTGTTGATGGAAGAAATCATCAGGCTTCCCATGCCGGGCCACGCAAAAATCTGTTCCGTGATCGTCGCGCCGCCAATCAGCATGGGCAGCTGAAGGCAGATCGTCGTTACGACCGGGATCAGCGAATTGCGAAAACCATGGCGCAGGACAACGGCAAATTCCCCGATCCCTTTGGAGCGGGCTGTTTTCATAAAATCCTCGCCAAACACTTCCATGCAGGCACCGCGGGTCTGCTTGATCAGATTCCCCATGGAACCGAGCGCAATGACCGATGCCGGCAGGATCAGGTGATGAATGTAATCGCCGATGGTCTGCTTGCCCACCGTGTACATGCCGCTGGCCGGCAGCCAGCCGAGACGCACGGCAAACAGATAAACACCCAGAAGACTGATGAAAAATCCGGGAAGCGTGGTGCCAAGCAGAGCAACAACCGAAGAAACGGAATCCCATCTGGAGTAAGGCTTGTATGCTGCCATGATCCCTAACGGCAGGGCGATCAGGATCGCCAGCAGCAGCCCTGTTCCCATCAGAAGGAGCGACGGAAGCACCCTCTGGCTGATCATCAGGAAAACATCCTGCGTGGTCCGGTAGGAAGTTCCCCAGTCGCCGTGAACCAGCTCAGACAGCCAGATCACGTAGCGCACAAGCACCGGCTTATCCAGTCCCAGGGAGACCTTGAGGGCCTCCAGCTGGGCTTCGGACATGGCGGCGTCCGCAGAAGCCGCCATGACATCCAGGGCGCTGCCGGGCGCCATGTTCATCAGGACATACACGATAACGGTAATGCCGAGAAAAATCGGAACAGCACTGATGATTCGTTTGATCAGATATTTCAGCATACGCAGTCACCTACTCTTTCTTGCTCCACTCCCACACATTCAGATTGCACATAGGCGCAGCACCGTAATCAATTCCGTCCACCGTTGCCGATACCGGGAAGTAGGATCTGGAGTGATACAGCGGAATGAACGGGCACTCTTCATAGATGTACTCCTGATACTCCATAAGAAGCTGCGTTTTTTCTTCCTCGTCCATACAGGCGGAAATTTCATTATAGTATTCGTTATAGGTAGGATCCGTAATATTAAAATAGGTCGAATTCACATTGGACAGGTTGCTGGCAAAGTACAGCGGATAAGCCGTCGCTGTATGTCCGGAAATACCCATGTCATAAGTACCGTCGGTCATTCCGGTAAACATGGTCGCTGTATCTACCGTAAGGATCTCAATCTGGACCCCCGCTTCCGCCAGCTGCTGCTGGATCAGAGAAGCCAGCGCATCCCGGGTGCTGTTGATGGCCATGGTATATACGGTGCCGTCGTAACCGGCCTCCTCCAGGAGTTCCTTTGCCTTATCCAGATCTCTTTCGGTGCTTAATTCGGTATTGTAGTAGTCGCTTTCCTTCAGAAGGGAGGAAGCGGAGGCTTCGCCCAGTCCCTGCGTACTCTGATCAGCCAGAACCTGGCGGTCCAGCGCGTACATGATGGCCTGGCGGATCCGTGAATCACTGATGGACTGGTTGTTCAGCATCATCTCCACAAATGAGCTGGCCGTACCGGACTCGATGGTGGACAGACCGGACATCTCCGCCAGTTCCTTATCGTCCGTCGTCAGCGAATTGAAGAAATAGACATCCAGCTGTCCCGCGATCTGCGAACTGAGCGTATTGGCGCTGGAAATCACGCTGATCACCAGCGTTCCCCAGTCGGGCGCGCCCAGGTGGTAATCCTGATTCGACGTTAACACCAGCTGATTGCCCACGATCTCCGATGCAAAGATACAGGGTCCGGATCCGATCGGGCTGGTCCAGAGGTCCATGCTCATGATATCGGACGGCACGGTGTCTTCCAGAAGGTGCTTGGGAAGAACGCAGATCTGCCGGTTGTTGAGGATCAGGAAATCTTCCGGCGTCATTGGCGCCTTCAGCGTAAATTTCAGCGTATAGTCATCCAGAGCTTCCACACCAAGGGCTGCGCCCTCGATTGCCACGCCAGAATCATCCGTGCCTTCCAGATCGACAAAGGGACGCGAGGTGGCGGGAAGATCCGGATCCGTCGTCAGCTCGACGGTGTACACCCAGTCAGCCGCAGTCACCGGTTCGCCATCGTGCCAGCGGGCGTTCTCATCCAGATAAAACACGATGCCATAACCATCATCCGTACTTTCCCAGGAGGTGGCTGCCCGCGGCTCTACCGTCGTACCGGCTTCCCCGGTATAGGCCAGCTTATCGTAAAGCAGATCATAGATGAGCTTGGCGTACATGGAATTGGAGCTGGAATTGTACGGCATCAGAGAATCCCAGGCCGTGGTAATTCCCATATTGATCGTAGCGTCGGAGGAAGTGTCCGTATCCGAGCCGGAATCGCTCTCATCCGTCTGCGCAGAGGTCATCTCCGACGTCTGGGAAGACGTCGCTGTCGTGGAAGAAGAACAGCCGGCAAGGAGCGCGGACAGCAGAAAAACAGCAGTTCCGGCGGCGGCCATGGATTTTTTCAGAAATCGTTTTTTTCTCATAATGCATCCTCCTCATATTGTAAATTTGTATATATCAGAAAACAGCACTAAACCTGTTTGTATCGGTAGCACGCCACGCAATGCCCGCCTCCCGCGTCCTCCAGTGGCGGAGGGATCTGTTCGCATTCCTCCCGGCCATGCGGGCACCTGGTCTTGAAGGCACAGCCGGAAGGCGGGTGTACGGGATTCGGCACATCTCCCTGCAAAATGATCCGCTGACGTTTTGCATGGACATCCGGGACAGGGATCGCGGACATCAGCGCCCGGGTATACGGGTGCAGCGGATGGGAGAAGATCTCTTCTTTATCCCCGATCTCCACGATCTTTCCCAGATACATGACCGCGATCTGATGACACAGATAACGCACAACACTCAGATCATGCGATATAAACAGGTAAGCCAGACCGCGTTCCTCCTGGATCTGCCGCATCAGGTTCAGGACCTGGCTTCGGACCGACACATCCAGCGCGGAAACCGGCTCGTCGCACACGATAAACCGCGGGTCGGTGATCAGGGCGCGGGCGATCACCGCCCTCTGGCGCTGTCCGCCGCTCATTTCATGGGGATACTTTTCCGCCTGCGGCTTTTCCAGTCCCACATATTCCAGGATCTGCAGAGCCCGGTCTTTCTGCCCGGCAGCTGTGCCCATGCCAAAAGCAGCCAGGGGCGCCTGCACCGATTCCAGGATGGTCTTTCGGGGATTTAAGGATGCATAGGGATCCTGGAAGATCATCTGCATCTCTTTCCGAATGGGGCGCATCTGCCGCGCATTCATATGATCGATCCGCTGACCGTTAAACCAGACCTCTCCGTCAGTCGGGTCATACAGTCTTAACAGCGTCCGGCCAAGGGTAGATTTTCCGCATCCGCTTTCTCCGACCAGTCCCACGGTCTCCCCTTCCGGGAAAGTCAGGCTGACGCCGTCCACGGCATGAAGATAGAGATTTTCATCCGGCTTCAGGGACCGCCTGACCAGAAAATATTGCTTCAGCTCTTTTACTTCGGCGATGGGCGTTTGCTCTTTCACAGAACGTCTCCTCCTTTACCTTATCTGCCTGTTTTGGAGCACTGCTCGATAAACCACTGAAACAGGCACGTCATGTCCGGTCCCCACGGCGGCTCGGGAATGTCGCCGCGCATACGCTCCGGATGCCACTCCACGGCATACACAGGCAGTTTCGTGTGCTCGATCGCCTCGATCACACCATCCGGCGACCAGGCGACCGCCTTCAGATCTTTCCCCAGCGTCCTGATGCGGTTATTATGCCGGGAATTGACGGCAAAATCCGTCCCGAACAAGCGGCTTAAGAAACAGTCCTCAACGGTGTGTACCGTGTGGGCCGTCATCATGTGTTCAACACCATCCTGGAACTTGAAGTTTTGATCCAGCAGCCCGCCCTGCTCCACATTAATCACCTGCAGCCCCAGGCAAATACCAAGAACCGGTTTTTTCGCCCGCGTAAATGCCTGATAGAGCGCACTATCGAAAATCGGGCGCTTAGGCGCTTCTTCCTGCTGCAGCCGTTCCCGCAGGGAGGGATCCGGCAGATAGGATATGCTGCCGGTCAGGATCAGTCCGTCAGCAATCGCGGCATATTCCTCGGCCCCTTCCGGATCCACAGCCATAAGCGGAACGCCGCCGGCGGCAGCCACAGCCTCAGGGTAGGTCTTTCCAACGATCCAGGAAGAACTGCGGAACACACGATCATATGCCGGCCCGCCGTTAATTAAAATACAAGGTTTCATGACGCTTCACCGCCTTTCCCGCACCGTGAGACAAAGGACGAAAACAGCGGATTTCCCGGCAGAAAAAGTTCCTCCGAACAGGCCGTTCCAAAAGCCGGAGCATCGGGCGGAAAATCTTCCCGGCCGCCGCAGTCCTTTTTTACGATCTGCAAAATACAGGCGCCCCGGCCTATCCCCAGCACCGGTTTGCCTGCCAACAGGAACTGACGGCACAGCGCGATCTCCATCCAGTCCCGTCCTGTGCTCACCCCTTGCAGATCAGCGAAGGAAAGCAGAAACTGTCCGCTGCAGGCCGGATGAATACGCGGCCCTTCCGCCAAAAGCAGGCCCTGGGCCAGCTGCAGGTACTCCGGGATCGTCCGGAAATCCATGGCCATCACGGCCAGCCCACCTGCCATACGGATTGCCTTGGCATATTTTTTTGCTGCGACAAAATGAGGAGCATGAGAAGAATCGTCATATCCATCCTCTCCCGCGATCAAAATAATCGGTTTATCCAATTCTGATACCTCCCTGTTTCTTTCCCGGAACACGAAACGGATCCGGACGGCGAATCTTCTTTCCATTCCGGACCGTTGCCGGTAAATCCGACAAGACGCGTCACCGGCGCGTCTTGCTGGATACTTCGTAACAAAAAAAGACAGTGGTTTTTCCACTGTCTTCATTGACCTCGCCGCTGATGATTTCCAGATTATACAGAACAAAAAATGAGAAGTCAATCGTTTTTCACTATAAGTTAAAATATAAAGAATTTTAATGACAATAATAAGGAAAATTGCAAAAATAATAAATAATCTCAGTGATGAATGTTAAGATTAATAACCCGGTCAGTCTCTTCCGTACATGTCGCGGCTGTACACCTTATCCTTCACATCCTCCAGCGCATCGTCCCAGCGGTTGGTAATGATCACGTCCGAGAGGCGTTTAAACTCATCCAGATCCCGGATCACGCGGGAATGGAAAAACTCGGCATCCTTCAGAGTGGGTTCATAAACCACGACTTCGATCCCCTTGGCCTTGATCCGCTTCATTACCCCCTGGATCGAGGAATGACGGAAATTATCCGAGTTTGACTTCATGGTCAGCCGGTACACGCCTACGACACCAGGATTACGCTCCAGCACACGCTCCGCGATGAAATCCTTCCTGGTCCGGTTCGAATCCACGATCGCCGCGACGATATTATTCGGCACGTCCTGGTAATTCGCCAGCAGCTGCTTTGTGTCTTTGGGCAGGCAATAGCCGCCGTAGCCGAAGGAGGGGTTATTATAAAAATCGCCGATGCGCGGGTCCATACACACCCCGTCGATGATCTGCCGGGTGTCCAGGCCGCGAACCTCCGCGTAGGTATCCAGTTCGTTAAAGAACGAGATCCGCAGCGCGAGATAGGTATTGGCAAACAGCTTGATCGCCTCCGCCTCGGTCGATCCCGTGTACAGTACGGGGATCTCTTCCTTGCACGCGCCTTCCTTAAGCAGCCGCACAAACTCCCTGGCCCGCCCGGAATCTTCACCGACCACAATGCGGGAAGGGTACAGATTGTCATACAGCGCATGTCCCTCCCGCAAAAATTCCGGGGAAAAGACGATATGGTCGGAATGATACTTCTCCCGGACCATCTTTGTGTAGCCTACCGGGACCGTGGATTTGATGATGATCATCGCGTCCGGCGCGTAGCGGGGCACTTTCTCCAGGATATCCTCCACCGAACTGGTGTCAAAATAATTCTTCTGCGGATCGTAGTTGGTCGGCGTTGACACGATCACAAACTCCGCTCCGGTGAATGCCTCCTCCGGATCCAGCGTGGCGGTCAGGTTCAGCGGCTTCTCCCGCAGGTATTCCTCCAGTTCCTTGTCAACGATCGGCGACTTCCGCTGATTGATCATCTCCACCTTCTCCGGGATCACGTCCAGCGCGCAGACTTCATTGTGCTGCGCCAAAAGCACCGCGTTGGACAGGCCCACGTATCCGGTTCCTGCAACTGCTATCTTTTTCATGGTTTTTCCTCTCGCTTTCATTCATTTTGCTCACGTTTTTCAGTATACTATTGCCCCGGACTTTCTTCAAGTGCCGGGCAAAAAAATCATCATTTTTTGAAAAAAGTCTGGACAAATGCGCGGCTATATGCTATGATAAGCAGGCATTCATTGAGGCCTGTTGGTCAAGCGGTCAAGACGACGCCCTCTCACGGCGTAAACCCGGGTTCGATTCCCGGACAGGTCATGGAAGCTGCTGCAGATTCTGCGGCGGCTTTTTTTATTGCGAAGTATCCAGCAAGACGCGCCGGTGACGCGTCTTGTCGGATTTCAGAGCAAAAGGGGTGACGCGTGCCGGTCACCCCTTGATTTCGTTCAGCGCAGGAATCTGGCCTCCCAGGCATATTCCTGGAGCGTACGGATCTCTTCCTCCGTGAAGCCGAAAGCTCCTTTCACCAGCTCCAGTTCCTGACGAAGGTCCGTCCCGGACACCGTCATATTGTCCGAATTTACCGTCACCCTCACGCCGGCGTCGAAGAGACGGCGGATGGGATGATCCTTGACCGAGGGAACGGCCCGGATCTGGACATTGCTGGTAACGCACACCTCCAGAGTCACCTTTTCCCGCACCAGTTCCTCCACCAGCGCGGGATCCTCGATCGCCGCGATGCCGTGTCCGATCCGCCTGGTGCCATAAGAGAGCGCCGTCCGGATGCTGTCCGGGCCTGCCGCTTCACCCGCATGGACAGTCATGGGAAGCCCATATTCTCTGACCCTGGCAAAGACCGGTCCAAACAGCGCCGTCGGATACAGCGATTCCGCTCCCGCAAGATCCACAGCGCAGACCACGTCGCCCAGATATTTCCGCACCGTCTCTACCGTATCCAGGTTCAGCGCCTCCTTATCCTCACCCCGCATACAGCAAAGGATCAGCCCCACCCGGATCGAAGGATATTTTTCCATCCCCCGCTTTGCGCCCCGGATGGCGGCCTCCACCGCCTGATCCTGCGTAAGCCCATGCTGCATGGACTGCTGGGGGGCAAACCGGATCTCCGCATAGGTAAGCCCTTCTTTTGCCAGATCCTCGGTCAGCTCAAACGTCACCCGTTCCAGGGCATCCGCCTCCTGGAGGACCAGGAGCGGAAGATCAAAGCGTTTCAGGCACTCATGGAGATTCCGGCAGTCCTCCGGCACTTTCATCGCATCGCGAAGCTCTCCCAGATCTGCGGCCGGAAGCCAGATCTGCTGCTGTTTGGCCAGCTCCCACACCGTCTCCGGCCGCAGAGAGCCGTCCAGGTGTAAATGTAATTCTACGAGTTTCTGCATGTTGATCTCCTTTCCGCCGGCCGTCGGTCCGCCCTGCCGCGGCCGGTCCGCCTAGCCGTTCTTTTTCGCCGCAGCCCGGAGCTGCTTTTTCTTTCTCCGCTGCTCGACCATATAGCAATAGACCGTATAGGCGATCACAATGATCAGATACGGCATCAGCTGGATAAACTGAAGCGGAATGGATGAAGCCTGCAGGTAATTGGCCATGCTCTGGCAGAAACCGAAAAGCAGGGAGGCCAGCATACCCACCACCGCGTTTCCCGCAGCGATCGCCTGGGTTGCCAGGGCAATGTAACCCCGTCCGGCCGTCATTCCGGAAGAGAACAGACCGACGTAGCCCATGGAGAGGAAGGCGCCTGCCATTCCCGTCAGGATACCGCTTATGCTCAGTGCAATGTACTTTACCCGCCTGACCGGAATCCCCACCGACTCCGCCGCTTCGGGCGACTCGCCCACCGCCCGGATATGCATGCCAAGGCGGGTATACTTAAACATATACCAGACGGCCGCCACCAGGATCAGTCCGGCATAGGTCAGCACGTGATGGCCGGAAAGGATCACGCCGATCACCGGGAAGTCCTTGACCAGCGGGATCGTCACACTGGGCAGCGTCAGAGAAAGCAGGGAAGTAGACGCGCCCTTTTCTCCGGTGACCAGGTACAGGACGAAGATCGTCCCGCCTGACGCAAAGGTATTCAGCGCGATACCGGAAATCACGGCATTGGAATTTAATTTCAGCACAAAATAGGCCAGGATGTTGCTGACCACGAAACCGGAGAAGACGGCCCCGAGAAAGCCGATCAGCGCGCTCTGGGTAAAGGCGCTTACCACAACGCCCACAAAGGAAGCGATCAGCATCGTCCCCTCCAGCGCGATGTTATTCGTCCCTGACCGGGAAGCCACCATGGCGCCCAACGTCGTAAGGAGCACCGGTGTCGCGCTCCGGAACATGGCAAAGTAAAATTCCGGAAGACTCAAGGTTCTTAAAATATCCTGCAGCACATCCATTCTCTACACCTCCCCGCCAAGTGCTTTTTTTGCTTCCTGGCGCTGTTTCCAGCCCGCCATAAAGCGCTCTGCCGTAACAAACAGGATCAGTACCGCCTGGATAATGGATACCAGCTCATTCTGCACATCCGAGCGGCGGGACATCAGATCCGCGCCCACCCGTATATAGGCCAGAAAGAACGCCGCGAACGGCACCATCTTCGGGTTATTTCCCGCGAGAATGGCGATGATCACGCCGTCCCAGGCATACGACGGCGAATCCTGCCAGTTAAACCGCTGATACATGGACAGCTGCTCCACGGAGCCGCCCAATCCGGCGACGGCTCCGGCCACCACCTGCGTCAGGATGATCACCCGGCTGGTATTCATGCCGGAGTACTTCGCAAACTGCGGATTGCTGCCGGACACCCGGATCTCATAGCCGAATTTCGTCTTAAAGACCAGGATGTACAGGACGACCGCCACGGCGATAGCGATCAGATAACCCAGATGGAAATCCGTTCCCTGGATCAGCGTCGGCAGCAGTGCGCTCTCCTCATAGCGTCTGGACGCGAAGGACCCGGCCTCGCGATCCGCCAGGAACCTGGTCACGATATAAATCCCCAGATAGTAGAAGACGTAATTCAGCATCAGCGACGTAACCAGCTCATTCGTATGGAAATACACCTTAAGCAGCGCCGGGATACTGCCGATGATCCCGCCCACCGCGGCCGCCGCGATCATGATGACCACCGGATGGATGCCTGCCGGAAGCGCCAGCTCGATGGCAAGCGCCGCGGTAACCACCCCGCCGATATACAGACAGGCGTCAGTGATCATGGAAAAATTGCCTGATTTAAACACCAGCCCTAAGGCCAGGCCCGTAAAGATTAGGGGGACACTGGTCGAGAACACTTCAAAAAAGTGGCGCTTAGACTGGAGCGGTCCCAAAAACAGGTTAAAGATCGCGGTCCCCGGTTCATCGCTTACCGCCAGGATAATGCCGATCGACAGCGCGATCGCAATGGCAAATGCGCACAGCAGACGGACAGCCGTAAACTTTTTACTCACAGTACGCACCTCCTATCTTCTCCCTGGAGTCTTCCTTCACACCCAGCATATACAGACCCAGATCCTTCTCTGACATCCGCTTCACATCATCAATGTATCCGACGATCCGCCCCTCATGCATGACCAGGATCGTGTCGCTTAGGGAAAGGATCTCGCTTAAGTCTGCGGATACCAGAAGGATGGCCTTCTTTCTGCTGCGCATGTCCACGATTTTTTTCCGGATAAACTCGATCGCGCCCACGTCGATCCCCCGGGTAGGCTGATTCATGATCAGCAGCTCCGGTTCATAATCAAATTCACGTCCGACGATCAGCTTCTGCACGTTTCCGCCGGACAGCTCCGTCACGCTCTGCTTCGTATTATCGTACTTCACCAGGAATTCCTTCAGGATCCGCTCGGTAAACGCGCTGACCTTTTTCCCGTCGATCAGGCCGCGGGATTTCAGCTGATCCGTATAATACACCTTGGAGATCGTGTTGTCCTCCAGGGACAGTTTCGGCGCAGAACCGTATTTCAGCCTGTCCTCTGATACATGAGAGATTCCCGCCTCCTGCCTGGCCAGCACCGAAGCGCGGGAAATATCCTTCCCCTTCAGGAAAATGGCGCCATGCTGCTGCCTTAAGGTTCCCACGATGGTCTCCACCAGCTCCGACTGGCCGTTGCCGTCGATTCCCGCGATGCCCATGATCTGTCCCTGATGGATGGAAAAGGATACGTGATCCAGCCTGGTCTTTCCGAATGCGTCCACATAGACCAGATCTTTTACCGAGAAAATATTTTCCCCGAAATCCGCCCCCTCCTTCGCGATATCCAGGCTTATCTCCCGTCCGACCATCAGCCGTGAGATCTCCTGCTCATCCAGTGCGGAAATCTCGTACGTCCCCATGGTCTTTCCGTCCCGCAGGATCGTCATCCGATTGCAGAGGGCCTTCACCTCATTCAGCTTATGCGAAATAAAAATGATGGTGTGACCGTGCTCCCGCAGCAGTTTAAGCTGCTCAAACAGCTCCTCGGTCTCCTGTGGCGTCAGCACCGCCGTCGGCTCATCCAGGATCAGGATGCGGGCTCCCCGGTAAAGAGCCTTTAAAATTTCCAGCTTCTGGCGCATGGCCAGGGAAATATCCTCTACCCTCTCCTGTGCCTCCACCTTCAGGTTATACCGTTCTGACAGCTCCTGCGTGATCCGCACCGCCTCCCTGCGGTCCACCTTCAGCGCGTTTCCGGTTTCTTTTCCGAGGATGAGGTTTTCCGCCACTGTCATCGACGGAACCTGCATGAAATGCTGGTGCACCATCCCCAGACCTGCCGCGATGGCATCGCTGGAGGAAGAAAAGTGCACCTCCTTCCCCTCCACGAAGATCTGTCCCTCCGTAGGCGTCAGCATGCCGAAAAGCATCTTCATCAGCGTGGATTTTCCCGCGCCGTTTTCCCCGACCAGCGCATGGATCTCCCCTTTCCGGACCTGCAGATCAACATTGTGATTCGCCACAACACCGCCGGGATATACCTTTGTGATATTTCGTGCTTCAAGGACGTTCCCCTGCTCCATAGTGATCCTCCATCTTAAAAAAGAATCCTGCAAAGCAGGATTCTTTACGATTACTGCGCGCTGCTAATGATCTCGCTCAGCGTTTCCTCATCCATACCGTAAGCCGTATTTACTTCGATCTCTCCGGAGATAATCTGCTCTTTGGCTTCATTTACCGCTTCCTGGATGTCCTCAGGAACGATGGACTGATAAATCTCGTTGTCCGCCAGACCGACTACGCCGTCTTCCAGGCCAAGGATCTCATACTCGCCGTAGGGCAGTTCGCCTGCCATATCTTTCTTGATGGCATCCACCAGGCTGTCGCCCACGTTTTTAATGGCAGAAGATACGATGTAATCGGCTTCCTCCTGTCCCTCATAGGCCAGGGCCTGATCCGAATCCACACCGATCACATACTTCTGGCTCTCGGCCGCTGCCTCGATCACGCCTACGGAAGCCGGACCGGCAGCCACAAACACGCAGTCCGCGCCGGAGGAGTACTGCGTCAGCGCCAGTTCTTTCGCGGTCGCGGAGTCCACATAAGAACCAACGTAAGATACCAGGACCTTGATATCCGGATTCACAAACTGCGCGCCCTGGATATAGCCGACCACCGAGTCATTGATCACCACCGCTGTGTCTCTCGCGCCTACAAAGCCGATCACCGCCTCTTCATTGGCGTATTCCACGTCCGAAGTGGTCAGGCTGGCAGCCAGGACACCCGCAAGGAACGCGCCCTCGTTCTGCTTATAGCTCATCGAATAAACATTGCTCAGGTCGCCCAGCGTATAATCGACATCCGTATCAAAGATGATGAAACGCTTGTCCGGAAATTCCTGCGCCACCTGCTCGGTGATCTCCTTCATGTCCCAAAGTCCGGTGATGATCAGGTCGGCATCCGACTCGGCCGCATCCAGCATGGAGCCCTCAAACTTGGTCTTGTCGCTGCCCATCTCGATCATCTCCACCTCGACCAGGCCGCCCATCTCCTCCATCAGGCGCTCCATGCCCGCCTGCGCGGAATCATTGAACGCCTTGTCGCCAAAGGAGCCGGTGACCAGCAAGGTAACCTTCAGCGGATCGGCGGAAGCCGTCTCCTCCTCACTCTCTTCGTCTGCATCCTCCTGCTGTGCGTCATCGGCTGCGGAAGTCTCCGTATCCGCCGCGGCCTCCGTGGTGTCGGAACTGCTGCTTCCGGAACAGCCAAACAGCGCGAATGCCGCCATCGTCAGAACAAGAGCACCCGATAATACATGTTTTTTCATAATACGCTTTTCTCCTTTTCATACAATGTTGTTTTATTTAAACTATCCAGGGTATCCAGATAGTCTTTTTTACACAGTACCGGCCGGAACGCGTCTTTGATCTTCCAGGCCGCCGCGCCGCCGTCCGCCAACAGATCGGCGATCGTGTCGGCAAAATACCGGGCCGGAACGCAGTATGCCTGCTCCGGGTCCGCCGTCTTAAAGTCCTTTCCGTGAAGCGTCCCGGAGAATCCGGCCACGCCGATCTCTACGGTAGGCCACATTAACGAGATATCCCCCATGTCTCCGGAGGCAAAGCCATGCGTCCCCTGCGCGATCTTTTCCGGTCCCATATAGTCCAGGATGTGCTTTTTCACCAGCGCCGTCAGGTTTTCATCCTGATGGAGCGGGAAATATCCCGGCATATCCTGGATCTCCAGATCGCAGCCAATGGCCAGCGCGCCGGCACGAAGAGCACGATCCACTTTTTCATTGGTCTCCAGGATCGCTTTCACCGTCCTGGCCCGGACATACATTTCCAGCCGGGTACGCGCGGGAACCGTGTTCACCGTCTGCCCGCCCTCCTGCATGACAAAATGCACCCGGACGGCATCCTCCGCCCGAAAGGTTTCCCGCAGGAAATTGATCCCGGTCATCGCCAGATTCGCCGCGTTCAGCGCATTGATCCCGCCTTCGGGATTTGCCCCGGCGTGCGATGCCCTTCCATGGAAAATGGCCCGTTTCTGGATAAAACCATTCAGCCCGGATCCGATTTCCGCGTGATATCTCTCCATATCCACACCCATGGCATGGCAGGAAAGCATAATATCGATATCATCAAACACGCCCGTGGCGATCATCTCCTGCTTTCCGGAAGGATGATGCAGCTTCCCCTCCGCGATCAGCCCTTTCCGGTAATCCATATCGCAGAACTCCTCTCCGGGCGTCACCAGCAGGGTAACCTTGCCGCACAGCGCATCCAGCATACCCGATTCCTTGATCGCAAGGAACAGACTCATCATCACGCCGAGCTGCGCATAATGACCGCAGGTATGCGCCGCGCAGTCCCCTTCATTCGCGTAGGGATGCCCCAGCGTGGGGACCGCGTCAAACTCGGCGATCAGGCCGATGTTCGGGCCGGGCCTCCCGGAATCCAGGCAGGCCGTAATGCCGGTATACGCCGCGTCCTGATGCGGGATACCCGCCGCGTCCAAAGCCGCGATGGCCTTCTCCCTGCTGCGGAATTCCTTAAAGCCAAGCTCCGGATGACGGTAAATATCCTCACTCATCTCGATCATCCGGGGCAAAATCTCATTCAGTTTCTCATGAACCGATCCCATGTATCGCTTCCTCCACACATGCTAAAATCCACATCATGACTGCCGTCAACATCACTATCTTACTCGCTTGGCACGGGGACTGTCAATAAAAAATGCCGTCTTTTCTTCCGCAAATCGCCTCCGAAAACACGGCCCGGCAGAAAAATCGGGCGATATAAAAGGCCATCGAATGCCTTGACTTTTTATGGAAGCAGGGTATAATATGAACCAAGTGGTTCTTGGCAACGGTGCACTGAGGCTGTTCTTATTGCGCTATTGCCATTTTTTAGTATTATGAGGCAGGTGTGAATATGATCAAGTATATCATCCAGCGTCTTCTTGCGGGGATCCTTTCCCTGTTTGTCCTGATAACGCTTACTTTTTTTCTTATGCACATGATCCCCGGTGGTCCGTTCAGCCCGTCTGAGCAGCGAAATGTGCCGGAAAAGATCCTGGAGCAGATCCAGGACAAATATGGGCTCAATGACCCGCTTCCGGTGCAGTACGTCCGTTACCTGAGCAACCTTCTTCACGGCGATATGGGAACCTCTTTTAAGAAGCTGGACACCACCGTGAATGAACTCATCGCGAACGGTTTTCCTGTCTCGGCCAGAGTAGGAGCCCTGGGTATCCTCGTGGCCCTGGCCGTTGGGGTTCCATTAGGCATTATTGCCGCCGTCCGCCGCGGAAAACTGGCCGACGGCGCGTCCATGGTCTTTGCTACCATCGGCGTTTCTGTTCCCAGCTTTGTAGTCTGCGTGCTCATGATGTATTTGTTCTGTGAAAAATGGAAATTGTTCCCCTCATATGGTCTGACCTCCTGGAAGCATTACGTCCTTCCGGTGTTTTGTATGGCCTTTTCGCAGATTGCCTATATCACCCGGCTGATGCGCTCGAGTATGCTGGAGACCATGCGTCAGGACTATATCCGTACCGAGCGGGCAAAGGGAACTCCGGAATATCTGGTCATCAGCAAATATGCTCTGAAAAATTCCATCCTTCCGATCGTCACCTATGTCGGTCCGCTGGTCGCCACACTGCTCACCGGCACCTTCATTATTGAAAAGCTCTTCAGCATCCCGGGGCTGGGGCGGTATTTTGTCTCGGCGATCTCAGACCGGGACTATTCCGTCACACTCGGCCTGACCGTGTTTTTGGGTGCTATGATCATCCTGTGCAACCTGGTGGTGGATATCCTGTACGCAATCATTGACCCGAGAGTAAAGATCACAAAGTAGGTGAACCGCATGAATGAACAGACGCTTTATCTGGTGGAAGATCCGATTCCCGCAGAACTGCTGGAAGCCTTGCCGGAATCTGAAAAAGAGACGGAAACGATCGGGCGTCCCAGTGTATCTTACTGGAGGAACTGCTGGAATCGTCTCAAAAAAGACAAACTGGCCATGCTGGGAAGCGTGATCATCCTGTTGATGACGCTGGCAGCCATTTTGGTCCCCATATTTTCCCCGTACACATACGACCAGACGGATTTTACGAATGCCTTGCAGTGGCCCAGCCTGGCTCATCCTTTCGGCACGGATAAGATGGGCCGGGATATCTTTGTCCGGACCATGTACGGCGCCCGCATCAGCCTGACCATCGGCTTTACCGCGGCAGCCATCAACATGGTGATCGGTGTATTCTACGGCGGCGTCGCCGGCTACCTCGGCGGCATGGTCGATATGGTCATGATGCGCATCGTGGATATTCTCACAGGGATCCCCAGCATGATCTACATGATCCTCATCATGATGTTTCTGGGCAATACAGTGCAAAGCATCCTCATCGCCATGTGCCTGACCTACTGGATCACCACAGCCCGGATGGTCCGTGCACAGATCCTGACGCTGCGGGAACAGGATTTTGCCCTGGCCGCCAAGGTCTGCGGCTTGAGCCGGTGGCAGATCCTGATCCATCATCTGATCCCCAACAGCATGGGGTCCATCATTGTGACCGTAACCTTTTTAATCCCCTCCGCTATCTTTCAGGAGGCCTTTTTAAGCTTCTTAGGAATCGGCATTCAAGTGCCGATGGCCAGCTGGGGTACCCTGGCAAATGACGCCATTGAGTACCTGTTCTCTTATCCGTATCAGATGCTCTTTCCGGCGGCGGCAATCAGCATCACTATCTTTTCCTTAAATTTTATCGGTGACGGGCTGCGGGACGCGCTGGACCCCCGATTAAAAAAATAGGCAGGAGAGATCATGGCAGAACACATTTTAGAAGTAAAAAATCTCCATACCAGCTTCCGCACGGATGCAGGCATCGTACAGGCAGTGCGGGGCATCTCTTTTTATGTGGAGAAGGGGGAGAGTTTGGGGATCGTTGGAGAATCAGGCTGCGGCAAGAGCGTAAGCATGCTCTCCGTCATGCGCCTGCTGGAGGATAATGCCGCTCTGGATGCGGACGTTCTCAACTTTGACGGTCAGGACTTGATCAAAATCCCTCAGAAAGAAATGCGAAGCATCCAGGGAAACCGCATCGGCATGATCTTCCAGGATCCTATGACCAGCTTAAATCCTCTGTTTACCGTTGAAGAACAGATCCTCAGCCCTCTGATGCGTCACCGGCATCTAAAACGGCGGGAAGCCAGAGAGCGAGCCCTGCAGCTGTTGGAAGCAGTCGGCATCCCCAGTCCGGAACGCCGGCTTAAACAATATCCCCACGAACTTTCCGGCGGCATGCGCCAGCGGGTGATGATTGCTATCGCCATGAGCTGCCGCCCGGGATTATTGATCGCGGATGAGCCAACGACCGCTCTGGATGTGACCATCCAGGCACAGATTCTGGAACTCATGACCCGCATGAAAGAGGAATCTCGCACGTCTGTCATCCTGATCACGCATGACCTTGGCGTCATTGCCAGTATGTGCACCCGGGTCATCGTCATGTATGGCGGCCTGATCATGGAAGAAGGAAAAATTGAAGATATTTTCTACCGCACCGGCCATCCCTACACGTCGGGGCTTTTGGCTTCCATTCCTCAGAAAAGCAGAGAAAAGCTGATTCCCATTTACGGAACGCCCCCGGATCTTTTGCATCCACCGGCGGGATGTCCTTTTGCGGCCCGATGTTCCCACGCCATGAAGCTGTGCGCTGGCAGCCAGCCCAGACTTTTTGACCTGGAGTGCGGCCACAGAAGTGCCTGCTGGCTCCATCATCCGTCGGTCATCGCGCAGAAAGGGAAGGTAAAGCTGGTATGAGCGAAAACATTTGCCTGGATGTCCAGGATCTGAAGATGCATTTCAAACTGAAGAGCGGTTTGTTCTCCAAAGCCAAGACCTTAAAGGCGGTGGACGGTGTATCCTTTTCCATCCGGCATGGCGAGACCATGGGCCTGGTCGGGGAGTCCGGCTGCGGCAAGACTACCGTCGGCCGCTCGATCCTAAGGCTTTATGAAGCTACCGCCGGAAAGATCATTTTTCAGGGCACAGACATCACCCGTTACACCGACGCACAGATGCAGCCCTTCCGAAGGAAGATGCAAATGATCTTCCAGGATCCGTATACTTCCCTGGATCCCAGGAAGAATGTCCGCGACATCATCGCGGAACCCATGTGGGCCCTAAAGCTCTATGAAGGCAAAGACCGGCAGGACCGAATTCAGGAACTGATCTCCATGGTTGGTCTGAAACCGGATCATCTCAACCGTTACCCTCACGAGTTTTCCGGCGGACAGCGGCAGAGGATCGGCATCGCCAGAGCATTGGCGGCAGAACCCGAGTTCATTGTCTGCGATGAGCCCATCTCAGCGCTGGATGTATCCATCCAGGCCCAAATCATCAACGTTTTGGAGGAGCTGCAGGAACGGTTTCATTTTACCTATTTGTTCATTTCCCATGACCTGTCTATGGTGCGTCATATTTCTTCTGCTGTCGGCGTGATGTACATGGGTAATCTGGTGGAGTACGCGCCGGCAAACGAGCTGTACGAGCACATGCTCCATCCATATACTCGTTCCCTGCTCTCATCTGTGCCGGAGGCAGATCCTATCCAGGCCAGAAAACAGCAACGCATCGTCCTGGAGGGGGATGTCCCCTCACCAATCGACCCAAAGCCGGGCTGCCCTTTTGCCGCCCGATGCCCCGCTGCAAAGAGCATTTGCACCGAAACCAAGCCGTTGCTCAGACAGGTAAGTGATGATCACCAGGTGGCCTGCCACCTGTATGACCAATAAAAAGGAGGAGACACATTTATGAAGAAAAGATGGTATGCGCTGTTTGGCTGCATTTTGGCCGCAGCCGTGATGGGAGGCTGCTCAAGCAGTTCGGACACCCAGACAAGCAGTTCAGGCACGGAAACGACCGCTGCCGCAGAGGAAGCGGCATCTTCGGATGACGAAAAGATCATTACGTATGTGATGCAGGGCGAGCCCGAAACACTGGATCCAAACATGAACAACTACTCCACTTCATCTACTGTCCTGCAAAATCTGTTTACCGGGCTGATGCAGATCGACGTGGACGGCAGCCTTGTGAACGGCTGTGCAGAGAGCTATGAAATCAGTGAGGACGGACTGACCTATACGTTCACTCTGCGCGATGATCTGAAGTGGTCGGATGGTCAGCCACTGACTGCGTCCGACTTCGAATATGCCTGGAAGAGAGGCCTGAACCCTGAAACAGCTTCCCCCGGCGCCGCATATCTGTACTATCTGAAAAATGGTGAAGCATACAATGACGGCACGGCTTCCGCAGACGATGTGGGCGTAGAAGCAGTAGATGATACGACGCTGGTGGTTACCCTGGAAAATCCAACTTCCTACTTCCTGGATCTGACAGCGGTAAGCATGTACTTCCCCACCAGGCAGGATGTGGTTGAAGCGGAGGAGACCTGGACCAAGTCTGCGGACACCTATGTGTGCAACGGGCCGTTCCGTCTCAAAGAGATCAATCCCCAGGCCAGTTATGTGCTTGAGAAGAATCCGGAATATTTTGATGCAGATTCAGTGAAGCTGGATGGCGTGGAGATCGTTTTCATCGAGTCCCAGGAGGCCGCTTTGTCTGCTTATAATGCAGGCGAGGTTGATGTACTGGACAACGCAGTGATCGGCACGCAGGCCCAAAGCCAATATTCCGACAGCGAAGAACTCATCTCCTACGACCTGATCGGTACAAGCTATTATGATTTTAACTGCTCCAAAGAATATCTGTCTGACCCCAATGTACGGACGGCACTGAGTATCGCACTGGATCGTGACATCATCAATCAGTCCATGGTCGCATCCAAGCCCGAATCCGCCTATGCCTTTGTGCCCCATGGAATTCCGTACGAAGGCTCGGATGAGGACTATCGGAACACCGTAGGCGACCTGTTCGAAGAAGATGTTGAACTGGCTCAGAGCTTGATGGCTGAGGCCGGATATCCGGATGGAGAAGGTTTCCCCACGTTGACCCTGATCACGCAAAATGACCAGGAAAAGAAAGACGTCGCTCAGGCCATGCAGGCCATGTGGAAGGAGAACCTGGGAGTGAATGTGGAGATTGTCACCTATGAAAGCAAGGTGTACTGGGATGAGCAGGAAGCCGGCAACTTTGATATCTGTTTCGATGGCTGGACAGGCGACTATCCGGATCCCAGCACGAACCTGGAATGCTTCACCCTCAGTAAAAACGAAACCCAATGCCGCTGGCTCAACGATAAGGCGGAAGAATACGATGCTTTGATCAGGGAAGCGCGTGCAAATACAGATAACTCGGTTCGCATGGAGCTGTTTGAACAGGCTGAACGGATCCTGATCGAGGAGATGCCGATCATTCCGCTGAATTACAAAAATTCTCAGCTTCTGGTAAAGTCCAGTTGCAAGGACGTGATCAAAACTTACATCGGGCATACCCTTTTCAAGTATGCAGACAAAGAATAACCTTCTCTTCACACATAGAAGACCACAAAATTGTTTTTGGCGGGACGGTCGGCGTGGTGGGACGCCATTGGGACTGACGATCCCCAAAGGAACCGTATTCCTTTGCGCCCGTCATAACGAGCACCGTCAAGAAAGCAGAAAAAAGAGCGGGAAGGCTGCATATCCTCCTCGCTCTTTCTGCTGCTCTGGCCGCCCGGGAGCGGGCGGCGGCATCCGTTCACGGACGCAACTGCTTCGGTATCTTATTCGTCTGCGTCGTCTTCGTCATCTTCCTCGTCTTCGTTGAATTCTTCGTCTGACTCGACTTCTTCCACTTCCGCATTGCCATTCGTCAGGCTGCCGTGATAGGTCACGGTAACCGCCTCACCTGTCCGGTATTCCTCCGGATCTGCCGCGCCGGCCACCGCGAAGGTAAACTGCGTGCCGTCCCCAGCTTCCAGAACCAGCGTATCCTCATCGATGGATGCAATCGTTCCGGACAGCGTCTTATAGGTTGCTCCCGCGGATCCGGACGCTTCCTCCGTGATCACGCGCAGCGCAAGCCCTTCTTCATCCGCGGCAGGCAGCTCCCCGTAATACGTCACATCCACACTTTCTCCCGCCACAATGCCGTCGCCGCCCGTTACCAGCTGGGCGATCGCGATGGAAAACGAATATGTGTTCCCGCTTTCCGCCTCCACAAAAATCGTATCCTCCGCAACATCAGCAACCACGCCGGAAAGGATCGGATCCATATCGCCTTCCAGTTCAGCCGATGTAAGAATGTCGTAGAACACCGCCGACTTGATCTCCTCGTCACTGTCCACAAAGGTGATCTGGATCTGATCTCCCTCGCCTACTTCCAGAGTTCCATCCGTCTCCGCATCTGCTATATCGATCTGATACGCAATATCATTCTGTCCGCTGATGGAAAGAACGGTCCCGTCAGTTATTTCATCCACTCTTCCCGTCACCGTCTTTTCCGCGTCCTCATCTTCGGTTTCTTCCCCGGCAGAAGAATCGGTCTCTTTTTCCTCCACCGCTTCCTCTTCGATCTCCTGGGAAGCTTCCGTCTGCGCTGCCCCGGCAGCCGTCGTGCTCTGTGTGTCGCTGCTCCCGCAGGCAGTGATCCCCGCTGCCAGGCAGACAGCCGCTAAAATCAAACTGGCTTTTCTCATAAGTCTTCTCTCCTCGCTCTCTCTTTACCAGTCTGCCGCCGGATGGCGGCATCGCTTCAGAAACACTCACCGGCGCCGCGCCTTCGCCAAACATGAAAACGCGCCCGACCGGCGTCGCCTCTTACTCGCGAGGAAGATTGTACTATAGAAATATTAAGAAACCACCCATGTTTTTATTAATTTACTCTGAAGATTGCCCCCGGATCAGCGGCACCATTTCAGGAATTCCCCATTTTCCGGATACATCTGGTGACCAGCTCCTTAAACAGCGGCGCCACGCGGTCCGCCGTCTCCTGAACCTCCTGATGGCTCAGCGGCTGATCGGTCATCCCGCAGGCCAGATTTGAGATGCAGGATATTCCGCAGATCCGGTACCCCATGTGGTTCGCTGCCACGGCTTCACAGGCTGTGCTCATCCCCACCGCATCGGCCCCAAGGATCCGGCACATCCGTACCTCGGCAGGGCTTTCGTATGCCGGGCCGGTCAGCTGCAGATATACCCCCTCCTTAATCGAGAGCGCCATTTCCTTTGCGCTGTCGCGGATGATCTGCTGCAGATCCTCATCGTATATGTGGCTCATATCAGCAAAACGCGGGCCAAGCTCATCCATATTCGGGCCAAGCAAAGGCGAAGGCACAAAACAGGAAATCTGATCCTTGATCAGCATAAAATCGCCGGCGGAAAAATCGTAATTGACCCCTCCTGCCGCATTCGTCAAGAACAGGATCCGGGCACCCATCATCCGCATCAGGCGTGTGGGCAGAACCACATCGCTCATGGCGTACCCTTCGTAATAATGCACTCTTCCCTGCATCATCACCACCGGCGTCCCTTCCACGTGGGTAAAGATAAAGCGGCCTTTGTGCCCCGGCACGGTGGATATCGGAAATCCGTCGATCTCATGGTAGTCGATCACACCCTCTGTCGGGAATCCATCCGCATAGTCACCCAGTCCGGACCCCAGGATCAGCGCCACTTCTGGGCGAAAAGGAATCTTCCCCTCTATGCTTTTATAGCAGCCGGTTAATTTCTCATATACTGGATTGACAGCCATCCTCTTCTCTCCTTCTCTTCTTAATGTCCGGAACGGCAGAACTTTCGTCCGGTGCGCGCAGGTTTATTATACCATGATTTTTCCCTCATGGCACCCTTCGCCGGGAAAAGTTTGCCGCCGCTCATCCACGGGATGACTGGCGCGGCAGGCCTGCACAGTTGGGACTATTCCCGGTAAGATGATTTTTTTCGCTTTCCGGCATAGACGAGAAGAAAGAGAAGAAACGGAATGAGGACAACCAGAGAAATGGTGCAGGCAATCAAGAGCCTTGTGATCTTCCATCCGGGCGACCGCGGCTCTTCTTCCGGCGGCTCTTCCTCTGCCTGCACAGGCACGGTTTCTGCCTGCGGCTCCGCTTGTTCTTCCGCCTCTTCCGTTTCCCGCAGCGTTTCCCGAAGCCTTCGGTAGACCACCTGCCACCGGCTCCGTGTCACCGCCGGATAATCGATCACACCGGAAAACGTCGTCCGGTAATCAGACAAGAGGCGCGCGCCTCGGGCAATCGCCTTGCGGCACGCGATCCCGTCTTCCAGATAGTCTTCCCCGTCCCAGACAAACGTGTTGATCCGGTAACGCAGTGGACTGCATCCAATGCTCTCCAAAAACGCATCCTGCTCCCTGACAAGAAAAGCGAACGCATCTTCTCCCGGCACGGACAGATCACCGAAACGGTAACTCTCCGCCCCGTAATCATAAAAGGTCAGCACTACCTGGAAATCCTCGGACCAGGTGCCGGACATTTCCTCTATGTCCATCTGTTCCAATGTTCCGCTGCCCTGCCGTTGATTTTCTTCATCCTGCACGATGGCCGGGATCTGGTTCGGAATCTGTGCCGGATCCTCTATCCCGTAAAACATCATCGTCCTGGTCTGCCGCTCCCGTTTCTCAGGCACTTCCTCTTCAACCTTCCGGGAAGAATCCAGGTAATAGGTCACCCCTTCTTCCTCCTCGTACCACTCCGCCGGGATAAACGCATCCGCCCCTCCGGCGCCATCTTCGTCATCAAAATAACGGATGATCACTTCCCCCTCATCCGGTTCGACGATAGCCGCATACGCCGCCTGCCTTTGGCCGGACCATCCGGTCAAAAGCAAAACGGCAAGGAACATCCAGGTAAACCAGCCGCCTTTTCGCGACCGGCGCACCCTCCCTCTCTTTCTTCGCCTGAACCAGAGAAGTGCGCCTGACATCCCCGATCCGGCAAAGAGCGCGAGCAGCAGGTTCCTCCCCGTCCTGTCTCCGTCTCCCGTTTTCGGCAGGATTTTTTCCGCCCGCATCTGCTCTTCTTTCGCTTTTTTCGCTTCGCTGCCGCTTGCCGGACCGGCTTCGTAAACGGCCTCGATCCAGCCCTGGCGGACTGGCGTTTCAGAAGCTTCCGTTTCCGGCGTCACTGTACTTTCCGTCCTGTCCCGGTCCTTCCCTTCGCTGCCGGATCCGGTCGCCGTAACCGGCACGCCCGGCGTCGTTTCCTCCGGCGCTAACTCTTCCGGCGCGGTTTCCTCCGGTGTCGGCTCTTCCGGTGTCGGCTCTTCCGGTATCGTTTCCTCCGGTGTCGGCTCTTCCGGTGTCGGCTCTTCCGGTATCGTCTCCTCCGGTGTCGGCTCCTCCGGCGTCTCCCGGAAATTATCCACGAAGCAGGTGTACAAAGCGGAATAATCGGCTTCTCCGGTCTCCAGCGGCGGGATCGTACTGGTCAGCCATACGATGGCTGCATTTTGCCTGACCGCGCGTCTGCGTGCCTGGCTTGAAGTTGCGTTTTGTTCCGCCGCCGCCTGATGCGACACGCTGCTGTTCTGGGTCGTACTGCCGTTCTGTGACCCGCCGCTGTTCTGGGACACGCTGCCGCCCTGAGACCCGCTGCCCTGCGACGCACTGCCGCTCTGGGACACGCCGCTGTTCTGGCTGCCTCCTGCCGCCGTATCCCGGCCGGATGAGGCATCCGACGGCGAGGCCACCGGGCGGGCTGCATCGGATGAGGAAGCCACTCCTGCCGACGCTCCCGCCTGTCCTCCTGCCGGCGACCGTGTAACCGGCACGGTGTGCGCGGACAGCGTCCATGTACTTTCCGCGTCCTGCGTCTTACCGCCGGCCTGCAGGGATACGCAAAAAACCTTCTGCAGGTCTCCTCCTTCCGGCAGCAGGTATCCATCCGGGGCCTGCGTTTCCTGAAAGGTATAGCCGTAAACCAGACGGATAAACTGACTGTACGCCAGATCACGGTCCGCCTCCATTTCCTCTGCGGCACTGCCGTCGATCTGATGGTAATCGCATCGTTCGGCACAGGCCTCCGCCTCTGCTTCCCACGCAGCCCACGCTTCCGCCTCAATCTCCTCTCTGCGCGCCTCGGAATTCCCTTCGTACTGAATTTCCGGTTCCGGGTGACCGCCGCAGTATGTTTTTTCATAATGATAGGTTTTCCTGTCGATGTGAACGACCCTTCCGTCCTCCCCGGTCACTTCTTCCGGGCACCTTTCCTGCCAGCCCTCCCAGACGGCAAACTGCGTCTGATCCAGCACCGTATCCTTCAGCTGGCCGGACTCAAAATATTCCAGCGGCTGAAAAACGGCGCCCTTCAGCAGATCCCCGGTCTCTCCGTCCCGCTTTTCCAGCTGCGCGCCGTATACGGCTTCAAATTCCTCCTGATGACGGTAATATCGCGTTTCTTCCAGGCTCCAGGTTCCTGTAGTATCCGGCTTCTCCGGCACATAAAGCCGAAAATAACAGCTCCAGGGAGCCGTCACCTCCACGCTGGATGCCAGATGCTGAAAACTGGGATAATTGGTCGGATAAACGATATAGATCAGTCCAATGGGCATGGCTTCGCTCAGTCCGGTTCCTTCCGGCGCGTAACCGCTGATGGAATACGTCCCCGGTTCAACCTCTTCTCCCTGAAAGGTGATCTGATCGCCTTCCCACCAGCAGCTCCAGCCCTGGGGCAGCTCATAGGTAAATTCCCTGACCGCTTCCGCCCGATCGTTCAGATCAAAGGTGATCACACATACATCGTCCTCCCACTCCGCCTGCCACAATGGCGCCCGGTTCGGGTATTTCGACGCGAAGGACGGGAGGTACGGGCTGTCGTCGCCGAAGTAATCATCGATTGCCCGGGCAATGGCATCCGTCATATTCCGGGCGTCCTCGACCAGCTCATCGCTTGTCCACTCATTCCAGTCTTCGACGTGCCCGTACAGCACCTCCATTTCTTCTTTCAGCTGATCCGTGCCTTCCCAGTTCCCGGTAAGGATACCCCAGACCGCAGCCTGACCAGCCAGATATTCACCCGGCGTAAGCTCCCGGGTTTCGTCCCTGCGCATGCCGCAGCTTTGCAGCACTAAGGAAACCAGTTCATACTGCTGACTGGAAAAATACCTGCTGTTTCCATATTCCTCGGACGTCTCCGAACCACTAAGCCCATCGATCAGCGCCTTATCCTTCTGCACGCAAAAGAGCGGGCTCCCGTCACTCTTGATCCAGTAATAAATGCCGGTGCCAAGTTTCACCTTGAAAAAATAAAAATCGTCATCGTCCAGCATACTTCCCTTCCGGAACGCCTCGATCTTAAACTGCGCCGCCTGGGCAAAGCTGCCCGAAAGCACGCTTCCCAAAGGCGAAAGGCTCAGAAGCAGCGCCAGGAACACGGCTGCGGTTTTGCGAAAGCGCCCCCTTTTTACGAGGCCTTTCCGACGACCGGCCTCCTGATTATCTGTTCTCTGCGTCATACATACTCCTCCCTCCGCAGAAAATCAGACAGAAGCCCTGGTCGTAGGCTGTTTCACATTATGCAGTTTTCAAGGTACATTTGTTTTTCCGATTCGGGAATCAGCCGGTCCAGAACAAACCGGCGCCGGATGCCCGGCTGCAATATAAGAATGATACTGCTCAGAAGTTATTATATCGCCCTTTATGGAAATTTTCAACCCGTTTTTCCATTTCTTTCCATCTTGTGATCCGGTAAA
>CAYRMW010000013.1:0-44437 GCA_964425595.1 uncultured Lachnospiraceae bacterium
CGATGGAAGAAGCGTATTAGTTCCGGCTGAAGATTTCCTTTGCTTTTTTCAGGATGTAATCGAACTCTGCCGTTTCATCGTGATACTGTGGGATCGAGAAGTAGACGCTGAAAGAGGTGTCGGCAGAAATGCTGCGGACGGCATAGCCTTTTGCCATACGAACCATGCGTCCGGGAAGAAGAGCTGCGCCGAATCCCTGCTCCATCAGGTGCTTTATAGTCAGAAAGTTTTCGGCCTCATAACTTTTGCTTATAGAAAAAGATAACTTTTCGAGTATATTGTCATAAAATATACGAAAGTAGAGACCGCTTTGGGGAAAGATGAAAGGAATCCTGATGGAGGCGTTCTTTTTCCGGTCATCTTCGTACTGACCAAGAAGGTTCTCCGGGATGCAGAGCATCAGATTCTCGTCGTACAGGTGATGGTAGCGCAGCATGCTGTTTGAGGTAAATCGGGAAGCGATAAAAGCAGCGTCCGCGATGTGGTTTATGATATACGTTTTGGCTATGTGGGAATCGGCAGGAAAAATCGACAAATCTTTGTGCGGGAAGGCGTGGTGAAAGGCAGGAAGAAGCTCCTTCTCCAGGGGCAGGATAGCCAGAGCATCCGCGGCTATCCTGATCTGCCTGGCGTCTCCGGCGGTCATCGCCTTCAGGGCCTGATAAGTGTCTTCTTTTACCTGCAGCATCTCTCTGGCGCCGTCAAGATAAATCCGGCCGATCTTTGTGGGGATCATCTGCCGGTTTGCGCGAACAAAAAGCGGGGCCTGAAAACTCTGCTCCAGTTTGGAAAGCGCCTGGCTTAATGCGGGTTGGGAGATGTTCAGCTTGCTTGCTGCCCGGGAAAGATGTTTTTCCTGTTCGATCATCAGCATATATTCCATAATTCTTACGTCCATATTACACCCCTATTCAGACTGCCTGGCAGTTTGGGCGATCTGTTTGCCGATCAAAGTTTTCATGTAGGTTTGGGCAGGGCTTAGCGCTCTGCCCTTTTTGTATGCCACCGTAGAGTACAGCGCAAATTTCGGCTTCAGCGAAAAAGCGACTACCGGATCCCGCGGAGAGAAAAGCTCACGGGGCAATATGGCAGCCCCGTTTCCCTGCTGAACCATTTTATACAGAAAGCCTACATTGGCACTCTTAAATCGGATCTTTGGATGAAAACCGGCTTTTTGAAACAGAGAAGTAATCCCGTCATAATATGACATTTCCTCGGATGGCATGAGAAAATCAATGCTGCCCAGCTTTTTGAGTGAGAGGAAGGGAAGCGCTTCGCTGTATCTGGGATCTGCGGAATCATAGGCAAACGGGTGCGAAGCAGGAAGATACAGGACCATCTCCCGTGTCACCGGATCGGAAAACTCAAAATCAGACGATTCCAGATCCAGGGTGCTGCAGATGCCCAGATCGGCGTGTCATTCACGGATATACTGCAGGGTCTGCCGGTTATAGCCTTCCAGAAAGTAAAGCTGGATGGAAGGGAACTTATCCTGAAACAGAGAAAAGACCGCAGAAAAGATCAGGGCGCCGCTGTTGGGCGTGCCGCTGACGGTAAGGCTTCCTTTTTCCGTTTCCATCAGGCTGCTGATCTGGTCATAAGTGCGCTGCCTGATCTGCATCATTTTATAGCAGCCTTTCAGATAGATCTGGCCGGCAGGCGTGAAAATCAGCTGTTGCTTTGAACGGATAACCAGTTGGAGTCCAAGCTGATTTTCCAGAGTGCTGATCCAGTTGCTGAGCGCAGGCTGTGATATATTCAGCTGCTTGGCGGCCTGCGTGATGGAACCGGTTTCAGCCAGAGCGATCATATATTGCTGACAGGTAGAATTCATCAAAACCTCCAATCGAAAGGTCATAACATTTATTTATAATATATATATTTATTTTGAAATAGTCAACATGCAATAGGAGATTTATACTAAAGATATGAGTTAACTCGGGAAAAACTGTGAAAAACGCCGGACAACAGGAATGTAGATCAACGAGGAGGGAAGATCATGAATGTGCAACTGATTATTACACTTGCGGTCATTGTTGGAATGGTGCTTGGCTTTTTGAGCGGAAGGTTTAAGCTGGGGCTGGTGGCAATGACAGCGACGACGGTACTTCACCTGACCGGAGTCCTGACATTTGATGAGGCGTATTCCTATCTGTCCAACACAAACATTGTTCTCCTGGGCGCTCTTTTTGTGCTCAGCGGCGCGCTGGGACGGACCAGCCTTGTGCTGAAACTCAGGCAATGGGTGATGAACCATTCGGGTAAAGGACAGATGATCGTGTTTGCTTATCTGATCATCTGCGCGGTGATGACTAATCTGAGTTCGCCTCTGGCCATTCTCAGTATGCTTCTGCCATTTATGACTGCGCTTGGACCGGAGAGCGATATCCAGCCTTCCCATCTGCTTTACCCTGGTGCCGTGATTGGGCACGCCTGTCAGGGGGCTTTGCCGATTGGCACGTTTTTTCTTATGGTTAACGCGCTTTTGGAGGCAAACGGTGTTTCGTCAGAGCAGATGCTCAGCGTGGTCGACTATGCGAAGGTGGTAGCCGTTCCTGGGATTATCAGCATCCTCTACATGGGGTTGATTGGCTGGCGCTTCTTCCCGGTAAACAAGATTGATGAAGCGCAGATTGCCGGTAAGAAAGGCAATGCGAACAGTGTTTACTATCAGCCGATGCAGGAAAATTATGTCTACATCGCGTTTATCCTGGTGTTTGTCGGCCTTTTCTTTAAATCCTACCTGCCCTTTGATGTGGCAGCTCTGGCGGTTGCCGCGGTGGTCGTTTTGATGTATCTGAACGTCCTGGATTTGAATGACGTTAAGAACTTTCTGAATCTGGATGCGTTGTTTATGCTGGTCGGTGTTATGCCGCTGGGAACAGCCATGCAAAACACGGGAGCCGGAGACCTGGTGGCGGACGTCATTGTCAATCTCCTGGGATCCAATCCGTCACCGCTGATGATCCTGATCGCGTTTTACATTGCCGCCGCGATTCTGACACAGTTTATGAGCAATACAGCCACGGCCACGATATTCGCGACGCTTGGCATCGTGACTGCCATATCCAGAGGAATCGATCCGCGACCGTTTGGCATTGCTATCTACGCGGGAGCGACAGCGGCCATGTTAAGCCCGACCGGTTCTCCGTCGATTGCCATTGCGTTTGGTGCGGGGCATTACAAAATCAAGGATGTACTGAAGGCATGCCTGCCCTTGTGGATAATTTACGGGGTGGCCATGATATTAACGGCGACGTTTTGGTATCCGATTTAGAAATCAGGAAGGAGCATTTGTATGAAGATTACGAAATTAACGGCGTATTCGGTACACACGAATCAATTCCGGAATTTTAATTATGTCCGTGTGGATACGGATGAGGGAATTCATGGCGTTGGTGAGCTGTTCTGCGTGGGTGCTGATCAGTGTGTGATGGAGATGGTAAACTATGTGTCGGAATGGGTGCTGGGTCAGGATCCGTTAGATAGAGAACGGATCCAGAAGCGCATTTTTTTCTATTCGAGATTTCCTGGCGGGTCGGTCCTCTATACGGTTGCCAGTGCGATTGATCTGGCCTTGTGGGATATTGCCGGAAAAGTGGCAAATCTTCCGGTTTACAAGATCCTTGGGGCAGTCCGGGACAGGGTGCCGGTATACTGCCATGCGTACGGAAAGACGGATAAAGAGACGCTGGAAGCGCTTTATCCCAAGATGGAGAAATACGGATATAAAGCCTGCAAAGTGATGGTATCTTCACTGGGATACGATCGGAATGGGCAGGCAGAGCGGGATATTGAGAAGATGTTCGCCGGGGTACGGACAGCGCTGGGTGATGATTTTGAGATTGGCATCGATATGTCCAGCAAAATCTACGAGCCGATCCAGGCGAAACGCTGCATCAAGGCCATCGAACCCTATCGGCCTTTCTTTGCGGAGGAGCCGATCCGTCCGGAAAATATGGAAAACTGGGCGGAAATCGGCGTTGGACGGAACGTCCCCATCGCTACCGGCGAGCAGATCTTTACCGCATGGGATTATGACCGGCTTCTGAAGCTGCACGCGGTGGATATCCTTCAGCCGGACATTCTTCTGGCCGGCGGCTTTACCGGGATGCTGAAGATAGCTGCCATGGCGGAACCCAGCTTCCGAAATCTCAGTCCGCATAATCCGTTGAGTTCTCTGGCAAACTGCATCAATGTTCATTTTTGCATGAGTGTATACAACACCACCTACTTGGAGAATGAACCCAGGGAAGAGGGGATGGACAGAGATCTGTTTACTTCCGTCCTTCATGTGCGGGATGGCTTCATTGTTCCCAATGACGAACCGGGGTGGGGGATGGATCTGAATTATGAATATATGAAATCCCTCGACGCGATCGTGTGGTCCAGGGTCGATCTGTCAAAGCCTTCTGCCTACACCATGAGCGGTGCGCCGCATATTATGTAACCTCTGATACGCAGGAAAGAGACAGCCGCAGAGAATCCGGGATGGTTTAAATCCTGAATTCTCTGCGGAGCTGTCTCTTCCTTTTTCGGCTATTTCAGGGCGCAAATCCCTGTTTCTTCGCTCGGCCTCACACCGCGCCGGGGTCCTGGCCTCAGGCAAGACCCCAGGGTTTCATGATATCCTGGATGCAGTTTTGCCCGCCGGTGATCTCATAGACCGATCCGGTCAGATAGGAGGCGGCATCAGAAGCAAGGAAGATGGTCAGATCAGCGACTTCTTCCGGTTTTGCGCAGCGGCGCATGGCGATCCGGCCGATGATCTCTTCTCTTTCCGGCCCGTTTAAACGTTCGGTCATCATACCGATTTCCACCATGCCGGGTGCGATGGCCACCACGCGGATCTGCTCCGGCGCAAGCTCCGCCGCCGTCTCCTTGGTAAAGGCGATGATACCGGCTTTGGATGCCGCGTATGAGCAGCGGAAGGCGGTGGGAAGGATACCGGCGAAAGAAGCGGAGTTAATGATCACGCCGCCGCCGTTCTTTTTCATCTCCCGGCCTGCGGCCTGCGTACCGTTAAAGACGGAACTTAAATTGACCCGGATCACCCGCTCGAAATCGGCCAGATCCTGTTCAAGGATCGGTTTGGGGAATAGGATCCCGGCATTGTTGATCCAGATATCCAGGGTCCCGTATTTGGCTGATACATCCGACGCGAAGCGGCAGACCGCCGCGTTGTCGCATACATCCAGCTGCGCGGTATACAGTTCATGACCGGCTTCATGGAATTCCTCACGGGCTGCGGCAAGTGCCTCCTGATTGAGATCGCAGATCGCGACATGGCAGCCTTCCTGCGCGAATGCCATTGCCATTACTTTTCCAATTCCCTGGGCGCCTCCGGTGATGACTGCGGTTTTTCCGTTTAACTGTAGTTTCATGCGAAAACCTCCCGACATTGATAAATTTTAGACAATTATAACCGGCGGGAAGAGGCTTTGCATTATCCACACGGACAAATACAGGGGCTAAAATTTGTAGAAATCACGAATCGTTTATACGGAAATTTCCGGATGACGTTCAAAAAAGTCGCTGTATTGATCCAGAAGACCGGGTTTCTTTTTCATGTAGATCCGGCAGGAAAGATAGAGCAGCACCGCGGCATTGTCTTCTTTCAGATTGACCGCGCCGACTTCCTGGATCACATTCAGGCGGTATTTTACGGAGTTATAGTGAATGCCGAAGCATTCGGCGCACAGACGGCTGTTCTGTCCGCATAAAAAGTAAATCAGGAAGAACTTCAGATAGTTGGTATGGTACTGGCTGTCATACTGTTCCAGCCGGGCAAACATGGGGTGGCAGAAATCCTCCAGGGCATACTTTTTGTCAAGCAGAGAAAGCATATGGCAAATGGTTACCTGGCTGTATTCGGCCAGCCGTGGATGCCCGTTTTGTGTTGCATGTCCTAGCAGGATGGCCGCTTCTGCCTGCGTAAAGGCGGTGCGCAGGCCGGAAATGTGGTAAAAGGGGTTGCTTATGCCGCCGATCATGTCCAGATGCTCCAGGTCGCGCAACAATGCCGGCATATGCGCGGAATCGGCAGGGCTGAGATTCCGGCCGGAGTCAAGGCAGAGCAGGTAGCCGTCATGGAAGTAAGAGTGGCTGCCAGGCAGTGTATGGTGCAGCCGGGTCTGGAGATATTTCAGCTGGTTTGCGTGGGAGGAACGGAAAGCGCTGGGGGCAGCGATGGCCATGAGCCGCATCTCATGGGGGAATTCCAGGCCCAGGCGCGCCAGCTCGTCCTCGGTAAGGCTGCGTTTCTGATGCAGAATGGTGGTGAAGAGATAATCCCATGGCGTCCAGCTGCTGTTTGGCAGCGCCCGGTCATGAAAATAGATCCGGGTAAGCTCGCCAAGGAAGCGGACCAGTTCATAGTCATCTTCCCGGATGGGGCGGACATAGTTAAAGAAGCAGAGAAGCCCTGCGTAGTCGCTGCCGTTATAAATACTGACCGCCAGTTTTTCGTAGCCGTTGATGATCTTGACCAGACTGGGATGCTCCTGATGAGAGAACACGTAATCCAGGGAACCGTCCTTCTCCATCTGGGAGATGATATCCACGTTGGCATAGCCGTTTTTGATGACATTTTGGGCCTGCGGGACCGCCAGGGTCCTGGGAACCGAATGGGCGACCAGGGCATAGCGGCTGTCATAGACGATAAAAGGATTCTTCATGATCCGCGTGGCGGTCTGGAGTACGCCGTGCAGAGATCTTCCGCTGCTCATCATGCGGAGCAGGCGTTCCTTCAGCCGGGCAAGCTCGTCGTTTTTTTCACAATAATATTGAAGCAGGCAAGGAAAGATTTCCTGTTTCAGCGAAGCGTTTCGTTCTACGAAAATGAGTACGTCATCCGAAGAACCAAGGTTTTGTACCGGATGACCTTCCAAAGCGCCGCCCGGCAGATCGCAGTCTCCGGCTACGATACAGGCAGCGGGTGAACCGGAGACGGCTGTCGGGGGCTGCCGGTTTGCCTGGAAACGGAGGAACTCATCTTCCGACAGGAGCAGAAGCGGGCGCTCTCCGGCTTCCCACCGGGCGCAGCCGGGCGGCAGGATCCGGCTGAAGAAAAATACGGCTTCGTTTCCGTAAGCTCTGGGATTCCACTGTTGCAGAATACGGATGAGGGTACGGGAAGTGATATACATGGCGTACACTCCTTTGTCGATGCTAACAAATTTGCGCCGGGAAACCTGTAGAAAAAAACAATGCAGGCGCCGGGCATTTTCCGATATACTTAGGGCAAAGAATGATAAATAAATAACAAAGTCGGCGTAAAGGAAGGGATTTTATTTCGGCTGGCGCACGCTCTCGTTTGCTGGCGCGCGCCGTCCGGAACGGGGTACATCTCATTGTAAGCACATGCACTGCACTTTGTCAACGAAAGAAAGGAAGAGTGGGATGAAAGCAAAAGCGATATTGTATGGAGGAAACGGAAATTTTTCCCTTGGCGAGGTGCCGGTCAGGGAACCGGGAGCAGGCGAGGTGACCGTGAAGATCGCGTTCTGCGGCATCTGCGGGAGTGATGTTCATATGGCCAATGGGGAGTGGGACGAGAGGATCGCTACCTTTCCCAGGATCATCGGACATGAGGCTTCCGGCGAGATCGTCAGAGTCGGAGAGGGCGTAAAGGACTGGAAGAGCGGAGACCGGGTGGTGATTCGTCCGTTAAAAACCTGCGGAGTCTGCCCGGAGTGCCTTGCCGGAGACAGCAATGTGTGCCGCAAGGTAAAGTATCTGGGGATCGAGGAAGACGGCGCGTTCCAAAATGATTGGACGGTAAGCGCACAGATCCTTCACCGCTGTCCGGACAATGTGAGCGATGAGCATGGCGCCCTGGCGGAGCCATTGGCCGTCTGCTGCCACGCGGTGTCCCGTTCCGGGCTGAAGGCCGGGGACAAGGCGGTCGTGATCGGCGGAGGCCCCATTGGTCTGATGACGGCTGCGGTGCTTCAGGGAAAAGGCGTGCAGGTGCTGGTAAGCGAATTGACGGAGGCCAGGCTCGATAACTGCAGGAAGATGGGCATCCCCTGCCTGAATCCGGGAGAAGAGGATTTAAACGGCGCGGTGGATAAGATGACCGGCGGGTACGGCGTGGACGCAGTGTTTGAGGCGTCCGGCTCTCAGGCTGGTCTGGCGGTGGCTCCGGATCTGTGCCATCCAAACGGCAGAATCATCACGGTGGCTACGTATTCCAGGCCGATGGAGGTGCACATCCGAAATATGCACTATAAGCAGGTCGTGCTGATCACCAGCCGGGCGTACAGAAAGGAAGACTTTGATGAAGCACTGGATATGATCGCGAAGAAGCAGCTGGACTGCGATAAGCTGATCAGCAGAGTCATGCCTCTCCAGGAGCTGGAAGAGGGGCTTAAGCTCTGTAGAGCCGGAGCGGATGCGGTAAAAGTGCTGATCGACTGCCAGAGCATTCATTGAAGACAAAGAGAAAGAAGGAGGCTGTTTATGGGAAAGAAATTTGATGAGATTTTTGTCAGGATGGACCAGGTGGGCATCATTTCGCCGATCGGGGAAGTGGAGCAGATGCGGAAAAATTTGATGGAGGTTTTTGCAATCCCGGAGGAAAATGTATCCGGCGGGACGGTCGCCCGCCATGAAAACACTGTGTTCCGGGGAGACAGGCAGGATCCGGGACCGGGCGTGCGGATGGATTTCTTTGATAAATTTCCTGTTCAGCTGGAATATTTAAGCCCGGTTGACGGAAACAGTGCCTGGATGGAATATCACAACAAGGTGGGAAAGGGGATGCACCATGTCCGCTTTGATGTGGCCAGCCATGAGGAAGCCATTGCCTACATGAAGGAACACGGGATCGAAGTGTATCACAGCGCCGATTCGCCCAGAGGAGCCGGGATCAAGTTTGCGTATTTTGATTCTTATGATAAACTGGGTTTCTATATTGAGACGATTAATTTTACGGAAGTCGAGCGTAAACGGAAAGAAGAAGAGGGAAGGAGATAACTATGGCGACAGAAGTAACGAAAACGCTGCCGGATCGTTCGGTTGTGGTTAAATGGCTGGTTTCGCTGGGAGCGGGAATTTTGCTGGCTCTGCTTCCCATGGGCACGTCGATCTCCTGGGAGCTGCAGATCTTTTTCGCGATCTCCATCAGCTTCATCCTGATTGTGGCCTTTGATCTGATGCCGACCCTTCTGATTTCTATGGTGCTGCCGTGTGCTTACATGCTTGCGGGGATCGCGGACGCGTCAACCGCGCTTCAGCCATGGACCAATACGCTGATGTATCTCGTGGCCGCGGGGATGATCTTTGCCAATGTCATGACGGACTGCGGCCTGATGAGACGGCTGGCCCTGTGGTTTTTAAGAAAATGCGGAAGCTCATTTAACGTCCTGGTGTTTGGCCTGTACTTTGCCTGCCTGTTTATGGCCTGCATTTCCTTTGTCCAGGCGTGGCTCCTCATGTTGACCCTGGCGATCTCTCTTTGCAAAGCCATGGGATACGGCCCTTATGAGAAGCCGACCTCGGTGCTGTTGATGGCGGCGTTCTGCGGCTCCTTATCCACCACTGTCTACACCTACAATCCGGCTTATGTGCCGGTGATGGACGCCGCGGTAAAAAGCGTGGATCCGACGGCCTCCTATATGTGGTATGAGACTTATCTCTATATGGCGCCGTATATCCTGGTCTGCCTGGTGTTTTTGTTTATCCTGACCAGAGTCTATAAGACTAAAGAGTATAACATTGCCGGTGGAAAAGAATATTTTGAAGAAGAGTACCGCAAGCTGGGAAAGGTGACGCTGGTCGAAAAGAAAGCGGCGTGCTCGCTGCTGTTTCTCCTGCTCTTTATCCTGACCAGCAGCTGGCACGGCCTGGATACGCTGTATGGCTTTGTGGCCGCAGTGGTGTACCTGTTCCTTCCCGGAATTAATGTAGGCAAGACGGAGGCGGTTGCCAAGATTAATATGGGGACCATTGCCTTCATGGTGGCCTGCTGCAGCATTGGCACGGTGGGGAGCGCATTAGGATTTGACACCCTGGTCACGAACCTTCTCTTTTCGCTGCTTCAGAATGCAGGCGATTATGCCGTGACCTACACGATCTTTGCTCTGGGCATCGTAGGCAAACTGGTCATGACGCCGCTGGCCCTGATGAACTGTCTGGCAACGCCGCTGGCGCAGCTTGGCCAGGAGCTGGGAATCAATCCCACCGGACCGGTCAGCATCCTGCTTTTGTCTACCGACATGTATGTTATGCCTTATCAGAACGCCTGGACGATGGCATTTTTCGCCATGGGAATGTTCCGCTTCAAAGATTTCGTCAAGCTGAACCTCTTTAGGTGTCTGCTACTTTTGATCGCCGTGGGCGTGCTGTTCATTCCCTGGTGGAACCTGCTGGGCTTATTGTAATTGGCCTGAACGGAACTGCTGGATCGTTGGATCAGCACACCGGCGCAAAGAATCCGATAGCATGGGCGTCAGCTTTCTCTTACGCCCCGATCAGTTTATAGAAAAGGAGACAAACAAATGTTTGATGTAATGAAAGCGTTTCAAATGACAGGAAGGAATGTGGCAGTGACCGGAGCGGCGGGGAACCTGGGTATGCATTTCGCGGAGGGTCTGGCGCAGGCCGGGGCGAATCTGGCCATTACGGATATGCCGGGGACGGAAGAAAAGTTAAACCGCCTGAAATCGGACTGGACAGCCCGGTACGGCGTGACCGTGATGGTATATGCCCTGGATATCGGGGATGAGGAAAGCGTAAAAGCGGTCAGTGAAAAAGCCGAAGAGGAGATGGGACCCATCGACGGCCTGCTGAATGTGGCCGGCATCAATCATCACGGAACGGTATTTGATTACAGCGATGAAGATCTGGACAGGCTGATGCACATCAATGTGGTGGGGACGTATTCCTGCTGCAAATGGTTTGGAAAAAAGATGTGCGAAAGAAAAAGGGGCTCGATCCTCAATGTTGCGTCCATGAGCGGGTATATCGGCAACTACCCACCCAGGACGATGGCCGGATATGGGATCTCCAAAGCCGGTGTTCACCATCTGACGAAATGCATCGCGGCGGAATTTGGTGCCTGCAACGTGCGGGTGAACAGTATCTCTCCGGGTTTTCTGGAAAAAGGGATGAGCAATGTTAAGAATTTCATGCAGCTGACCGACCCTGGTATCGCCGAACATAACCTGAGCGCAACGCCCATGCATCGGGTAGCAAGGGCGGAAGAGCTGGTGGGAGCAGCTGTGTACCTGCTCTCCGACGCCTCCACGTTTACGACTGGAATCGACATCCTCATTGACGGCGGCTACATGTTATGGTAGAATCACCAGACCGTTGCTGCTGCTCCACGGAATGGAAAAAAATGGAATTTTAACAAAAAATCAGTTGAAATTCGATCGGGAATCCTGTACAATTCAGGAAAAGGAGATCGAGGGGGGATTGATGGTGGAGCAGAAAGATCTGGATATGATGCGGCAGATGATGCAGCAGGTCGTACGGGAGGAAATCTCGCCGTTAGCTGAGCGTATGGGCAGGCTGGAATCGAAAGTGGACAGGCTGGAATCGAAGGTGAATAGCCTGGAATCGAAGGTGGATAGCCTGGAATCGAAGGTGAACAGCCTGGAAGCGAAGATGGACAGCCTGGAATCGAAGGTGGATAGCCTGGAAGCGAAGGTGAACAGCCTGGAATCGAAGGTGAACAGCCTGGAAGCGAAGGTGAATAGCCTGAAAGCGGATGTTGACAGCCTGAAAGAGAAGGTGGCTGCAAATGCGCATGCGATCCAGGAGGTTCAGGCTACGCTGGAGAATGATATCGACCGGAAGATTAGTATCATAGCGGAAGGTCATTTGGATATCAGCCGTAATCTGGAGAAGGCGATTCGGGTCAGCCAGACGCAGGAGGAGTATCAGCTGCGGGTCGTGGCGCTGGAAACGGAAGTGCGGCGGCTCGGGAATCGGCTCAAGGTTGAAAATGCGTAAATTCCGGTAAGCGGAAAGAAAAAGAATAAACAAAAGAGGCCCTGCAGGGGATCAGGCGCATATGCGGCAACCTGCGGGGCTTCTTTCGGTGATAGAGTAAACGCCGCCTCGCCGAAATCCCGGCGGGGCGGTACGGATTGATACCGTCTTTTGTATTGACGCTGCCTTTTGCGGCCCGCAGGCCGCCTGCGTTATACGATCCTATGCTTGGTCACATAGATCGGGAAGCTTTCTGTTCCCTTCAATTCCTTGCCGGCCGTGATCGTCGCGTTTTTGTCGGTGATCACATACTCGATGTCGGCGTCCGATTCAACTACGGTCCCCTGCATCAGCACGCAGTTTTTTACCTTTGCGCCCCTGGCGATCCTGACGCCGCGGAAGAGGATGCTGTTTTCTACCTCTCCCTCGATCACGCAGCCATCCGCAGCCATGATGTTCCTGGCGGAGGCGCCGTTAATGTAGCGGGTGGGGTTGTCGTCGCGGATCTTGGTATAGATGGGGTTCCCGGCAAAGAGGCCATCCAGGTTCTCATCATCCAGCAGCTTCATATTTTCATCGAAGTAGCTCTTCATGTCGGTGATTCTGGCCAGATAGCCGTCAAATTTAAAGGCCTGAACATTCAGCTCATGGATCTGCGGCGCCAGGATATCCCGCTCGAAATAGACATAGCCGCGCACAAAAGCGGCGCTGATCTGATCGATCAGGAATTCCCGGTCAATGACATAAATGTTCATGGAAAGGTTCTGTACGCCTGGTTCCTTGGAGTTGATGGAGATTTTGTCTACCCGCCCGTCTTCGATGCCAAGGGTATAATACAGGTCCTTGCTCACGGTGGGTGCGTCCATCATGCCCTTCGGAATGGCCTCTTCTGTGTAAGCGATGGTCACATCGGCGTTCTTGGCAACGTGGGCATCGATCAGCGCCTTAAAATTGAAATTCACGGCGATATTGACGTCGGACATCACCACGTACTTTTCCTTCTGGGATTTTAAGAAGGCGATAATGCTGGCTAGGGCTTCCACGCGGCCATTGTACACGGCTACGCCTTTCTCAGCGAAGGGCGGAACGATATTCAGCCCGCCGTTTTTCCGGGTCAGGTCCCACTCGCGGCCGGATCCCAGGTGATCCATCAGAGAATGGTAGTTCTTGCGGACGATAATGGAAATGTTGCCGATTCCGCAGTTTACCATGCTGGACAAGATGAAGTCCACCATGCGGTAACGGCTCGCGAAAGGAATCGAAGCCATCAGGCGCTCGGTCACCAGTTCCGGAACCAGATTATCATAACTGTTGGGGAAAATGATCCCCAGCGCATTTGCATTGGAATTTACCACTGCTCTTCACCTCCCTTTACGTTTTTGCTGACCATGGCGTTCGGGCCGATCTTGGCGTGGTCGCCGATGTATACGCCGGAGCCGATGGTAGCCACGCCCTTCTCGCCGTCCGACGGCATGGCGCCAACGACCGCGTGTTCTCCGATCACCACGTTCTCCGCGATGATGCAGTGCTTGACCACCGCGCCGGACTTGATCACGGTCCCGCCCATGACCACGGCATCTTCGATCTGTGCGCCGGGCTCCACGATCACGCCGGAGAAGAGGATGGAGTGCTTTACCTTTCCTTTCACACGACATCCGTCGGTGATCATGGAATTTTCCACGACGGCGCCGCAGCTGATCTTATGTCCTGGCTTTCCGCTGTTGCGGCTGTAGATCTTCCAGTCCTCATCGAACAGGTTAATGCCGCTGTGCTCCGGATCCAGGACCTCCATATTCGCTTCCCAAAGGGAAGAGATGGTCCCGACATCCTTCCAGTAACCGTTGAAATGGTAGGCGTACATATTGCGGCCGTCCCGGAGGAGGTTGGGGATAATGTTGTTGCCGAAGTCATTCTGGGATTCGGGATCATTTTCATCTTCGATCAGGTACTTTTTCAGGATATCCCAGTTGAAGATATAGATTCCCATGGAAGCCAGGTTTGATTTGGGTTCCTTCGGCTTCTCCTGGAATTCGGTGATCTTATCGTTCTCGTCAGCCACCATCAGGCCGAAGCGGGAGGCCTCTTCCCAGGGAACCTCCATCACGGCAACACTGAATTCCGCGCCTTTTTCCTTGTGGAAGGCCAGGAAATCACTGTAGTCCTGCTTGCAGATCTGATCGCCGGAAAGGATGATCACATACTGCGGGTTGTAGCGTTCAATAAAGGGAATGTTCTGGTAGATCGCGTTGGCCGTACCCTTGTACCAGTCAGAACCCGAGGCCTGCTGATAAGGCGGGAGTACGTGGACGCCCCCCTGGAGCCGGTCCAGGTCCCAGGGCTGACCGTTGCCAATGTACTCATTTAATACCAGCGGCTGATACTGGGTGAGAATGCCGACCGTATCGATGCCGGAGTTGACGCAATTCGAGAGCGGGAAGTCGATGATGCGATATTTTCCGCCAAAAGGAACTGCAGGTTTTGCCAGCTTCTGGGTCAGCGCGTATAAGCGGGAACCCTGTCCGCCGGCAAGAAGCATTGCAATCATTTCTTTTGCCATATGATACCCCCTGAAATTATAAAATGCCGGCAACCAGATGAAATGGTTACCAGGGCTGTTGAGTGAATTGTACCACAAAACCGGAAAATCAAACAGCCTTTTTCAAAACAATATTTTGTTTTTGTGGAAATTTGATAAAAAACAGGAAAAATTTTCTATCTGCAGGGTATGAAGTATCGTCTTGCGCGGCCTTTCGCTGCGGTCTCGCTGCCCTGCGCGGTTTTACCGGCCGATCGCGAAGTTTTCCAGGTTTTCGCATATTTTTTCCAGGCAGCGGGCGAAGATCTCCATCTCCTCCTCCCCCAGGTCTGTCCACAGCTGGTCATCGACGCTTGCCAGAAGCTGGCGGAGCGTTTCGGCTTCCCGGCGGCCTTCCTCCGTCAGGCAGATGAGGAAAGACCGTCGGCTGGATGGGTCAGGCTTCCGTTCCAGATACCCGGCCAGGGCCAGCTTGTCCAGGCTGCGGGAGATGGTAGCCTCATCCATATGGCAGCGTTCCGCCAGTTCCTTCTGGGTGATACTGTCTTCGCGGCGCAGAGCATTGAGGATGCGGACGTGTCCCTGGCCGAAAGTCAGGCCGATCTCTGCCAGAAGAGGCTGAAGGACCCGCCTTCGGGCCTTTTCCGCCCGGATCAAAAGCCGCATGATTTCATGTTTATCGTTCATCCATATTCATCCTTTCTTGGACGGGCTTACTCCAGCTCGAACTGTCCGGTATACAGCTGATAATAGCGGCCCCCCTGCTCCAGCAGCTCTTCGTGGCTCCCCCGCTCGATGATCTCCCCTTTTTCCAGCACCATGATGGCCTTGGAGTTGCGTACGGTACTCAGACGGTGCGCGATGACAAAGACGGTGCGTCCTTCCATCAGGGCATCCATGCCTTTTTCGATGAGGCGTTCCGTGCGGGTATCGATGGAGCTGGTGGCTTCGTCAAGGATCAGGACCGGAGGCCGCGAGATGGCGGCGCGGGCGATCGCCAGAAGCTGGCGCTGGCCCTGGGAGAGATTGGCTCCGTCGCTGTGGAGAACAGTCTGGTAACCCTGGGGCAGACGGCGGATAAAGGAGTGGGCGTTGGCGATCTGCGCAGCGGTCCTGATATCCTCGTCGGACGCGTCCAGTCTGCCGTAGCGGATATTGTCGGCGATCGTCCCGGTAAACAGGTGGGTGTCCTGGATGACCATGGACAGGGAGCGGCGCAGGTCGTCCTTTTTCATGTCGCGGATGTCGATGCCGTCGTAGGTGATCACGCCGCCGTCGATCTCGTAAAAACGGTTGACCAGGTTGATGATGGTGGTCTTTCCGGCGCCGGTGGAACCGACAAAAGCGATCTTCTGGCCAGGCTTTGCGTAGAGGCTGATGCCGTTTAAGATCTTTTTATCGGCGGTATAGCCGAAAATCACATCATGGAAGCGTACATCGCCCCGCAGAGGGATCAGGGCGCATGTTCCGTCCGCAGACAGCGATGCGCCGGCGGCGCCTTCTTCATCGAAAATGGCCGGGGCGCCATCCGGGGCTAGGGGTACCTTCCAGGCGAAATCCTTGGTGAAGCGGCTGCATTCAAGCAGGCCGCCGCGGCCGTCGTCTTCCACATGGCAGAGGGTAACGCTGCCCTCGTCGATCTCCGGAACCTCATTCATCATATCGAAAATCCGTTCCGCGCCGGAGAGGGCGGCCAGCAGGAAGTTGATCTGCTGCGTCAGCTGGTTGATGGGCATGGCGCTCTGGCGCACATATACCAGATACGAAGCCAGCGTGCCCAGATCGGTAAGCCCGGAGAGGGCGAAGAGACCGCCTACGCAGGCTGACACGGCATAATTAACATAAGAAAGGGCCACGATGGTGGGGATGGTCATGCTGGAGTAGGTCAGAGCCTTAGTGGCTGCCTGGCGGTAGGCCTCATTGCGCCGGCAGAATTCCGCATAGTCCTGCGGCTGATGATTAAAGACCTTTTCTACCTTCTGCCCGGCGACCATTTCTTCGACGTATCCATTAATGCTTCCCAGGTAAGCCTGCTGCTGATTAAAGTACTTCCTGCTCCGGCGGCTGTTGAACTGGATAAAGACCAGCATGCAGATCAGGAAAAAGAACACGATGATGGAAAGCCGCCAGTTTAAGACCAGGAGCATGATGATGGTGCCGGATACGGTGATCAGGCTCTGGATAAGAGTAGTGAAGCTGCCGTTGAGCGCCTCGGTGATCGTATCCACGTCATTGGTGAAGCGGCTCATCAGTTCGCCGTGGGTATGGGTGTCGAAGTAGGAAAGCGGAAGCTTCTGGGTGTGGACAAACAGATCGGAGCGGATCTCGCTGACGACCTGCTGCGAAAGCTTCACCATCATCTGGTTATATAGCAGGCAGGAGAGGGCCCCGGCAGCGTACATGATGCCCATGCAAAGCAGCATGCGGATCAGTCCTGGGATATCCCCAGGGAGGATGTAGGCATTGATCACCGGCTTCAGCAGGTAAGTCCCCATGAGATTGGCCATGGCGCTCATGGTTACCAGCAAAGCGATGCCAAGCATATACCATTTGTGATGACCAAGATAGGCCAGCATCTGAAGCAGGGTTTTCCTGGTGTCTTTCGGACGGTTGTAATTCGCTATTCTTGCCATTAGAGATTCGCCCCTTCCTGCTGAGAATAATAAATTTCCTGATAGATCCGGTTCGTGGCCAGAAGTGATTCATGGGTACCGCAGGCATTCAAACGGCCGTCGTCTAAGATCAGGATCTGATCGGCATGCATAACGGAGCTAATGCGCTGGGCAATGATGATCTTGGTGGTGTCCGGCAGGCAGGCAGCCATGTCCTCGCGGATCTTTGCCTCGGTGGCGGTGTCTACGGCACTGGTGGAGTCGTCCAGGATCAGTACCTTCGGCGATTTTAAGATCGCCCTGGCGATGCAGAGGCGCTGTTTCTGGCCGCCGGATACATTGACGCCGCCCTGCCCCAGCTCAGTGTCGTAGCCATTTTCCAGCCGGTCGATAAACTCATCGACGCACGCAATGCGGCAGGCTTCGTCGATCTGTGCGTCGGTGGCGTCTTCTTTGCCCCAGAGCAGATTTTCCTTCACGGTTCCGGAAAAAAGCGTGTTTTTCTGCAGTACCATGGCGATGGAGTCGCGGAGGCCTTTCAAGGGATATTCCCGGACCGGGTGGCCGTCCACGTAGACGCAGCCCTCCGTAGCTTCGTAAAGACGGGGGATCAGCTGGACCAGCGTGGTCTTTGCCGAACCGGTCTGGCCGATGATGCCGATGGTCTGGCCGGGATGGATGTGGAAGGAGATGTCGGAGAGGACGTATTCTTTTGCGCCGGAATGGTATTTAAACGAGACGTGGTCAAAACGGATGTCGCCTCTTTCCACCCGGATGGGCTGCGCGCAGTCCTCGCGGATGTCGATCTCTTCATCCAGGACTTCCCGGATCCGTTTCCAGGAAGCAAGCGCCCGGGTGGTCATCAGGAAGACATTGGAAAACATCATGAGGGAATTCAGGACCTGGAGCACGTAGCTTAAGAATCCGGTAAGCTCGCCCACCTTGATGCGGCCGGCGACGGCCATGTTTCCGCCGCACCACAGAATCGCCAGGATGGTGCTGTACATCACAAACTGCATGGATGGCATGTTCAGCACGGCAAGGCGGAAGGCCCGCTCAGCCGTGGCCTGGAGATTGTCGTTTACCTCCTGGAACTTTTCCGTCTCGTAGTCGCCGCGCACGTAGGCTTTCACGACGCGGATCGCCGTCAGATTTTCCTGGATGATCCGGTTGACCTGGTCAATGGCCCCCTGCATGACGCCGTAGAGAGGGCGGACATGGCTGATGATCAGAAACAGGAGGATGCCAAGCACGGGCGCGGCGACCAGAAAGACCAGCGCCAGGGTGGGATTGATCCAGAAGGAGGCCGTCATGGCGGTCAGCATCATCACCGGCGAACGGAACCCGGGCCGCATGCCGGAGGAAACGGCGTTCTGGATGGTGGTCACATCGCTGGTGAGACGGGTCACCAGCGACGATTCGCTGAAATGGTCCGTGTTGGCAAAAGAAAATTCCTGCAGCTTTGCAAACTCCGCTTTGCGGATCTCAGCGCCAAGCCCCTGGCCGCAGCGGGCCGCGAAGGTGGCCGCGCCCTGGCCGAGGATCAGGGCAATAAGCGCAAGGATCACCATCTGGAAGCCGCGCATCAGGATATAGTGCCGATCGCCGTTTGCCACGCCGACGTCCACGATGGAAGCCATGACCAGCGGGATGACCAGCTCAAACACGGTTTCCGCCATAATGCAGAAAACAGCCAGGGCGGTATCCCGCCGGTAAGGCTTAAGATAAGTTAGAAATTCCTTCATGGTTTTGGACCTCCTCTGCCGATCGTTGATTCTGCAACTATTGTAATTGCAACAGATGGAGACGTCAAGAAAAACAGGGAAAATCTTTCCGCGCGCGGCGCGCCGTGTCGTTGCGGAAGGCACCGGGGAATGCTATAATGCAGATACACGGCATACGGTGCGAAAGAAAGAGAGGAGCAGATGATGCAGAATCCATATACATGTTGTATTTTTGACCTGGACGGGACGATCATCAACACAATCCACGCCCTGACCCATACCTCGAACCTGATCCTTGCCCGTTTCGGGCTGGGGCCGCTGACGGAGGAACAGATGAAATTGATGGTGGGGGACGGGTACCGCAAGCAGATGGAGAGAAGCCTCGCGGCCTGCGGAGAAGACGCCATGCGGTTTTATGATGAGGCGATCCGGCTGTATCCCCGGCTGTTCCGGCAGAACTGCCTGTACCGCCTGGAAGCCTATGCGGGCATGGACGCGCTTTTGGAGCGGATGAAGGCGGCTGGCATGCAGCTGGCCGTGCTGACCAATAAGCCGCATGAGCGGGGGATCGAGACGGTGGAGGCGGTGTATGGAGCCGGCTACTTTGCCTGCATCCTGGGCGAGCAGGAGGGGATGCCGAAAAAACCGGATCCGACCGGCGTTTTCCGGATCTTAACGATGCTTGATCAGGACCCGGCCCGCTGCCTGTACATGGGGGATACCAATACGGATATGCAGACGGCGGCTAACGCAGGTCTTGACGCGGCAGGAGCTGCCTGGGGATTCCGGGGAAGGCAGGAGCTGGAGGCGTTTCATCCGAAGTATCTGGCCGGCCATCCGCTGGAGATCGCCGCCATGCTGGGAATCTGAAAAGGGACGGCGCTGCCCGTTTTTTCCGGCGCGTTCCGTCAGAACCGCGCCGGAAACGGTGAACACGGTCCGGCACGCGAAGGGACGGGACAGGTAAGGAAACCGTAAGACAAATTAACAGGAAAAGACCTTGTTTTCCTGAAGAAAGAAGGTATAATGATGGGGAACATCCGGGCCGGCAGGGCGCTGACCCGGCACCATGTGAAGGGAGGAAGAGAAGGCAGAAAATGATGGAAATTCTCAAAAAGATCAAAAAGGGCCTGCCGACGCTTTTGTGGGTAGTCCTGGCTGCCGTGCTGCTGCTTTTGAACTCCGGTGTGCGGACGGCGTGGGCGGCAGAAACGCCGACCGAATGGGTGGGGATCACCTCCTGCCTGATCAATGGAGACAGCGTTCAGATCACCGGGACGAATTCCGGCGCCATCAGCGGCACGGACGGCCAGTTTTACCTGTTTGAACTGCAGCCTTATGAGGACGCCATCGGTTCCAGGACCGATTACATCGCCTCGGCGGCAAAGGCAGACCAGGTCAGCTTCTCTGTCCCGCTGAATCTGGGGACATCGTCCAGCCGCCTGTATTCCAAATTTGTGGTGGCGGTCTGGGACGGGGAGCAGTATACGGCGGTGAGCCAGATGAGCTACATCACCAATCCGGAAGTGGTGGCGCCGAACCAGGACGAGTACAAGGAGCCGCTGACGAAGAAGGGACTTCTCATTGAACCGGAACTTCTGGACGACGCGTTCACCCTCGGCGTAAAGCATGTGATCATCAATCTTCCTTTCCAGTTTATCCTGGGAACGGGGATCGACTACGAGTATGAAGGAAAGACCTATCACTTCAATAAGGAACTGCTGGATCAGTACGACACCATTGTCCGGAATTTTACCGCGAAGGATCTTTCGGTGACGGCGGTGATCTTAAACAGCTGGAACGACGCTGCGCCGGACTTATACTATCCGGGCGTCACCCAGACGGACGGCGTGTATTATTACATGTTCAATGCGGCTACCCAGGCCGGATATGAGGATATTAAGGCGATCGCCTCTTTCCTGGCGGAGCATTACGGCGGGACGGGAAACGGCACCATCTCCAACTGGATCATCGGCAATGAGATCAATAACCAGGCCTGGAATTATGTCGGGCCCATGGACGTGGATTCTTACGTCAGGGAATACGAGCGGGCCTTCCGCGTATTCTATACCGCGATCAAGAGCACCAGCGCCAACGCCCGTGTATTTTTCTCTACGGATTACAACTGGAATTACGAGGCGGACGGCAGCTTAAAGTACAACGCGAAGGAAGTGATCGAGAAGTTTAACGCGAATGTGCGCGCGGGCGGACAGATGGACTGGGGATTGGCTTATCATCCTTACGCGGTGCCGCTTACGGAACCCGAGTTCTGGGATGACTTTTCGACGGGACTCGTAACCTGGTCGGAGGATTCGCCCATCGTCAATATCGCCAATCTCTCGGTCCTTACGGATTATTTTCAGCGGTCAGAGATGCTGGATTCCAGCGGTGAGGTGCGCCATATCATCCTTTCAGAACAGGGATTTACCTCCAACAGCGCCACCAGGGGAGAATGTGAGGAGCTGCAGGCGGCGGCGATCGCCTATGCGTACTACATCGTAGACAGCAATCCCTACATCGATGCCTTTATTATGAGCCGGCAGGTGGACGCGCCCTCTGAGGCGGAGCAGTCGGCAAGCTTTGGTCTGTATTCCTGCGATATGAGCCGGACGGACCGGCATGTGCCCACCCACATGAAGAAGAGCTACGAGGTGTACCGTTATATCGATAAAAGCGCCAAGACCCTGGAAGTGACGGAATTTGCCAAGGCCATCATCGGCATCGATAACTGGTACGATGTGATCCCCAACTTCCGGTGGGAAAACCTGGAGCGCCGGTCGCAGTAAACGGACGCCGAAATCTCTGTGAAAAAAATGTCAAAATCGTGAAAAAAATGTTCAGTATTTCGTGAAAAGATACAAAAAAATCCCGCCGCTCCTCTTGTTTTCAAAAAGCGAAGCGTGCTAAAATAGCTTCCAGGATAAGAAAAAGGAGGAGTATGCAAATGGCGCTGCATGTAATGGATGAAGCCAACCGGTGCCTGCAATGTAAGGTGCCGCAATGTCGGAAGGGATGTCCGATCAATACAAACATTCCGGAGGCTATTCGCCTCTTGAAAGGGAATAAACTGGACGAGGCAGGAAAAATGCTCTTTGAAAACAACCCGCTGACCACGGTGTGCAGTCTGGTCTGCAATCATGAGCAGCAGTGTGAAGGGCACTGCGTTCTGGGACGAAAGGGAGCGCCGGTTCATTTTTCAACGATCGAGAACTATATCTCATCAACCTACGCCAGCAAGATGACTCAGGGTCCCGCGCCTTCCAATGGGATCCGTGTCGCCATCATCGGTTCCGGACCGGCCGGGCTGACGATCGCCATCATCCTGGCCAGGTACGGCTACCAGGTGACGATCTTTGAAGGAAAGGACAAGATCGGCGGCGTGCTCCGCTACGGGATCCCGGAATTCCGCCTGCCAAAGAGCGTGCTGGATGACATCGAATACCGGCATCTGGAATTAAAGGGCATCAGGATCCGCCCCAATACCACCATCGGCGCGGCCATCGGGATCGATGATCTGTTCCGGGACGGCTATAAGTCGATCTTTATCGGAACCGGCGTATGGAACCCAAAGACGCTCCACATCAAGGGCGAGACCTTCGGCAATGTACATTTTGGCATCAATTATCTGAACAATCCGGACAGCTATCATCTGGGCGAGCGGGTGATCGTGATCGGTGCGGGAAACGCCGCCATGGATGTGGCCAGGACCGCCCTGCGCAAGGGCGTGCGCTATCTGACCTGTTTTTCCATAACGAAAAAGGTAGCCGCCAGCGACTACGAATTCAGCTATGCGAAGCTGGAGGGCGTGGAATTTGAGTATAATAAAAAGCCCGTCGAGATCACGGACGACGGCGTGATCTTCCGGGACCTGAATGAGGATGAGGAAGGGAATCTGACGGAGATACCCGGCACGGATCAGCTTTACAAGGCGGACAGTGTGATCATCTCCATCAGTCAGGGCCCCAGAAACCGGATCGTGAGCACCACCAAGGGGCTGGAGGCGAATGACAAAGGGCTTCTGGTCGCCGATGAGACAGGGCATACGTCAAAGCCCGGCATCTTTGCCTCCGGCGACGTGGTAAACGGCGCGCGTACTGTGGTGGAAGCCGTAGCCCACAGCAAAGTGGTGGCGGAATCCATGCACCGGTACATGCAGGAAGTGGTGCGTAAGGAACGGGAAGACGCCGCCTACCCGGCGGAGGAGCTTTCGGAGTAGATCACCTGCACGATCACCCGGTTCGGCAGGCAGACGATGGTGGATCCGTCCAGGCTCTGCTTGCCCTGCCGGACGCATACCTGATCCGGGCAGGTGGCCTCATCGCACCAGATCTGGCCGTCTTCAACGACCAGGTGATTGGAGCCGCCGCCGGCGCCTTGGATGGTGTACTCGCCGTCCGTCTGCAGATCGATGGTTTCTGTCGGCTGCCCGTCCACACTGACCTGTGCGCGGGCAGCCGTTCCTGTGTTCCGGCTATGCGCCTGCCGCCAGAGCATAGCTGATGCTGCCAGAAGGATGAGAAGGACGAGGAGGCATTCGTTTCGGTATTTGGTAAAAAGATGCATGAGGGGATCATTCTCCTGTTCTTGGTTTACGTTGGTTAAGGCCATTGGCACGGCCATTTTCCGATTTTCTTTCGAAATCGCTTTTCTTTTCGGGGCGCTGACTGCATCGCCCTTTTTCTTTTGCCTTGCGTCTGGTGACATTATACAGCAGGAGCGCCACCGGCGCAAGAATCCGGCGGATTCCCATCTTGCTGTTTTTCCCCGCAGAGGATATAATGATGGCAGGTTTGCAGCGCGCCGCGGTCCGAAGAAAGACCGGCGGCGTGGGGGCATCCCTGCATCGATGCCGCCTGGCAGGCGGCAGGCTTTTCATGTGAAGTGGAAACGGGAGGAAGATATGGCTCCAAACGATCGATTGGAAAAGGAAAACAAACCGATGTCTTTGCGGGCCGGGTTGCGTCCGGCGTCCCGTTCTTTCCGGGTGGCGGAATATGGGATGCTGATCGCGCTGGCTTTTGTGTTCAGCTATATCGAAAATCTGCTTCCCGTAAACCTCGGGGTGCCGGGCGTGAAGCTGGGACTGGCCAACCTGGTGACCGTGGTGGGGCTTTACACGATCGGGATACCGGGGACAGCGGCCGTGAATCTGGTGCGGATCCTTCTGGTGGGATTTACCTTTGGAAATCCGTTCAGTATGATCTACAGCATGGCAGGTGCGCTGTTAAGCATGGGCCTGATGGTCGCAAGCCGGAAGATGAAGTGGTTCACACCGGTCGGCGTCAGCATCATCGGCGGCGTGGGCCATAATGTGGGCCAGCTGGCCGTGGCTGCCCTGGTGGTGGAAAACGGCGCCGTATTTTCCTACCTTCCGGTACTCCTGATCACCGGAACGGCGGCGGGAGCGGTGATCGGGATCCTGGGCGGGATCATTGCCGGACGGATCAGCCGGTTTGTGCGCACAGGAATTGGGACAGAGCATCCATGAACTGATGCCGCTTATCCGGGCGGCAGGACTGAAAAAGGAGGGCAAGGACGATGGTTTACGATGCGATCAAGGGACTGGTAGAGTACGGACAAAAGACAGGGCTTCTGAAAGAAGATGATGAGATCTACGCGAGAAATCAGCTCCTGGAGGTTTTGCGGCTGAATGAATATGAGGAACCGGAAGGACCGGTGGAGAGCGAGGATCTGGAAAAGATCTTAAAGGAGCTTCTGGATCATGCCTGCAAAAGCGGCGTACTGGAGACAGACAGCGTGGTGTATCGGGACCTTTTTGATACGAAGTTAATGAACTGCCTGGTGCCAAGGCCCAGCGAGGTTGCCGCGGAGTTCTGGAGACGTTATGAGGAGTCGCCCCGGGCAGCTACGGATTATTTCTATAAGCTGAGTCAGGATTCGGATTATATCCGGCGTTATCGCATCTGCAAAGATTTAAAGTGGAAGACGGCCACGCGCTACGGCGATCTGGATATCACGATCAATCTCTCCAAGCCGGAGAAGGACCCGAAGGCCATCGCGGCGGCAAAGCTGGCGAAGCAGAGCGGCTATCCGAAATGCCTTCTTTGCATGGAGAACGTGGGATATGCGGGAAGAGTGGATCATCCGGCGAGAAACAATCACCGGGTCATCTCCCTTACCATGAACGGCAGCCGGTGGGGATTTCAGTACTCGCCGTACGTGTACTACAATGAGCACTGCATCGTATTCAACGGAAGGCACGTGCCCATGCGGATCGACCGGGAGACGTTTGTCAAGCTGTTTGATTTTGTCAGGCTTTTCCCGCATTATTTCCTGGGTTCCAACGCGGACCTGCCCATTGTGGGCGGTTCGATCTTAAGCCATGATCATTTCCAGGGCGGACACTATACCTTTGCCATGGCCAGGGCACCCATTGAACAGCACTTCCGGATGGATGACTTTGCGGATGTGGAGGCCGGCATTGTCTTCTGGCCGATGTCGGTGCTCCGGCTCAGAGGAAAGGACAGCGGCCGGCTGATCGAGCTGGCAGACCTTGTGCTTATGGCGTGGCGGGAATATACGGATGAAGCCGCGTTTATCTATGCGCAGACCGGCGGAGAGCCGCATAATACCATTACGCCCATTGCCCGAAAGAACGGGGAGATGTACGAGCTGGATCTGGTGCTGCGCAATAACATCACCACGGAGGAATTTCCGCTTGGGGTGTACCATCCGCATCAGGAGCTGCACCACATCAAGAAGGAAAACATCGGCCTGATCGAGGTCATGGGTCTGGCGGTCCTGCCCTCACGGCTCAAACAGGAACTGGAACATCTTGGCCGGGCGATCCTTGATGGGCGTGATATCCGGGCGGATCAGGAACTGGCCAAGCATGCGGACTGGGTAGACGCTTTCCTTCCGAAGTACACCTCCGTCACGGCGGAAAATATTGATCAGATCCTGCGGGAAGAGACCGGGCTGGTGTTTGCCAGGGTGCTGGAGGATGCCGGTGTTTACAAATGTACGAAAGAGGGCCGGGAAGCCTTCGCAAGATTCTTATTCTCTGCCGGGTTCCGGAAGCTGTGACGCTGCCGCCGGCGGCGGGATCCTTGGAGTCGGCATGAACAGAAAGGAGAAAACAGTATGAGGTGGAAGAATGAGTGTGTAGATCAGATCACGATCGCCTACATCGGGGGAGGTTCCCGGGGATGGGCCTGGACGTTTATGACGGACCTGGCGCTGGAGCCGGCGATCAGCGGGGTAATCCGCCTGTATGACATTGACCGGGAGGCGGCCAGAGCGAACGAAGTGATCGGGAACCGGCTGTCAGCGCGTCCGGAAGCGGCGGGGAAGTGGAAGTATGAAACGGCGGACAGCTTACAGGAGGCCTTAAGCGGGGCGGATTTTGTGGTCATCTCCATCCTGCCGGGGACGTTTGATGAGATGGAGGTGGATGTGCATCTGCCGGAGCGTCTGGGCATCTACCAGTCCGTTGGCGATACGGCAGGACCCGGAGGGATGATTCGGGCGCTCAGGACGATCCCCATGTATGTGGAGATCGCGGAGGCCATCCGGGATTACGCGCCGAAGGCCTGGGTGATCAACTACACGAATCCCATGTCCCTCTGCGTAAAGACGCTGTACCACGTTTTCCCGCAGATCCGCGCGTTCGGCTGCTGCCATGAGGTGTTCGGGACCCAGCAGGTGTTAAAGGGCATCCTGGAAGAGACCATGGGAATTTCCGGGATCAGCCGGCAGCAGATCCGGGTCAATGTGCTGGGAATCAACCATTTTACCTGGTTTGACTATGCTTCTTACCAGGGACTGGATCTGTTCCCGGTGTATCGGGATTATATCCGGGAGCATTTTGAGGAAGGCTACGAGGATAAGGAGGCCAACTGGGCCAATGCCAGCTTTGCCTGTGCCCACCGGGTGAAATTCGACCTGTTTAACCGCTACGGCCTGATCGCGGCCGCTGGAGACCGGCACCTGGCGGAGTTTATGCCGGGCAATGAATATCTGAACGATCCGGAGACGGTGGCTTCCTGGAAATTCGGCTTAACGACGGTAGCCTGGCGCAAGGAGGATCTGGAACACCGCCTGGCGAGGAGCCGGAGGCTGCTGGCAGGGGAAGAAGAAGTGGAGCTTCAGCCGACCGGCGAGGAGGGGATCCTCCTGATCAAGGCGCTCTGCGGTCTGGAACGGGTGATCAGCAACGTAAACATCCCCAATACCGCCCTGCAGATCGCAAACCTCCCGGCAGATGCGGTGGTGGAGACCAACGCGGTCTTTGAACGGGACGCGATCCGGCCGGTCATGGCGGGAAGCCTGCCTGAACCGGTGCGGCAGCTGATCCTTCCGCATGTAGAGAATCACGAGAGGATATTAAGCGCTGCGCTGACCTGTGATCGGGAACTGGTGACAGAAGCCTTTATGCATGATCCGCTGGTTGCGGGAAAGGGCTGCGGGGAAGGCGATGTCCGGCGTCTGGTGGAGGATATGATTGAGGGAACGATGCGGTATCTTCCGGAAGGCTGGAGACAGAAGCCATGAAGCTGATCCATTTATCTGATCTTCACATCGGAAAACGGGTGAATGAGTTTTCCATGCTGGAAGACCAGCGCCACATCCTGGACCAGATCCTTAAGATCATCGATCAGGAAAAACCGGACTGCGTGGTGATCGCGGGCGATGTCTACGACAAATCCATTCCATCCGCCGAGGCCGTGCAGCTTCTGGATGATTTTCTGACCAGGCTGGCCGCCAGAACGATGCCGACGGCCCTGATCAGCGGCAATCATGATTCACCGGAACGGCTGGCCTTCGGCGCGAGGCTGATGACGCAGACCGGCATCTATGTCTCTCCGGTGTACGATAAGCAGGTACAGAGTATCTGCTTTACGGATGAATACGGGGAAGTTCGGGTATACCTGCTTCCCTTTTTAAAGCCGTCTATCGTCCGTCATGTGTATGAGGAGGAGACGGTGGAGAGTTATCAGGACGCGGTGCAGACAGCCATCGCCCACCTTCCGCTGGATTCATCTTGCCGGAATGTGCTGGTCGCTCATCAGTTTGTGGCGGGCGCCGACCGGTGCGAATCGGAAGAGATGTCGGTGGGCGGGATCGACCAGGTGGACGCGTCCGTGTTTGACGCGTTCGATTATGTCGCCCTGGGGCATATCCACAGTCCCCAGAGCGCAGGACGGAAGACGGTGCGCTACTGCGGCACGCCGTTAAAGTACTCGTTTTCAGAGGCCGGACAGCAGAAGTCGGTATCGGTTGTGGAGCTTCTGGAAAAGGGCAGAGTGGAGATCCGGGAGGAGCCTCTTATCCCCCTTCGGGATATGCGCAAGATCCGGGGGACTTACCTGGAGATCACGGCCAGGGACTTTTACGCGGGGACCAATACGGAGGATTATATCCAGGCTACCCTGACGGATGAGGAGGATATCCCCGACGGGATGCAGAAGCTGCGGATCATCTATCCGAACCTGATGCGCCTGGAGTATGATAACCGCCGGACCAGAGAGAACCGGCAGGTGGAGCGCGCGGCGGACGCGGAAGAAAAGTCGGAGGCAGAGCTGTTTGCCGAGCTTTACGCGCTGCAGAACAATCAGCCGATGGATGAAGAGCAGAAGCGGTTTCTGGAGGATGTGATCCGACGGGTGAAGGGAGAGGAATAAAGGATGAGACCGGAAAAACTGACCATCAGCGCCTTCGGTCCCTATGCGGGGGAGACGGAGGTCGATTTTGAAAAGCTGGGTTCCCGGGGTCTGTACCTGATCACCGGAGACACCGGCGCAGGGAAAACCACGATCTTTGACGCCATTACCTTCGCCCTGTACGGCGAAGCCAGCGGGAAGGTGAGAGAGGCGGGGATGTTCCGCAGCAAATACGCGGCGCCGGAGAGGCGCACCTTTGTCCGGTTTACCTTTACCTGTAGGGGAGAGCGGTATACGGTGGAGCGGAGTCCGGAGTACAGCAGACCGAAGGGAAGAGGGACGGGCTTTACCACGCAGAAAGCGGAGGCGCAGCTGTTGTTTTTTGACGGCAGGATGCCGGTGACCAGGACCAGAGAAGTGACCAGAGCGGTGACGGAACTGATGGGGGTGGATTACCAGCAGTTTACTCAGATCGCCATGATCGCCCAGGGGGATTTTCAGAAGCTTCTCCTGGCCGGAACAGGGGAGCGCAGCGAGATCTTCCGAAAGATCTTCCACACCAGGATCTACCAGGATATCCAGGAAATGTTAAAAAATGAGGTCCGGGTGAAAGGAAAAGAATATGACGAGCTGAGGCGGAGCATCAGTCAGTATCTGGACGGCGTTGTCTGCAGCAGGGACGACGGGAAGGCATCGGAGATGGCCGCGCTTAAGAAAGAAAAGTTCCAGGGAAAAATGGAGCGCGCCCTGGAGCTTTTGACCGTTTTGCTGGAACGGGATCGGAAAGAACTGGAGGAGACAGAGCAAAAGATCGGGCAGCTGGAAGCAAAGATGGAGGAAGCGGATCAGAAGCTGGGAAAAGTACAGCAGCAGGCGAAGATGAAGGAGCAGCTGGAGCAATTGGAGCGGGAACTGGAGCAGATCCTTCCGGAAGCGGAGGCGGCCGGAGCACTCTTAAAAAAGAGGCAGGAGGCGGCCGGGGAGGGAGAAGCGCTAAAAGAGCAGATCCGGCTGCTGGAAGAAAAGAGCGAAGCGTTTGCGGAGCGGGCGCTGCGGCGAAAGGAACAGGAGAAAAAACGCGGCGAACAGAAGGAAAATGAAGCGAAGCTTCAGAAGATCGAGCAGGAGCTGCAGACATTGGCGGAAGGCCTCGCAGAGAAACGGACGCGCCGGGAAGATCTCCGGCCGGCCGGCGAAGAGAAGGCGAGGCTGGAACATGAGCAGGCGGATATTGAGAAAGCGATAGCGGCGATCGCTCAAAGCCAGGAGCGCCTCGCGGATCTGGAAGAGGAGACAAAAAAGCTGGAGGAAGAGATCTCCGGCCTGGCGGCCGGCCGGCAGGAGCTGGAAGAGAAGCTGACCAGGTGCCGGGAGCGGTTAGGCGCGCTTTCCAGTTCGCGGACAGAGGCGGCAGTGCTTGAGGACCGGGCCAAGCAGGCGCAGAACGCCTTAAAAACCTTCCTCGAAGGCTGCCTGGATGCCGCTGACGCGAAGGCGGAGGCGGCAAAGGCCGGGACGTGCAAAGAGGCGCTTTGCCAGGCATTAACGAGCCGGGAAGGAGAGTTAAAAAGCCGGGATGACGCGCTGGAAAACGCGAAAAAGGCGCCGGAAAAGCTGGCTGCGGTCTGCCGGGAGCAGGATAAGCTGAAATACCGGCGGCAGGAACTGACAAAGCTTAAGGAGCAGGAAACGGCGCTTTCCAAGGCCCGGCAGAACTGTAGGAAAGTGCAGGAACAGTATGAAGCGGCCCGAAAAGCGGCGTTTCCGTTGCAGGAACGCTATCAGAAGATGGAGATCCGGTTTTTGGATGCCCAGGCAGGGATGCTGGCCAGACGCCTGGCGGATGGAAGCCCATGCCCGGTATGCGGCGCCCTCCATCATCCCTCCCCCGCGGTGATCCCCGATCAGGCGCCGGAAAAGGATGAGCTGGAAGCGGCGAAGGCGGCGATGGACGCGGCGTTTGCGCGGATGCATCAACTGGCGGCCGATGCCGGTCACGGACAGGAGCAGGTCGAAGAGAAGCTTCAGGATATCGTGAAAACGGCGCAGAGCCTGTGGAGCGGGGAATGCGGCGGAACGGACGGCGAAGGCGGCGCCGAGGAGGCGTGCGCAAGCTGGTTTGCGCGGGCAAAAGAAGAAATCGCGTCGATCCGGGAGAGGGAAAGGGCCCTGGCTAAAGAGCACGGCCGGCTGGATGAGGAAGTCTCCGGGATCGATCATCTGGAAGCGGCCAGAAGCGACGCGAAAGAGGCCAGAGATGAGGCTGACCGGCGACTGCGCGATGCGGAACAGGACATGGCAGAAAAGAACGCCCGGGCAAAGGAAGCGGAAGACCGGCTTTTCCGCCTAAGCCGGGAGATCCAGGTTCAGGCGGCGCAGACGGAACCGGCCGCGGACGGCCGCCGGATGGCGGAGGAGGGGATGGCGGAATTTTCCCTGCCTGTCCGGCGCAAAGATCCGCTCTGGCTGGCGGCGTGGGAGACGGTCTGCGCAGACTTCGCAGGCGCCCTGATCTGTCTTACCTCCGTCCGGAATGAACAAAAAAAGCAGGCAAACGACGCCGCCCTGCGGGCAGAGCAGGAAAAGGCAGAGGAAAAAGAGCAGACACAGCTGACGACGGTGCTGGAGGAGCTGACCAAAACAAGGCAGGAAAAGGAAGCCGTCCTGTCCGGTCTGCGGGCACAGGCCGAGGTATTGACCGGGCAGCTGCGGGAACTGCTGGCTGACCGCTGGAAAGATGAAGAGGAAACGCCGTCCGGCATCCGCTCTGCGGCAGGCCGGGCGATGGTGCACTTTGAGCAGGAGTCGGCGAAGCGGAAAACGGAGATCGGCATCCGCGCGCAGCGGCTTAAGGAAGCGGAGCGTCTGGAGCAGGAGATCGCGGAAAACGAAAAGGCGCGGCAGAATGCCGGGGAAAAGAAGCAGGAAGCCATGAACGCGGCCACCCGGCTAAAGACAGAGCTTAAAACGCTGGAAACGCAGATCGCGTCTCTGGAAAGATCGCTGACGGAGACGGCTGCCCTGGCGCTGATCAGAGAGGAGCGGCCCGGGATGGAGGCGGCCGGGGAAGAAGGCCAAACGACGGCCTTCCGCGAAGAACTGCGCGATATTTTCCAGGAAGAGAAGGAACGCCGCGTCAGGAAAAAGGAAACACTGGAAGAGCAGCTTGAAGAGGCCAAAAAAGCGGAGGAGGTGGCGCGCCTGGAGAAAAACCGGCGCGAGACCGCCATCGAGACGCTCCGTCTCCAGCTTCAGGACGGCCGCCGGGAAGGGACGGGCAGCCCGGATCCGGAAGAAATCCGGAAGGAGAAGGCGGCGTATCAGCAGGAGAAGGACGGATTATCCGGCCGGCGCGACGCGCTGAATACCGCCTGGCGGACGAACACGGATATCCTCCGGCGCGTCCAGGGGAGCCGGGAGAGGCAGATCCAGGTAGAGAAGGCGTACATCCGGGTGAAGACGCTTTCGGACACGGCCAACGGCACGTTGGCGGGAAAGCGCAAGATCGAGCTGGAAACCTTTGTCCAGATGGCGTATTTTGACCGGATCCTGCGGCGGGCAAATTTGCGGCTTTTGACCATGTCAAACGGCCAGTATGAACTGAAGCGGCAGCTAGACGGCGAGAGCAGGAGGGAGAAAGCCGGTCTGGAGCTGAACGTGATCGACCATTACAATGGCACGGAGCGGAGCGTCAGAACGCTTTCGGGAGGCGAATCCTTTCAGGCTGCCCTGTCGTTGGCGCTGGGCCTTTCGGATGAGATCCAGTCCTGCGCGGGCGGGATCCGCCTGGACAGCATGTTCGTGGACGAAGGCTTCGGCTCGCTAGATGAGGCGGCGTTAAGCCAGGCACTGAACGCGCTGGAAGGGCTGGCCGAGGGTGAACGGATGGTGGGGATCATCTCCCACGTCAGTGAGCTGAAAGAGCGGATCGACCGGAAGATCATCGTCACGAAGAAAAAGGGCGGACGGGATCTGGGCAGCGCGATCCGGCTGGAGGTATAGAACAGAAAGAACCGGATACGGAGAGAGACAGGAGGCGGAGAACGGATGGAAAGAGAAGAAAAAGACCGAAAGATCGATCGATATTCCTATGAACTGGGCGTCATGGACTGCTTCTGCGAGATGACGGCTTCCGGACTAAAGCGCCTGGCAATGAGCCATCCCTGCGGGGACCGGGACGAATGGAAAAGCTACGAACCGGCAGTGCGAACGCTTTGCCAAAAATACGGGATCTCCTTTTATCCGGAGGAAGATCCGCTGATCACGGATCTGTTCCCGGCCAGGATGAATCAGGGCACCTTCCATTATCTGTTTTACCGGGAACCGCAGGTTCTGGAGGAATATCTGGCGGTCAAGGCAGATCAGGAGAAGGCCAGGAAAGAGGGCCGGTATGCCGATCCGCTGCGCTATGAGATCGCCTGGCGGTTAGGCAGGCTTCTTTCCTACCCGGACGATGGGATACGGCGGTATGTTGAGAAGACGAGAAAAGAGGAAGGGACAGAGCCGTGCGCGACCCGGCAGACCGGGCAAGAGGAATACGATAACTGATTCACAAATCTTTCCCTCTGTGCTATCATAGTGCACATATGCCTAAAAAAACAAGGAGGAAAGGAAACGGATGAAAATACGTGATATTCTGGCAGAGGGAAAGCCGACCCTTTCGTTTGAGGTATTTCCGCCCAAAACGGAGGATAAATACGAGAGTGTGGAGAAGGCGGCCTTTGCCATCGCCCGGTTAAATCCCTCATTTATGAGCGTGACTTACGGGGCAGGCGGAGGAACCAGCAAGTATACGGTGCAGATCGCTTCGGATATCCAGGAGAGGTTCCATGTGACGCCGCTGGCGCATCTGACCTGCGTCTCGTCCACCAGGGAGAAGGTACATCAGGTCCTTGGCGAGCTGAAAGAAAAGAAGATCGAGAATGTGCTGGCGCTGCGGGGAGATATCCCGGCGGACGGAAAGGTGGAAAAGGATTACCGGTACGCGTCCCAGCTGATTAGCGAGATCAAGCGGATGGGGGATTTTTGTATCGGCGCGGCCTGCTATCCGGAAGGCCATGTGGAGTCGGCAAACAAGGCGGAGGATATCCGGCATCTGAAGGAAAAGGTGGATGCCGGCTGCGATTTTATGACGACCCAGATGTTTTTTGACAACAATATCCTGTACAATTATCTTTACCGCATCCGGGAGAAGGGAATCACTGTGCCGGTGATCGCCGGGATCATGCCGATCACCCATGCTTCCCAGGTAGCCAGGACCTGCCAGATGTCGGGTACTTATCTTCCGACCCGCTTTAAGGCCATCGTGGACCGGTTCGGGGACGACCCGGTGGCCATGAAGCAGGCGGGGATCGCCTATGCCACCGAGCAGATCATTGACCTGATCGCCAACGGCGTCAACGCGATCCACGTCTATTCCATGAATAAGCCGGATGTTGCGGCAAAGATCCAGGAGAACCTGTTCGGGATCATCGGGCCGGCCAGAGCATAGGAGACGACATGGAAGCAGACAGAAAAGAGATCCTCCGCTATCTGGGATACGCAGGCCGGCCGGCAGACGAGCAGGTCCTTGCACTGGTGGAAAGCTGCGTGGGCGAGCTTTCCTGCGCGGCCGAGCCGCGATCCGTCAGCAGGGAGTTTCCGTTAGTCCTGCTGCCGGATGGGGAGATCGACGGCGGCTGCTTTAAGACCAGGAGCCGGAACCTGTCGAAAAATCTGAAGGACTGCGTTTTTGTGGTGGTCTTTGCGGCCACCCTGGGACTGGGAGCGGACCATCTGATTCGGAAATATACCCGTCTGCAGATGAGCCGGGCTGTCGTCCTTCAGGCGGCGGCAGCGGCCATGATCGAGGATTACTGCGATACGGTCTGCGCGAAGCTTCGGCAGGAGTATGAGGCAAGGGGACTGTACCTGCGCCCCAGGTTCAGCCCGGGATACGGGGATTTCCCTCTAAGCTGTCAGCCGGACCTCTTAGCCGGGCTGGATGCGGGGAAGCGTATCGGCATTAAGCTGACGGACAGCCTGCTGATGATGCCCTCCAAGTCGGTGACGGCGGTCATGGGGGTGGGAAAGCGCCCCATCCGGTGCGAAGTGTCAGGCTGCGAGGCCTGCCCGAAGACGGACTGCCTTTACCGCAGGTAACCTGCCCGGCGCGGGCTGCGATGCGCGAAAAAAGCAAGAAAATGGACACAGGAAGGGTTTAATACGATGACGAGCGTACGAAAATGGATGAGAGAGAACCGGGTGTACTTCGACGGGGGCATGGGCAGCCTTTTGCAGGAGCGCGGACTAGCCGCCGGCGAGCTGCCGGAGACCTGGAATCTTCGGCGCCCGGAGGTGCTGACAGAGATCCACCGGGCTTATCTGGAGGCCGGGGCGAATATCATGACGACAAATACCTTCGGCGCCAACCGTCTGAAATATCCCGAAGGGGGACAGTGGAGCCTGGAGGAGCTGGTCCGGGCTGCCGTGAAAAATGCCGCAGAGGCCAGACGGCAGTATGAAGAAGATGCCGGGAAGGAAGGACGGCGCTGCCAGCCTTCGTTTATTGCCCTTGATCTGGGACCGACGGGGAAGCTGTTAAAGCCCTACGGCGACCTGGAATTTGAAGACGCCGTGGCGCTCTACCGGGAGGTGGTGCTGACCGGTGTGGAGGCCGGTGCGGATCTGATCCTGATCGAGACGATGAGCGACAGCCTGGAAGCCAAGGCGGCGGTGCTGGCAGCCAAAGAAAACTGCAGCCTGCCGGTATTTGCCACCATGGCCTTTGACGAAAAGGGGAAGCTTCTGACCGGCGGGGACGTGGAGTCGGTGACTGCCCTTTTGGAGGGCCTTCGGGTGGACGCGCTGGGCTTAAACTGCGGCCTGGGGCCGGAGCAGATGGCCCCCATCGCGCAGCGGTTTGTGAAGGTCAGCTCCACGCCGGTGATCGTCAATCCCAACGCGGGGCTTCCGCGAAGCGAGGGCTCGCGGACCGTCTACGACATCGATTCGGACGAGTTTGCCCGGAAGATGCGTAAGATCGCCGAAATGGGCGTGTTTATGATGGGCGGCTGCTGCGGCACCACCCCGGAGCACATCCGCAAGCTGAAAGCGGCCTGCGGCGATCTGCCGGTGCGGCTTCCCGAAAAAAAGAGCAGGACGGTCATCTGTTCCTATGCCGTGACCGTGGAATTCGGCCAAAGACCGGTGATCATCGGCGAGCGCATCAATCCCACCGGAAAGAAAAAATTTAAGCAGGCCCTGCGGGACCATGACATGGAGTACATCCTGAAGGAGGGCGTGACCCAGCAGGACAACGGGGCCCATGTGCTGGATGTCAATGTGGGCCTGCCGGAGATCGATGAGCCGTCCATGATGGAAGAGACCGTCAAAGAGCTGCAGGCGGTCATTGACCTTCCTCTGCAGATCGATACGTCCAGCGAAGAGGCCATGGAGCGGGCGCTCCGCTGCTACAACGGCAAGGCGCTAGTCAACTCCGTCAACGGAAAGCGGGAAGTGATGGACGCGATCTTTCCGCTGGTGGCAAAGTACGGCGGTGTGGTCGTCGGTCTGCCCCTGGATGAGGAGGGCATACCGGAGACGGCGGAGGGAAGGATCCGGGTAGCGAAAAAGATCTACGCCAGAGCGGCGGAATACGGGATCGGTCCGGAAGATATCATCATCGACGGCCTGTGCATGACGGTCAGCTCCGACAGCCGGGGGGCGGTGACGACGCTGGAGACTTTGCGGCGGGTCCGGGACGAGCTGGGCGGAAAGACCATCCTCGGTGTGTCCAATATTTCGTTCGGCCTGCCTCAGCGGGAGATCATCAACGCCGCGTTCTTTACCATGGCCCTGCATGACGGGTTAAGCGCGGCCATCATTAACCCGAACAGCGAGGCCATGATGCGGGCCTATTTCAGCTATCTGGCGCTGGCAGGACTGGATCCGCAGTGCGGGGAGTACATTTCCATCTACGGCGGCCAGCCGGCGGCCGGCCTGGGCGAGACGATTGGCCGAAGGCGCGCGGTGGGAACCGAAACGGAAGCCGCAGCATGGCGCGCGGGAACGGACGGCGCGCCCTCCCTGGCAGACTCCATCGTCAAGGGTCTGAAGGAAGCCTCCGCTGACGCGGCAAAGTGCCTGCTGGCCGACCGGGATCCGCTGGCGGTGATCAACCAGGAGATTATCCCCGCGCTGGATATCGTGGGCAGGGGCTTTGAGAAGGGAACCGTCTTTTTGCCGCAGCTGCTCATGAGCGCGGAGGCGGCAAAGTCGGCATTCGCGGTGATCAAAGAACAGATGAGCCGTTCCGGTCAGACGCAGGAACCGAAAGGAACCATCATCCTGGCGACGGTGAAGGGCGATATCCACGACATCGGGAAGAATATCGTGAAGGTGCTGCTGGAGAACTACAGCTACCATGTGGTGGACCTGGGAAAGGACGTGCCGCCAGAGACGATCACGGAGACGGCTGTCCGCCTGCATGTGCCTCTGGTCGGACTGAGCGCCCTGATGACGACCACTGTGCCGTCCATGGCAGAAACCATACGCCAGCTGCGCCGGGAAGCCCCCTGGGTGAAGGTGATGGTGGGCGGCGCGGTGCTGACGCAGGAGTACGCGGACGCGATCGGCGCCGATCAGTACTGCGCAGACGCCATGGCTTCCGTAAATTACGCGGAAACGATATTCGGGGCAGGATGACCGGCAGCGGCTAAAGCCGGGTGAGCGGCGCCCGCGATCCGATAAAAAATGACGGAATAAAGAAAAAGCGGTTGACAACAAAGTGTGGATGTAGTAAATTGTCATTAAAATTGAATCAGCGAGATAAACCGATGAAGTGGAGATAAAAACAGACCGTGCACTTACAGAGAGCCTGTCAGGCTGAGAGCAGGCAGAACGCAGACTGTTAAATGGACCACGGAGGGCGCTGTCAAAGGCCGGCTGTCCGGCTGAGTATTCAGCGACGTGAGTCACGCGTCAGATGACGGGAATATGTTGGTATTCTGCTAAGTGCACGAAGTATTTCGTGAATCAAGGTGGCACCGCGGGCCTTGTTTTCGTATCGTGAGTACGGGATCCCGAGCTCTTTCGCCGGAGACGGATCCTTTAAGATCGGAAACCCCGTCCTTGACCGGATAAGTGATATCCTGTCAGGACGGGGTTTTTTGCTGTGGATTTCCCGGAGGCCGCGCCGCCGGCACGGTCCGCGACCCTCCCCTTCCCCGAAAGGAGCCTTATCCGACAGCAGATCAAAGAAACGCGATTCAGGATAAGGAGGACAAACGATATGATGACAATGGAGGAGATCAGAGAGGCCGGCGCGGGCGGAGGCTACGGATACCGCCGGGTCCCTCTGTGCCGGGAGCTTTACTCGGACCAGAGGACGCCCATCCAGGTGCTGCAGATCTTAAAGTCGGTCAGCAGCCACTGCTATCTGCTGGAAAGCGTGGAGGATTCCCGGCAGTGGGGACGCTACACGTTTCTGGGCTATGAACCGGCGATGGAGATCGTCTGCAGGGGAAACCGGGCGGTGATCACCGGGCCGGACGGGGTACGGGAAGAAATCATCGATCACCCACGCCGGATCATCCGCGAAGTGCTTGCGGAATACAAGAGTCCGAAGGTGGATGGGCTGCCGCCGTTTACCGGAGGGCTTGTGGGCTACTTTTCCTACGATTACGTACAGTATGGGGAGCCGGTGCTGCGGACAGAGGCCGTGCCGGGGGAGCCGGATGTAGATCTGATGCTGTTTGACAAGGTGATTGCTTTCGATCAGTTCCGCCAGAAGATCCTTCTGATCGACAATGTGCGTCTGGATGATCTGGAGGCGGATTACCGGCGGGCGCAGGTCTCCCTGAAAGAGATGGAAGAGTTGATCCGCCGGGGAGAGCAGACGCCGTCTAAGCCGCTGCGGTTAAAGAGCGGGTTTTGCCCGGCGTTTACCCGGGATGAATACTGCTCCATGGTAGAGAAGGGAAAGCGTTACATCCTGGAAGGTGATATTTTCCAGGTCGTCCTCTCGAATGGCCTGGAGGCGGAAATGGAAGGGAGTCTGTTCAATGCCTACCGCGTCCTGCGGACCACCAATCCGTCGCCATATATGTTTTATTTTTCCGGCGATATGGAGATCGCCGGGGCGTCGCCGGAAACCCTGGTCAAGCTGACGGACGGTCATGTTTCCACGTTCCCCCTGGCCGGGACCAGGCCGCGGGGGAAGACGGCCGTAGAGGATAGGAGACTGGAAGAAGAGCTTCTGGCCGACGAAAAAGAGCTGGCGGAGCACAATATGCTGGTGGATCTGGGACGGAACGATATCGGCCGGGTAAGCCGGATCGGTTCCGTCAAGGTGGACAAGTATCTGAGCATCGAGCGCTATTCCCATGTCATGCACATCGGCTCCACCGTTACGGGACAGCTTAAGAAGGATAAAGACGCCCTGGATGCCCTGGACGCCATCCTTCCGGCGGGGACCCTTTCCGGCGCGCCGAAGATCCGGGCCTGTCAGATCATCCATGAGCTGGAGGGCGGACGCCGTGGACTGTACGGCGGGGCAGTGGGCTATCTGGATTTTTCCGGGAACATGGACGTCTGCATCGCCATCCGCCTGGCCTATGCCAGAGACGGCCGGGTAATGGTGCGAAGCGGCGCGGGCATCGTAGCGGACAGCGTGCCCGAGAAGGAGTACCAGGAATGCCTGAACAAGGCGCAGGCCGTGCTGAATGCCATCGAGACGGCCGGGAAAGGAGAGGACTTATGATTCTGCTGATTGATAATTACGACAGCTTTTCCTATAACCTGTACCAGCTGGCGGGCGCGATCCGGCCGGATATCCGGGTCGTGAGAAACGATGAGGTGACGGTGGAAGAGATCCGCGAAATGAGGCCGGAGCTGATCATCCTCTCGCCCGGCCCCGGACGGCCGGAGCAGGCCGGGATATGCATCGAGGTGACCCGGCAGCTGGGCAAAGAGATCCCGATCCTGGGCGTGTGCCTGGGGCATCAGGCCATCTGCCGGGCCTACGGCGGCGCGGTGACCTACGCAAAGCGGCTGATGCACGGAAAGACCTCGCAGATCCGGCCCGACCCGAAGGCTCTGCTCTTTCAGGGACTCGGGGATCTGATCACCGTAGGCCGCTACCACTCCCTGGCGGCGGATCCGGAGACCCTGCCGGACTGCCTGGCCGTGACCGCCAGGACGACGGACGGGGAGATCATGGCCGTGGAGCATAAGGAGTATCCGGTATACGGCCTCCAGTTCCATCCGGAATCCATCCTGACGCCTGACGGAAAAAAGATGATGAAAAACCTGCTGGCGAGCCTGGAAAAGACACCGAAAGATACTATCGCGCAGCGATCAGCATAAAGAGAGAAGGAGCAAAGATCATGATACGAGAAGCGATCACGAAACTGGCGGCAAAGGAAAACTTAACTTACGATGAGGCGGAGACCGTCATGAATGAGATTATGAGCGGACAGGCCACACCGGTGCAGATGAGCGCCTACCTGACGGCCCTGAGCATCAAGGGCGAGACGATCGAGGAGGTGACGGCTTCGGCGGCGGGGATGCGCAGGCACTGCATCCGTCTTCTTCATGACATGGATGTCCTGGAGATCGTGGGAACCGGCGGCGACGGCTCCAACACCTTTAACATTTCCACCACCTCCTCCCTGGTGATTTCGGCAGCTGGCGTTCCGGTGGCAAAGCACGGCAACCGTGCGGCCTCCAGCCGGTGCGGGGCGGCGGATGTGCTGGAAGCCCTCGGGGTGGACATCGCCGTCAGCCCGATGCGCAGCGCGCAGATCTTAAAGGAGATCGGGATCTGCTTCCTCTTTGCCCAAAATTACCACATCGCCATGAAGTATGTGGCGCCGGTCCGCCGGGAGCTCGGGATCCGCACCGTGTTCAACATCCTGGGGCCGCTGACCAATCCGGCCGGCGCGAACATGCAGGTGATGGGGGTTTACGACGAAGCCCTGGTCGAGCCGCTGGCCCGGGTGCTGAATAATCTGGGCGTGGCCAGGGCTCTGGTGGTCTACGGCCGCGACCGTCTGGATGAGCTGTCCATGAGTGAGTCCACCAAAATCTGCGAGGTGCGCGATGGAAACTTTTCCTCCTATGAGATCACGCCGGAGCAGTTCGGATTCACGCGCTGCCGCAAGGAAGACCTGACCGGCGGTTCACCGCAGGAAAACGCGGCCATCACCCGGAGGATCCTGGCCGGAGAGAAAGGCCCGAAGACCGACGCCGTGCTGCTGAATTCCGGCGCGGCCCTCTACATCGCCGGAAAGGCGGCCGGCATCCGGGAGGGGATCGGCCTGGCTAAAGAGATCATCGAGAGCGGAAAGGCGGCCAGGCAGCTGGAGCGGTTCATCGAGTTAAGCCAGATGAGCAATGAGGAGACAAAACCGGGACAGGATACGGCCCGGTCTTAACCCGAGACAAAGCAGAAAGAAAGGCAAACAGGATGATTTTAGAAGAACTGGCGGCAGCTGCCAAACAGCGCGTCGCGATGCAGAAAAAGAATATTTCCCCGGCGGCGATGCGTCGGCTGGCGGAGGAAATGGGCGCGGATACGGGGTTTCCTTTTTATGAGGCCATCAGGAAACCGGGACTTTCCTTTATCTGCGAAGTCAAAAAGGCCTCGCCGTCCAAAGGGGTGATCGCGGAGGATTTCCCCTATCTGCAGATCGCCGGAGAATACGAGGAAGCCGGGGCGTCGGCACTTTCGGTCCTCACGGAACCGACCAGGTTTCTGGGGCAGGATACGTATCTTGAGGAGATCGCCGGAAAAGTCCGGATCCCAATCCTGCGCAAGGATTTCACCGTGGACGGCTATATGATCGATCAGGCCAGAGTGCTGGGCGCTTCGGCGGTGCTTTTGATCTGCAGCCTGCTGGACGCCGGGCAGCTGAACGAATACCTTGACCAGGCCCGAAGTCTTGGACTCTCCGCTCTGGTGGAGGCCCATACCAAAGAGGAGATCCGGATGGCCCTCGCGGCGGGCGCGCGGATCGTGGGGGTCAATAACCGGAACCTGAAGGATTTTACGGTGGATATAGAAAATTCTGTGCGGCTGCGGCCGATGGTGCCCCCCTCGGTGTGCTTTGTCTCGGAAAGCGGGATCCGCACCGCCGGGGATCTGCGGCGCCTTTACGAGAACGGGACCGACGCTGTCCTGATCGGCGAGGCATTGATGCGGGCGCCGGATAAGAAGGCCCTTATGGAGGCGTTCCGGGAGGGCGGACGATGAAGACAATGATCAAGATCTGCGGCCTGACCCGTCCGGAGGATATCCGGGCGGTGAACCGCTGGAAGCCGGATTACGTGGGTTTTGTCTTTGCCGAAAGCCGCCGCCGGATCGATGCAGTGCAGGCCAGAGCGTTAAAGCAGATGCTTGCGCCGGGCATCCTGGCGGTGGGCGTGTTCGTAAACGGCAGAGTAGAGGAAGAGGCGGAGCTGTTTCTGGACGGGGTCATCGATATGATCCAGCTGCACGGCCGGGAGACAGAAGCGGACATCCGCGCGGTGAAGCGCCTCACCGGGGGAAAAGCGCCGGTAATCAAGGCCGTATCGGTCACCGGCGCGGAAGCGGTCAGACGATGGGCAGAAAGCAGCGCGGATTACCTTTTGCTGGACAATGGGCCGGGAGGCACGGGAAGTGCGTTCGACTACGGGCTGATCGGGAACAGCCTGCCGGACAGGCCGTTTTTCCTTGCCGGCGGCCTGGACTCAGGCAATGTCAGCCAGGCGCTGCAGGCGCTGCGCCCCTTCGCAGTCGACGTCAGCAGCGGGGTGGAAACCGGCGGCGTAAAGGATGAAGAAAAAATACGGAAGTTTATCGAAAACGTGCGTGCTGGAGACAGGGAACGGGCGGCAGCCACAGAGAGATAGAGGAGGAGATGGATATGAGCAGGGGACGTTTTGGAATCCACGGCGGACAGTATATTTCGGAGACGCTGATGAATGAGCTGATCCGGCTGGAGGAAGCCTATGAGAAGTATAAACAGGACGAAGCGTTTAATCAGGAGCTGGATACATTGTTCAGGGAGTATGCAAACCGGCCCTCTCGTCTGTATTACGCGGAGAATATGACCAGGGACCTGGGCGGAGCGAAGGTGTATCTGAAACGGGAAGATTTAAATCATACCGGGGCCCATAAGATTAACAATGTACTGGGGCAGGCTCTCCTTGCCAAGCGCATGGGAAAGACCAGGCTGATCGCGGAAACGGGAGCCGGACAGCACGGCGTGGCCACGGCCACCGCGGCGGCGTTAATGGGCATGGAATGTGAAGTCTTTATGGGAAAAGAGGATACGGACCGCCAGGCGCTGAATGTATACCGGATGGAGCTTCTGGGCGCGAAGGTGCACCCGGTGACGACGGGCACGCAGACGCTCAAGGACGCGGTCAACGAAACCATGCGCGAGTGGAGCTGCCGGGTAGAGGATACCCACTATGTGCTCGGCTCGGTGATGGGGCCGCATCCCTTCCCCACCATCGTAAGGGATTTCCAGAGCGTGATCAGCCGGGAGGCCAGAGCGCAGATCCTGGAAAAGGAAGGGTGTCTTCCGGCAGCCGTCTTTGCCTGCGTAGGCGGGGGAAGCAATGCCATGGGGATGTTCTGCCATTTTATCCCCGATGAAGAGGTGCGTCTCATCGGCTGTGAAGCAGCCGGAAGGGGTGTGGATACCAGAGAAACAGCGGCAACGATCGCGACGGGAAGCATCGGGGTCTTCCATGGGATGAAATCCTATTTCTGCCAGGACGAAAACGGCCAGATCGCGCCGGTCTACTCCATCTCCGCAGGCCTTGACTATCCGGGGATCGGCCCGGAGCACGCCTATCTGCACGATATCGGCCGGGCGGAATACGTGCCGGTGACGGACGATGAGGCGGTGGACGCGTTTGAGTACCTGGCAAGGACGGAAGGGATTATCTGCGCCATTGAGAGCGCGCATGCGGTGGCTTACGCCAGAAAAGAAATTGCCCGGATGGATCCGGCAGACAGCGTGATCATCTGCCTGTCCGGGCGGGGAGATAAGGATGTGGCGGCGATCGCAAGATACAGAGGGAGGGATATTCATGAGTAAGATCAAACAGGCATTTTCGCACGGAAAAGCCTTTATCGGATTTTTGACGGCCGGAGATCCGTCGGCAGAATGTACGGTGGAGTATATCCTGGCCATGGAAGAGGCAGGAGCTGATCTGATCGAGATCGGGATCCCCTTCTCCGACCCCACAGCCGAGGGCCCGGTGATCCAGGAAGCGAATGTGCGCGCGCTGCGGGCGGGCATGACGGTAGAAGGCGTCTTTCGGATCGTGGAGCGGGTGCGCCAAAAAAGCCAGGTGCCACTGGTCTTTCTGACCTATTTAAACCCGGTGTTCCACTACGGCTATGAGGCCTTCCTGGCGCGGTGCCGGGATCTTGGCGTAGACGGCCTGATCATCCCGGATCTTCCTTATGAAGAAAAAGGGGAGCTGGCCCCCCTGGCCCGCACCTACGGCGTCGATGTGATCTCCATGATCGCGCCCACGTCCCGTCAGCGCATCCAGATGATCGCGGCGGAGGCCGAAGGCTTCGTCTATGTGGTCTCTTCCATGGGCGTGACCGGCGTCCGCACTGAGATCCAGACGGATGTGCGGTCTATCGTGGAAACCATCCGGACGGTGACGGATACACCGGCAGCCATTGGCTTTGGCATCAGCACGCCGGCCCAGGCGGAAGAAATGGCCGCGGTTTCGGACGGCGCCATCGTGGGAAGCGCGATCGTCAGGATCATTGAACAGTACAGGGATCAGGCCAGGGAGCCGTTGATGGCGTACGTGCGTAAGATGAAGGAAGCGGTAGGGCGGCGCTGCGGATAAGCGTATGCGCGCGTGCCCCTTTTGCAGGGAAATGTTCTCAGAGGCAATATCTTGACTTTCCGCCGGCTTTGTGCAAGAATAAGAGGCAGCGCGGAGGGAAAAACGTCATCCCCGGCGCTGCTTTGCGGTATTGAATATGTGCCGCCTGTACGG
>CAYRMW010000014.1:0-1305 GCA_964425595.1 uncultured Lachnospiraceae bacterium
TGTGGAGCTTTCCACCAGACCGGAGGACAGCATGGGAAGTGATGAAGACTGGGAGATGGCGACAGACGCCCTGCGTTCTGCCCTGGATGAGCTGGGCCTGGATTACGTGGTCAATGAAGGAGACGGCGCCTTCTACGGACCGAAGATCGACTTCCATCTGGAGGATTCCATTGGACGCACCTGGCAGTGCGGCACCATTCAGCTGGACTTCCAGCTGCCGCAGCGGTTTGAACTGGAGTACATCGGCCCGGACGGCGAAAAGCACCGCCCCATCATGATCCATCGCGTTGCCTTTGGCTCCATCGAGCGCTTTATCGGTATCCTGATCGAGCATTTCGCAGGGGCATTCCCCACCTGGCTGGCTCCGGTTCAGGTCAAGGTGCTGCCGATTTCCGATAAGTTCGCGGATTATGCAAAGAAGGTTCTGGAGCAGCTTAATGAAGCCGGCATCCGCGCGGAGATGGATACCCGTTCGGAAAAGATCGGCTATAAGATCCGCGAGGCCCAGACCCAGAAAATTCCCTACATGCTGGTGGTAGGCCAGAAGGAAGAGGAAGAGGGCCGGGTGTCCGTGCGGAGCCGTTTCGCCGGAGATGAGGGGGCCAAGGATCTGGATGCATTCATCGCGTCCATCAAGGAGGAGATTGAAACCAAGGCGATCCGCCAGGTGGAAGTTTCTCAGGACAAGAAATAATCAGGAATGCCTATGAAAGAAAATCGTCAGCGATTATTTTATCTTGACCTGATCAGGGTGGCTGCGGCCATCCTGATCGTGATCTATCATTTTCCCTTCTCGATCGGGGGGACTGTGGATCTTCTGCACGGTACGGTCAATGGAAGCTGGGGGATGACGCCGGTTTACTGCTTTTTTATGGTGTCCGGCGCGGCGATGTTTCACCGGTACGGGCGGGAGGAAAAACTGGATGTAAAGACGTTTTACCAAAAGCGGTTTTTCAGTCTCTATCCCCTGTTCTGGATCGCCTATATCCTGGGTTTTTTCGCTACATACTGGCAGCTGGGACATTTTTATAATATTCCTACCTGGTCCTTTATCTGGTCGGTGCTCGGGGTGGACGGCTGGATCGTGAACTGGATCCCCACGTTTTATATGGTGGGCGAGTGGTTCCTTGGCAGCATTATCATGCTGTACCTGGCCTTTCCTCTGGTGCGCTGGTGCTGGAGGAAGAACCGGGGAATTACCATGGCGGTTTCCCTGGCTGCGGCTCTGGCGCTGTTCTGGTATCATCCTTTCCCGATGGATATCAAACAGAATCCGGTGGTGGATCTGTTTTATTTCCTGCTTGG
>CAYRMW010000014.1:1405-44099 GCA_964425595.1 uncultured Lachnospiraceae bacterium
GAGATCAGCGGAAAAACCTACGGGATCTTTCTTACCCACCATATGATCAGTCAGATCCTGTGCGGACATTTTGACGGCGACTCCCTGAGTACAAGAGAAGTTCTGGCTGTCCTGTGCCTTGTGTTTGCCGTCACCTGGGCGGTGACGGTCGGCGTTTACCGTATTGAAGAATACATAAAAACACGGTTTTGATTCCCGATGATACTGTCAGGAATCGATTCGTTGGAAAGAAGAGAAAACGATGGTATGTTTACATACCGGCATAACGAAAAGGAGAGTGTCGTATCTATGGAAAAAATGAACGATCTGGCCTATTACAATGGAAGGATCACCGCCATCAACGACATGATGGTCCCGGCAAATGACAGAGGATTTTACTTCGGAGACGGTATCTATGAAGTAGCTATGGTCTTCAACTATAAGATCTATGCTCTCCAGGATCATCTGGACAGGATGGAGCGCAGCGCGCAGATGCTTCGGATCGCTTTGCCCATGCCGAAGGAGGAGATCGGAACGCTTCTTTCCGAACTTGTACTGAAGATGGAAAGCAGCTGTCAGTTTTTGTACTGGCAGATCACCCGGGGATCCGCGCCGAGAAATCACCTCTTCCCGGCGGAGGGTGTTCCCAGCAATCTCTACATATACAGCAAACCCTGGCATGGCGTAGAGATGTCCGATGAGTATCGGGTCATGACGGTGGAGGATACCCGTTTCCTTCACTGTGACATTAAGACGCTGAACCTCATTCCCAATGTGATGGCGGCGCAGAAGGCTAAGGAGGCCGGATGCGATGAGGCGATTTTTGTCCGCGACGGCCTGGTGACGGAGGGGTCCCATTCGAATGTATCCATCATCCGTGACGGCGTGTTGATCACGCATCCTCTGGATAATCTGATCCTGCCGGGAACGGAGCGCAGGCATATGCTTCGCTTCTGCAGCCAGCTGGGAATTCCGGTGCAGGAGCGGGCGTTTTCGCCGGAGGAAATGGCGCAGGCAGATGAGATCATCATCTCCAGCACCAGCCACCCAAGCATGCGTGTCATGATGCTGGACGGCCGCCAGGTGGGAATGAAGGATCCGGAGACCGTGCAGAAACTCAGGGACTGCTATATGGAGGAAATCGGAAGATAGGCATACAAAGAGCCGTGATCAGCAGGAGGAAGCGGACAGGTATGGAGAAAAAACGGATTCGGGAATACGGGATCGGCATCGGATCCATGAAAACCGGAAAACGCAACAAGATCTCGGATGTGCCCGGCGTGCGGGTGGGACATTGCACCATCAAAAACACAGAAAACTGTACCGGGGTGACGGTGATCCTGCCGGGATCGGACAACAGCTTTGCAAACAAATATACGGCGGCGGCCTATGTGCACAATGGATTCGGAAAGAGCACAGGGCTGATCCAGGTGGAGGAACTGGGCACCCTGGAAACGCCGGTGGCGCTGACCAATACACTGAATGTAGGGATCGTGTGGGACAGTTTGACCGAGTATGTCCTGAGGCAGTGCGAAAGGGATAAGGTCCCGGCGTTCAGCATCAATCCGGTCGTAGGTGAGTGCAACGACAGCCGCATCAACCATATCCGGAAGCGGGCGGTGACAGAGGAGCATGTGTTCCGTGCGATCGAGAGTGCGGAGGCGGATTTTGCAGAGGGCGACGTGGGGGCAGGCGCAGGCACGATCTGTTACGGGATGAAGGGGGGGATCGGCTCAGCTTCCCGGACGCTCACCCTGGACGGCAGGGTGTATACCGTAGGTGTCCTGGTACAGTCAAATTTCGGCGCCACGGAGGACTTTGTGCTTAACGGGACGGCGGCAGGCCGTCAGATCCTGCGGATGCAAGAGAGAAGGGAGTGGATGGAGACATCCAAAGAGGACAGAGGCTCCATCATGACGATCCTTGCCACGGATCTTCCGGTGACCAGCCGCCAGCTGAAGCGGATCATCCGAAGGACGGCGGTGGGCATTGCCCGCACCGGGGCCTACACCGGCCACGGGAGCGGAGAGGTGATGATCGGATTTACCACGGCAAACCGGATCCCGTCCTCCGCCAATGGAAAGCTTCTTTCCTTTTCCATGATTCCGGAAGACGCGATCAACGGCGCTTTTCAGGCAGCGGCGGAGGCGGCTCATGAGGCCATCCTGAACTCCATGACCTGCGCTGGAAGCGTCCGTGGGATCGGTGGAGAGATGTACTGCAGTCTTTCGGAATTTCTGCCGGAGATCCTTAAGGAGAAGGCGTCTCAGCTTTGATCAGAGAGGATGGCTTCGCCGGTCTCGGTGATTTCGCAGCCGCCCTTGGTGCGATGGATGAAAATTAAATTTTCGGAAGCGAGTTCTTTCAGGAGCCCGCGCAGCTTCCCGTCACTGATCTGCGTGCCGGAGGCAGCGAGGGCTTTTTGTATGCTCGCCCGCCCGCTTTTTGGATTGGCCCGGATAATCCTCAGGATTTGCTTGTTTATGGTACTCTGTCTGGTCTGCGCGCATGGGATCCGAGTCCGGATGTAAGGCGGAAGCTGGGCCATGATCAACGGGTGCGCGGCATACTGGGAAAACAGGTGCCGGGCCAGATTCTGCAGTTCCTGAACGTTTCCGGGATAATCGTAGGACATCATAAATTTGTACAGGCTGTCGGATAGGACGTCCTCGGTCCGCAGCGCGGGATTTCGGAACAGATTCTGGAAGAAATGATCCAGAAGCAGCGGGATGTCCTCGCGCCGGTCACGCAGCGGGATGGTTTCGATGGATGTGCTGTTTAAAAGGTAAAACAGTTCCCGGCGGAATACCCCCTGCTCCGTCAGTGCGTACAGATCCGCTGATGTGGTGGCGATCACACGGATATCGTAGTGCCTGAGCATAAAACCGGCATCATCCGTCCGGTTCAGGAAAACCTGGATCAGGAAATCCTGAAGCTTCAGGGAGAGATGATCAACATGATCTACCAGCAATGTTCCGCGGTTCGCGGTTTCCAGGATCTGCTGCAGGCGGCCGCCGGAGAGCGTGAGCATCTGGTTGAAGCTGACGAAGGGATTATTCCTGCGGCGCGAGCCTCTGTGGATGGCGTTGGCCAGCGTGTTTTTCTGGGTGCCGTTTTCGCCCTGGATCAGGATGGGAAAATCATAGAGGGCCAGACGCCTGGCATGGGCGAGTACTTCATTCCACCGGTCTGAGGCAGTGATGATGTTCTGGAACGTGCTGATCTGCTTTTCGATGATCGCGGTGTTGTCCTTGCGGATTTCCTGCTCCTTTTCTTCCATCAGAGGCGCAGGCTTGCTGGTAAGCAGATAGACCGGGTCATGGTTTGGAAAGGAAAGCTCCATCATGCTTAAGAGAAAGGGTGAGCCCTTCCGGCTGTAAATCCGGTAATCGGCGGTGCCGTTAAAGGCAATTTTCGGCGCGTCCTCCGGCAGAAAAGAGACGAAAGTCTTGTTTGCGGCCTGACTGGCGTAAAAGCCCCAGTCAGAAGCAAACAGGTCATTGACCATAAGGATCTGTCCCTCGTGGTCGGCCAGACAGATGCTTAAAGGAAGATTTGAGACGATCGCATCCATAAGCTGCGAGGAAAATACGTAGCTGCTGTAGCTGCTCCTGGCGGTTTTAATGACCCTGAGGATGTGGGAAATGTAGTTTTGTGTGATCTGATTGCTCAGGTGGGCGGGGAGATGAAAGATCATGCACAGTTCATTGATCGTGGCAATGTCGATGATCCGGTTTCCGATATTGATGACATTCTGGATATGGGCAGGGACCAGCTGCGGCTCACCGATGGTGACGGCATAACGGACGGAAAGGTCAGCGTTGACCGAATCCGGACCCCAGGGGATATACTGAAGCTGGGAAAGGCCGGATTCCTGAAATTCGCGAATGATGTCTTCGGCTGATTCCAGCGTATCATTGACGACATAGACCCTTTCCATAGGCGGAATGCGGATCAGCTGATCCAGGTATGCGTGGTTGAATGTGCGGGTGCACACAAGCTGCGCCGTGGTCTCGGGAATGGGCAGAGGGAATGTGTCCTGAACCATCCGGCTGGAAAAAAGGATGCAGCCATAGCCGTCAAGCTGCGAGGCTTTTGTCAGCTCCGAAGGGGCTGCCGTGTCAAATGTGATGTAGCTGCCAAGAAACGAGGTCAGATAATCCAGAAATTCGATACGGATGTAGGGATTGATGCAGACGATCAGCCCACGGTACTTTTGCTTTAGTCCTGTCATGCTGTGCTTTCCATCCTTTCTTTGCTGTGCTTTCCTGATAGTCATGGCACAGGTTTTTAATTGGGCAGATTATAGCAAAAAAATGAAATAAAATCAACCAAAATACTTTACAAAAAAAAAAGAACAAAATTCACTGCGGGAAATCAGCGCTTTACGTTGACAAAGCAGGAGGCGGCAAGTAAAATAGGTGCAGAGGCGAGGGTGCCCGCGTGATGGTGAGGGTGTACCTCGCTTTTGCTATTTAAAAGAAGGAGGATAAGCATGAAGAAGAAAGGGTACAGGCTTTTGGCCTTACTGATGGCAGCGGCGATGACAGCATTGACTGCGTGCTCCGATTCGGGGTCGACCAGCGATACGACATCAGTGGCTGATGAGGTTTCCACGGAAACACAGGCGGAGGAGGAGATCGCGGAAGGCGCTTCCATTTCTCAGCAGCAGGATATTGTTGCGGCGGTCAGCGTGGATTTCACCACGATGGATCCCATGGACACCAGCGACACGCTGTCCGGTGGAATTCAGCGTATGATCATGGACGGTTTGTTTGGGTTTGACGATGAGATGAACATCATCCCCATGCTGGCGACCGGTTACGAAGCAAATGACGATGCGACCGAGTTTACCATCACGCTGCGGGAGGGCATCAGCTTTACGGACGGAACGCCGTGGGATGCGGACGCGGCCCTGGCTAATTTTGAGAAGTGGGATGATGAGACGCTGGGTCTTAAGCGGACCACCTTCCTGAGCGGTGTTCTGGACACCTTCGAAAAGGTGGATGATTACACCATCAAAGTGACGCTGACCGAGTCGTTCGGCGCATTCATCAGCAACCTGGCGCATCCGGCGTGCGTGGTCATGAGCCCGGTACAGATCGCTGCCGGCGTAGATGTGTGTGCTACTGCACCGGTCGGAACCGGACAGTATAAGTTTGTTGAGTGGATCGAGGGCGACCATCTGACTCTGGAATTAAATCCGGATTGGTGGGGCTATGACGCGGATATCTGCGGCGGCACTGCCCTGGCTGACTCGGATGCCGGGTTTAAGACCATTACCTTCCGCCCGGTAACAGAGAGCGCTACCCGTGTAGCCATGATCCAGTCCGGCGACGCGCAGATCATCTGGTCGACTCCTACTGAGAGCGTATCCGTGCTGGAGGCAGATCCGAATGTAAATTCCTATGCGGAAGAAGGCCTCGTGGTCAGATACCTGATGATGAATACGCAGAAGGAGATCTTTTCCGATAAGCGCGTGCGTCAGGCGATCGACTATGCGATCGATAAGGAAGCCTACATCTCGGTGGTTAAGAATGGACTGGCGACGACGGCGGACTCGCTGATCGCTCCGGCAGTGCAGTATTACAAGGGCAACGAGTTGAGAGAGTACGATGTAGAGAAGGCAAAGGAACTCCTGGCGGAAGCCGGTTATCCTGACGGCTTTACCACTACGCTGATGTACGCCAACACCACTGCGAACCAGAAGCAGGCGGAATTCCTGAAGCAGCAGCTGGCTGAGGTGGGAATTACCGTGGAATTAAACGGAATGGAAAGCGCGATCCTGAATGAGCGGATCCAGGATGTGGATGTTCCCGGCTCCGAGGCGGAAGTCGAGATGTACATCGTTGGATGGTCTCCCTCCACCGGAGATGCCGACTGGGGTATCCGTCCGCTGCTTGCTATTGAGTCTGAACCGCCCATGAGCTACAATATCTGCTACTTTGAGAACGAAGAGCTGGAGGGCTATATCCAGGCTGGTCTGTCCAGCGCGGATGACGATGTGCGCCGCGAGGCATATGCGAACGCGCAGGATCTGATCTGGGAGGAGTGCCCGCTCATCTGTCTGTGCGTAGATTCCAATACCTGGGCTACGGCAGATAACATTCAGAATGTGAAGCTCTATCCCGATGGCGCGATCAATATGAAAAATGCGAAAATGACCAATTAAGCGAACGAAGGTCTGCCAGACCTTGAGAAGGCGCTGCAAGCTGAGAGCCGTACCGGAAGGTACAAAAAGCCTGCAGCGCCTTTCTGATGATAAAGGAAGGAGAGTAGCGGTACATGCTAAGATATGCGCTGAAACGTGTTGTGGGAATGATTCCTACATTGATCATCGTGGTTACCTTTGTATTCTTTTTTGTCCGCCTGATCCCCGGAGATCCGGCCCGACTGGTGGCCGGCGAGCAGGCAACGCTGCAGGATGTCGAAGCGGTGAGAGAACGGCTGGGATTGAATCAGCCGGTATATAAACAGTACATCGATTATATACTGGGCCTTTTTCAGGGCGACCTGGGAACCTCCCTTCGCACGAACCGCCCTGTCCTTACCGAGGTCGCCGCGCGATATGGAAATACCATGGCGCTGACCATAGCCAGCTTGATCTGGAGCACGATCGTTGGTGTGATCCTGGGTGTGTGGTCGGGAAAAAACCGCGGCAAATGGCAGGATTTCACCGGAATGACGGTCGCGGTGTCGGGAATTTCCCTGCCTAACTTCTGGATCGGGTTTCTTTTGATCATGCTGTTTTCCGTGAAATTAAGATGGTTCCCAACGACGGGGGCCGGAACCTGGAAAAACCTCGTGCTTCCGGCCATCACGCTGGGAACCAGTATCGCCGCGATCATTGCCCGTTTTACCCGTTCTTCGATCGTGGAGGTCATGAAAGAAGACTATATCCGCACAGCCAGGGCAAAGGGCCTGAAGGAAAGAGCGGTGATCTGGGGACATGCTTTCCGCAACTCCATGATCTCTGTTGTAACGGTGGTCGGACTGCAGTTTGGTTTCCTTCTCGGCGGCTCGGTCGTTACGGAAGCGGTGTTTGCTTATCCCGGTCTGGGGCAGCTTTTAATTGAGTCGGTCAACTACCGGGATTATCCGGCTATCCAGTCACTGATTCTGATCTTCTCCCTGCAGTTTATCATCATTAACCTGATCGTTGATATTCTGTACGCGGCGTTGAATCCGGAAATCAAATTATCTTAGGAGGATGGGAATATGGCAGACAAGAAAACATCCGGCAAGGCTGAGGTGAATGAGAGAACAGACATCAGAACTCCCGTATCCGAGATGGTCCGGAAGTTCAAGAGGCAGAAAAATGCGGTGGTTGCTTTGTTTTTTGTTATTTTTCTGCTGATCGTTGCTTTGGTCGGGGAGTATTTTGTACCCTTTGGCATTAATGAGTATGATTATTCGGCAATTCTTGAGGGGCCGAGCATGGCCCATTGGTTCGGAACCGATGAATTCGGACGTGATTTATTCTCCAGGATCGTCTGTGGGACGAGGATTTCCCTGGCGGTAGGATTGTCCGCGGTTACGGTGGGCGCCGTCTGCGGCACGTTTTTGGGACTTTTGGGTGGTTACTACGGCGGAATCGTCGATTCGGTCGTGATGCGGATCTGCGACACGCTTTTTGCCTTTCCGGGAATCATCCTGGCGATCGCCATTGTGGCGATTCTGGGAAGCGGTCTGGGGAACGTGGTGATCGCGGTGGCCGTGTTTTCGACGCCGACCTTTGCCCGTCTGGTCAGGAGCCGGACCCTGGCGCTCAAACATTCGGTATTTGTACAGGCAGCCAGGAACCTGGGCGCATCGGATGCGCGTATTCTCTTCCGTCATATCCTGCCGGGAGCGGTTCCTGAGATCATCGTGCAGTTTACCATGTCAGTGGGTTCTTCGATCCTGACGGCTTCTTCTTTAAGTTTTCTTGGCATGGGCGCGCAGCCGCCGACGCCGGAATGGGGACTTCTCCTTTCAAACGGAAGGACCTATATGCTGACCAGCCTGCATGCTACGCTGTTTCCCGGTCTTGCGATTTTCTTTACTGTCCTGAGCTTCAATATCCTGGGCGATGGACTGCGGGATGCGCTGGATCCAAAGCTGACGGATTGATCAAAGGGGGACGATTATGGAAGATACGAGAAAGAATGTTCTGGAAGTAAAAAATCTGCACACCTGCTTCTTCATGGACGACGGTGTGGTGAGGTCTGTGGATGGTGTGGATTTCAGTTTGAAAGAAGGATCCACACTGGGCATCGTGGGCGAATCCGGAAGCGGAAAAAGCGTTACCTCCCTTTCGATCATGGGACTTCTGACCGGAACCACAGGAAAAGTGACGGAGGGGCAGATCTTCCTGGATGGCAGAGATATTGCGAATATCAGCGAGGAAGAAAAGCGCCGTCTGCGGGGAAGTCAGATCTCCATGATTTTCCAGGAACCGATGACCAGCCTGAATCCGGTAATGAAGATCGGGAAGCAGCTGACGGAATGTATCCTGCAGCATGAAAAGATTTCCAAAAAAGAAGCATGGCAGAAGGCGGAAGACATGCTGCGAAAGACCGGGGTTCCGAGAGTGGAGAGGATGATGTATGAATATCCTTTCCAGCTTTCCGGAGGTCAGCGTCAGCGTGTGATGATCGCCATGGCTTTGGTTTGCCGTCCGCGCATCCTGATCGCCGATGAACCGACGACAGCGCTGGATGTGACCATTCAGGCTCAGATCCTGGATCTGATGAACAACCTGAAAAAGGAGATCGGTACCTCCATTCTGTTTATTACCCACGATCTGGGAGTAGTCGCAGAGGTCTGCGACGAGGTGGCGGTTATGTACTGCGGCCGGGTCGTAGAAAAGGCCGATGTATATTCTCTTTTTGCGAATCCGTCTCATCCTTACACAAGAGGTCTGCTCGGATCGATCCCGAAACTGGGCGAGGAATCGGATGAGCTGGAAGTGATCCCTGGCAATGTGCCGAATCCCAGGTACATGCCGAAGGGCTGCAAGTTCGCGCCGCGGTGCGGTCTGGCAACTGACCGCTGCCTTGAGGAGGAGCCGGGCTTCTTTGATCTGGGCGAGGGGCATACCTGCAGATGCTGGCTTTGTGAAAAAGGAGGCGGAGAGAAATAATGGAGAATATTCTGTTAACGGTAGAGGACATGAAGCTTTACTATCCGGTGGCCGGGAAAAGGATCGGCTCAAAGGAGTATGTTAAGGCGGTAGACGGCGTTTCCTTTGAGATCAGGGAAGGAGAAGTTTTCGGCGTGGTAGGCGAGTCCGGGTGCGGGAAGTCCACTCTCGGCCGGGCGATCTGCAAGCTGGAAACGCCTACGGCAGGAAAAATTATCCTGGACGGCGAGGATATCTCGGGATATAATGACAGGCAGATGCGCGCTGTCCGTAAGAAGGTACAGATGATTTTTCAGGACCCTTATGCATCGCTGAATCCCAGAATGTCCGTTTACGACATCATCGCGGAGCCGCTGATCATCCACAAGCTGACCAGTACCAAGGAAGAGACGCAGGCCAAGGTTTTTGACCTTCTTCGGAAGGTTGGACTGGATGATTACCATGCAAACCGGTATCCGCATGAATTTTCCGGTGGTCAGCGCCAGAGGATCGGAATCGCCAGGGCGCTGGCTGTTCAGCCGAAGCTGATCATCGCCGACGAGCCGGTATCCGCCCTGGATGTTTCGATCCAGGCGCAGGTCCTGAACCTTCTGAATCAGTTGAAAAAGGAATTTCATCTGACCTACATCTTTGTAGCCCATGACCTGAGCGTGGTGGAACACATCAGTGACCGGGTGGGCGTTATGTATCTGGGGAATTTTGTGGAGGTTGGTGATAAGAAGAGCCTGTACGGAAATCCCCTGCATCCCTACACAAAGGCCCTGCTGTCCGCCGTTCCGGTTCCGGATCCCACGGCAAAGAAGGAGCGGGTGATCCTGGAAGGCAACATCCCGTCGGCGCTGAATCCGCCTACCGGCTGCAAATTCCACACCAGGTGTCCAAACTGTATGGAATGCTGTGTGACGGACGCGCCCAAGCGCTATCAGGTCAGTGAAGATCATTATGTATACTGTCATCTGTATGATGACAAGATCAGCGGATGATGTCGGAGGGAACGTTAGGATGAAGCTGTTTATCAGTGCGGACATCGAGGGCTGCGCGGGCCTTGTTCTTCCTGCGGAGACCCACAAACAGGAAAGCATATACCGTCCTTTTGCGGAGGAGATGACCAGGGAGGTAGTGGCGGCCTGCGAGGCGGCCCGTGAGATGGGGGCGGATGAGATCGTGGTGAAGGACGGACATGGGGATGCCACGAACATCGATCCCTTCCAGATGCCGGAATACGTGACATTGATCCGGGGGAAAAGCGGACATCCCTACAATATGATGTGGGGGATTGACCGTTCCTTTGACGGCGTGCTGTTTATCGGCTATCACGCGCCCGCGGGAGACCCGCGTTTCCCGGTCAGCCACACATCCACGGGGAACAGCCTGTATATCCGCCTGAATGGAAAACCCATGAGCGAGTTTATGCTGAACACCTACACGGCGGCTAGCCATGGGGTCCCGGTGCTGTTTCTGTCAGGAGACGAGGCGATCTGCGGCCTGGCCGGTGAGCTGGTCCCGGAGATCGAGACGGCAGCTTCCAAGCGGGGAGAGGGAGCTGCCGCGGTGTGCCGGCCCAGAGAAACGGTGATCGGGCAGATCCGATGCGGAGTAAGGCGGGCGCTGCAGAAAGATCCTTCTGCCTGCCGCCTTAAACTGCCGGATCGTTTTGTATACGAAGTGACATTCAAGGACTGGAAAAGGGCATATCAGATGTCTTTTTATCCGGGAATGAAGGCCGTGGATGCCTTTACCGACCGTCTGGAGACCGACCGGTGGATGGATGTGGTAACGGCCCACAGTTTTGTTGTATACTAAAGAATGAGTGAAGGAGAGGAAAAACGATGGATATGCAAATGTTTGGCCGGATCGCGGATGCCTTCGGCCCAAGCGGATTTGAGGAGGAGGTTATCCGCGAGATCGCCGGATCCTGCGGAAATTTTGAGGTGGAAAATGACGCGATGAACAACCTGTATGTCCGGATGCCGGGGGCGCAGGGGGATAAGCCGGTGGTCCAGCTGGACGCGCACACCGATGAGTGCGGATTTATGGTGCAGACCATCCATGACAATGGCTGCCTGGGGATCATCATGCTTGGCGGCTTTGTTCTGTCTAATCTTCCCGCGCATACCGTACTCATCCGGACCAGGAGCGGCAGGAAGGTCAGGGGGATCATCACATCCAAGCCGGTTCATTTTATGAACGAAAAGGAGCGTGCTTCGCAGTCACTGGACATTGAATCGATCTATGTGGATATCGGCGCGGTCAGCAGAAAAGAGGCGGAGGAAGTGTTCGGCGTATCGGTGGGCGATCCCATGGTGCCGGATGTGCAGTTTGCGTACGATGCGGAGCGTGAGATCTGCCTGGGGAAGGCCTTTGACAACCGCGCGGGCTGCGCCTGCATCGTGGATACCATGAACCGGCTCTACCCGGAGCGTGATAAGCTGGCGGTCAGCGTGGTGGGCGCGTTTGCCTCCCAGGAAGAAGTGGGGACCCGCGGAGCGGCCGTGACTGCGCAGGTGGTCAAGCCGGATATGGCCATCGTTTTCGAGGGTTCTCCTTCCGATGATTTTTATTTCAGCGTCACACAGGCGCAGTGCCGGATGAAGGGCGGCGTGCAGATCCGCAGGCTGGACAAGAGCTATATTTCCAATCCGGCTTTCATCGAATACGCGATGGAGCTGGCCGGCAAATACGGCATTCCCTGCCAGGAAGCCGTGCGCAGAGGCGGAGGCACCAATGCGGGGCGGATCAGCCTGACGAATAAGGCGGTTCCTGTTCTGGTGCTTGGCGTGCCGTGCCGTTACGTGCACACGCATTACAACTTCTGCGCCAAAGCGGATCTGGAGGCGGCGGTAGAGCTGGCCGTGCAGGTGATCCGGGAGATGGACGCGGAACGTATCCGTCATATCCTGCGGCAGGATATCCTGTAAACTTTTTGCCAGCCCTACCGGGGCTGGGGGTTGGAAGTGTAAAAATATAGGAGAAAGACAGGCGCAAGAAGATGAAAAAACCAGTCATTGGTATCGCCGGGCTGACGGCGAGCACGGATCCCGGCTTCTTTATCAGCGGCGAGCGTACGGTCGCCGGCAGTACATATATCCGGGCGATTTTACGAAACGGAGGTATCCCGGTGGTGGTCCCGGCCGCCTCCCTGACTGAGGATCCGGAGGGCGCGCTCTCCGGATGCAGCGGTCTCCTGCTCCCGGGCGGAGAAGATATGACGCCCTGGTATTACGATGAGGAGCCCCTTCCGGTCATTGGCGTATTCCGGCCGGAGATCGATAAGGCCTGGCTGAAGGCCATGGATTATGCGGTGTCGGTGAAAATGCCGGTCCTTGGCATCTGCAAGGGACACCAGACCATCAATGTAGCGCTGGGCGGAAGCCTCTATCAGGACATGTCTCTTCAGGAAAAGGAGCTTGGCCGGCCGGTGATCCAGCACATGCAGAAGTATAACCGCAGTTATCTGAGCCATCACGTGGAAGTGGAACCGGGAAGCCGGATGGCAGCCATCATCGGCGAAGGACGGCAGGAAACGAATTCCATGCATCATCAGGCAGTCCGGAGGCTGGGAAAGGGACTTAAGGTTTCGGCCAGGGCCTGCGACGGCACCGTTGAAGCGATTGAGGACGAGGAAGGGCTGATCATAGGAACCCAGTGGCATCCGGAGGACCTCATCGATTCGGCGCCGGTGATGAATCGTATTTTTGCCGACCTGGTGGAGCGCGCGGGGAAGTTTCGCCGGTAAGCGGCGCGGACGGATCGTTTCTGTGCGGGCGGATCGGCTTGGACCTGGCTGCAAAAAGAGGGCGGATCGGGCTGCAAAAAAGAGTTGACAATTCAACATAGCTGTAGTATAGTGGTCTAGGTTGTGAGAGCAACTTCAGGAAAGCAGGTATCCGCCTCACCTCGGCACGGCAGCATCGGTACAGGATGCAGTGACCCGGGTTCATATTTGAGATGACCGCTGCAGGGCGCAGGCTCTGTTTGCTGTCGGCGTATATGGATTGAAAAGGTGGATAGTCTGTCTGTCCGCCTTATTTTTTGTCTGTTCGCAGACAGTGCTGATTTCGAATTGATAATTTGGAGGTGTACGACTATTAGCGAGTTAATGATTAACGAACAGATCAGAGACCGGGAGGTGCTGCTGATCGGTGAACATGGAGAGAAGCTGGGCATCATGTCCGCACGCGACGCTTACAAGCTGGCCCAGGAGGCAGATCTGGATCTGGTAAAGATCGCGCCGACTGCGAAGCCGCCGGTATGCAAGATCATCGACTACGGAAAGTATCGCTATGAACTTGTCCGGAAGGAGAAGGAAGCGAAGAAGAAGCAGAAGGTGATCGAACTCAAGGAAGTTCGCTTATCTCCAAACATTGACACCAATGACCTGAACACAAAGACCTCAGCCGCCAGAAAATTTCTGGAGAAGGGGAATAAGGTCAAGGTAACCTTGCGTTTCCGTGGTCGTGAGATGGCTCATATGAACCAGTCAAAGTACATTCTGGACGAATTCGCTGAGAGTCTGTCGGATATTGCTGTAATCGACAAGCCTTCCAAGGTCGAAGGAAGAAGCATGGTTATGTTCTTAACCGCAAAACGTTAAAGAATAGAAGATTTTAAGGAGGAATTTACAATGCCTAAGTTAAAAACAAGCAAAGCTGCCGCCAAGCGTTTTAAGAAAACGGGAACCGGAAAACTGGTAAGAAATAAAGCTTACAAGTCTCATATCTTAACGAAGAAGTCTGCCAAGAGAAAGAGAAATCTGAGAAAAGATATCGTTACCGACGCGACCAATTCCAAGGTAATGAAGAAGATTTTACCATATCTGTAGGTTTTAGTTAAGAGAAGGAGGAATTACTGATGGCAAGAGTAAAAGGCGGTTTAAACGCTAAAAAGAAGCATAACAGAGTATTAAAGATGGCGAAAGGCTACAGAGGCGCGCGTTCCAAGCAGTACCGTGTAGCGAAGCAGTCTGTGATGAGAGCGCTGAGCAGCTCTTACGCAGGCCGTAAGGAGAGAAAGAGACAGTTCCGTCAGCTGTGGATCGCGCGGATCAACGCGGCAGCCAGGATCAACGGATTATCCTACAGCAGGTTCATGTACGGCTTGAAGCTGGCCGGCGTGGAGATGAACCGCAAGATCTTATCCGATATGGCGATCAACGATGCGGAAGGATTTGCGAAGTTAGCGGAGATGGCAAAGTCCAAGCTGGCCTGATCTGTGACAGACGGTTATACAGCCCCGGGATCCGGGGCTGTTTTCTGTATGCCGGCTGGCCTGCAGGGCGGCGACCGCCGGAAGCGCCCGGCGGCGGAGAGGAGGAAAGAAACATGGCAAAACCGATCATGATCCAGGGGACCATGTCCAATGCGGGAAAAAGTCTTCTTGCAGCCGGCCTGTGCCGGATCTTTTACCAGGACGGATTCAGGACGGCGCCGTTTAAATCGCAGAATATGGCGCTGAATTCCTGCATTACGAGCGAAGGGCTGGAGATCGGCCGAGCGCAGGCGGTCCAGGCGGAGGCGGCCGGCATCCGGCCGGCCGCGGCCATGAATCCCATCCTTTTGAAGCCGACGACCGATACCGGATCTCAGGTGATCGTCAACGGAGTGCCTATAGGCAACATGAAAGCCAGGGAGTATTTTTCTTATAAGAAGAATCTGATCCCGGTCATCCTGGAAGCTTATGAACAGCTGGACCGGAAGTATGATATTATCGTCATCGAAGGGGCAGGGAGTCCGGCGGAGATCAATCTGAAGCAGGATGATATCGTCAATATGGGGCTGGCCCGCATGGTCCATGCGCCGGTCCTTTTGGCAGGCGATATCGACCGGGGCGGCGTGTTTGCTCAGCTTTACGGAACCGTGGCCCTTTTAGAGGAGGAAGAGCGCAAACGGATCCGGGGATTGATCGTAAACAAATTTCGCGGAGATGTATCGATCCTTGCGCCGGGGATCAGCCAGCTGGAAGCGCTGTGCGAACGTCCGGTGGTTGGCGTTGTGCCGTACATGCAGGTAGACATTGACGATGAGGACAGCCTGAGCGGACGCCTGAAAACGGGGCAAAGGGCGGAGTCCGGACTGGCGGATATCGCGGTGATCCGGCTTCCGAGGATTTCCAATTTCACGGATATGGCGGTATTTTCCGCTGTGCCCGGCGCATCGGTCCGCTATGTGGAGAGCCGGGACGCGCTGGGCAAGCCGGATCTGGTGATCATTCCCGGGACCAAGAATACCATTCAGGATCTGCTGTGGATGCGCCAGAACGGCCTGGAGGGCGCAGTGATCCGGCTGGCCGGAGAGGGAACGCCGGTGTGGGGGATCTGCGGCGGCTACCAGATGCTGGGCGAGGAGTTGGCGGATCCGGAAGGAGCGGAAGGCGAACCGGGACGGCGGATTGCCGGCATGGGCCTTTTGCCGACCGCCACGGTGTTTCGCAGGGAAAAGACCAGAAGGCAGGTGACGGGTTCTTTTGGCCAGGTGGAAGGGGTTTTTTCTTCGCTTTCCGGAAAGTGCCTTTCCGGCTACGAGATCCATATGGGCGAAACGACGATCTGCCGGGAGATGGGGGCTGCGGATACGGCCCGTATGGTCAAAGGCAGGATGGAGATCTGCCGGCCTTTTGCGTATCTGATGGAGCAGGGAAAGGATCTGAAGGCGGTACGCGCCGACGGGTGGAGCAGGGGCAATATCTATGGAAGCTACGTGCACGGGATCTTCGATCATGAGGGGATTGCCGGGGACATCATCCGCGCGCTGCGCAAAAAAAAGGGACTGACGGAGGAGAGTGCCGGCGCTTTCGATTATCCGGCATACCGGGAAGAGCAGTATGACCGCCTGGCCCGGGTGCTTCGGGAGAGCCTTGACCTGGAGCGGATCTACCGTATCCTGGAGGAAGGCGGCTGACGGAACGGAGAGAAGACTTGCAGAGCGGTCTGCAAAGACAGGAGGGTTTATGGGCGGCGATCAGGAGTACGGGGCGGTCCGCCCGGAAGAGATTGAAGCGCAAAGCTTCGCGATCATTGACGCGGAGCTGGAGGCGATGGGGGTTTGCCTGGATCAGGAAAACGGACCGGTGATCCGCAGAGCCATTCATACCACGGCGGATTTTGACTATGCCAGGAACCTGGTGTTTTCCCCCGGCGCCGTCCGGCGTGGGATAGAGGCGCTGGAAGCGGGTGCGGTGATCGTGACGGATACCAATATGGCCCGGGCCGGCATCAATAAAAAGAAGGCCGAACGTCTTGGCGTCCGGGTATACTGCTTTATGGCGGATGAAGATGTGGCCAGAGAAGCTTCGGAAAGAGGCTGCACCAGGGCGTCGGTCAGCATGGAAAAGTCTGCGGCGCTTTTCGGCGCGGGGACGCCGGGGGAGAGGCCGGTGATCTATGCCATCGGCAACGCGCCGACGGCGCTGCACACCCTTTGCGGTTTGATCGACCGGGGCCGGATCCGCCCGGCGCTGATCATCGGCGTGCCGGTAGGCTTTGTCCATGTGGTTTCCTCCAAAGAAGAGTTGATTCGCCGAAAGGATGTGCCGGGCATTATCGCCAGAGGACGAAAAGGCGGAAGCAATGTGGCGGCGGCCATTGTCAACGCCATGCTTTACCAGGCAGGGAAAGACAAAGAGGAGGGAAGATGCTGATGGACGCGCACGGCGGCGATGTTTACGGCCGGCAGATCCTCTGGGATTTTTCGGCGAATGTGAATCCTCTGGGAACGCCGGAAGGAGTAAAGGAGGCGGTGCGGCGCTCGGCGGAGGACTGCTGCCGCTATCCGGATCCCCGCTGCCGGAAGCTTAGGAAAGTCATCGGGGAATTTCACCGCCTCCCGCCGGAGCAGATCCTTTGCGGAAACGGGGCGGCGGACTTGATCTTTCAGCTGTCGCTGGCCCTGCGGCCAAAGCAGGCACTTCTTTTGGCGCCGGGCTTTTCCGAGTATGAGCAGGCGCTGAAAGCCGCAGGGTGCCGGCTGGATTTTTTCTTCCTGGAGCGGAGGCGGGATTTCCGGCCGGAGATACAGCCGCTGATGGAAAAGATCCGGAATATGGAAGCGGAGGGCAGAAAGCCGGAGATCCTCTTTTTCTGTAATCCCAATAATCCGGTCGGTACGGCGGTACCGAAGAGAGAGATGGAAGCGCTTGGGGAGTTTCTGGATGAGCATAAGATCTGGCTGGCCCTGGACGAGTGTTTTGTGGATTTTCTGGACCATCCGGAAGAAGTTTCTCTGCTGCCGGAGACCGGCCGTTTTCCCCGCCTGGTGGTCATTAAGGCCTTTACCAAGCTGTATGGGATGGCCGGGCTTCGGCTGGGGTACTGCGTAGCGGCGGACGCCGCCCTTTTGAAAATGATGGAATCGGTGCGGCAGCCCTGGTCGGTCTCCTGCACGGCGCAGGAGGCAGGGATCGCGGCGCTTGGGGAAGTGGAGTACCGGGAAAAGACACGAAAGATGATCACGCGGGGACGCCGCCAGGTGGCCGACGGACTGGCGGCCCTGGGATTTCAGGTGATCGAACCGGAGGCGAATTATGTGTTTTTCCGGGATACGCGCCCGAACGCCGCGCCCTTCAGTCTTCATGCGGCCTGCCTGGAGAAGAAACTGCTGATCCGCTCCTGCGGCAATTACCGGGGGCTGGACGGCCGGGACTACCGGGTGTGCGTAAAAAGCCGGGAGGAAAACCAGGTCCTCCTTGACCTGCTGAAGGCGTGCGTGGATGAAACGGCGCGCTGACTCCGCACGATCAAGAAAGAAGACAGGGCGATCCTCCGGTCAGCCGCGGCTTAACCGGCTGTTCTGGTATTCCCCGCTTAAGGTGACATCCGGGCCGAACCAGGAAGGCGGCGAAAAGGCTTCCGCCTCCGCAAGCGTCGCAAACTCCACTTCCGCAAGGATCAGCCCCTGGTAGCGTCCTTCGAACACGTCCAGTTCTACCGTAAGAGGCGGGACATTGTCCGGCTGCGGCGCGGCAGGACGCCCGGCCTTCATGGCCTCCGCCAGGGGGATGCGGTAGCGGCGTTTGGAGAGCAGGATGCCGTCGGCTTTCCGGACCAGATGCGCATAGGCCTCGCGGGTCAGAGGAAGATTATACTCTTCTCTGGCCAGCAGTCCCCTGCTTTTGTACGTCAGGTAGTATTCGTCGCCGTCCCGGCGTACACGGACTACCGGATCGGTGCAAAGATACCCCTGCTCGATTTGCGTGGACGGAAAGGCAAGGCAGCTTTCCGGCACGCGGCGGATCAGGTACTTTCGTTCGATTTCCATGAATGATCCCTCACTTTTTGTTAATGTCGGTGCTGTCCGTATCATAGCATACCGGCAGGAGATGTCAACAGAAAAAAGCTGTCGAAACGATCAGGCGGAAACGAAAGAAAAATGTAAGAAATTTTTCGGTATCTCTGCTTTTGCGTCAGAAATCTTTATGCTATACTAAAAAAATGTAAATTCAGAGAAAACCGATCCGTCCGGTGACGGAGAGGACGACCCGGCTTTGCGCGGGAGAAGAAAGGTGGAATGGCAATGTGGACAAGAGCTGAACTGAAGGGCCGTGCCAGACAGGGCCTGAAGCAATATTACGGGTACGCACTTCTGGTGGTGTTTATCGCCGCGATCCTGGGCGCAGGATCCGGAGGCGGAACGGTATCCGGCGGCTTCAGCAACGCGGTCGATATGGCCGGATGGGATTTTGGAATGCCGGGAGTGAACATGATGCTCATTCCGTTGATCATCGCTGCGCTGTTGGTGGGTTTTGCCGTGGTGATGCTGTTTATGATCCTGGTTTCCAATGTGGTCGCGGTGGGTAAGTGCCGGTATTTTTCCATCAGTACTCTGGAGCAGAGAAATGCCGGTCTGGAAGAGCTGTTCGGGGGCTTCAGGAAGGGACGGTACCTGAATATTGTAAAGGTGCAGTTCCTGCGCGGCCTGTATGAGTTTCTCTGGTCCCTTCTGCTGATCATTCCCGGGATCGTCAAGCATTATGAGTATTTTATGGTCCCGTATCTGGTGGCGGAGTACCCTTCCATGGATAGCCGGGAGGTCTTCCGCCTCAGCAAGCAGATGATGGCCGGGCATAAGCTGTCTGCCTTTGTGCTGGAGCTTTCGTTTCTCGGCTGGTACATTCTCGGACTGATGGTCTGCTTTGTCGGCACTATTCTGATCAAGCCGTACTATGAAGCGACCATGGCGGAGCTTTACCTTAAGCTTAGGGAAGAGCGCCTAGGGATCGTCAGGGGCGGCGTGCACGCGCCGGATGCCGACGGAGCAGTATTTACCCAGCAGGCGCAGGAGCAGAACGGGCATGGCAGTTTCTATGATCAGGATAGGGGCGGCCGGTTTTAATCGATAAGGATACAGGAGGAAGCAAGATGAAAGCAGTGGTATACGCGTGTATGGCCGACGGGCTGGAAGAGGTCGAGTGCCTGGCGGCGGTGGATGTGATGATCCGCAGCGGGATCATCGTTAAACTGGTTTCCATGACCGGGAATCCGGTGGTGACCGGCGCGCACGGGATCCGCATCACCGCGGACATTCTCTGGGAGGATGGCGATCCGGATGAGGCGGACTGCATCTTTCTCCCCGGCGGGATGCCGGGAACGGCGCACCTGGCTGCGCATAAGGAACTGGGCGAGACGTTGCTCCGGGCGGTGTCGGAAGAGCGCCGGGTCGCGGCGATCTGCGCGGCCCCAAGCGTTCTGGGCGGTCTTGGCCTTCTTCAGGGAAAGAAAGCAACCTGCTACCCCGGGTTTGAGGAGAAGCTGACCGGAGCGGAGTATACGAGGCAGGGCGTGGTCACCGACGGACTGGTGACGACGGCCAGAGGCCTCGGCTATGCGCTGGACCTTGGCCTGGAGCTTGCCGGCCTGCTGGCAGGAAGACAGGTCGCGGCGCAGGTTAAGGCGTCGATCCAGTACGATCAGGTTGAATAGGAGAACGAGAAAAGAATTCCGCGTGCCGGGATTCTTTTTTTGGCGCGGGACATGCGCTGCCGAAGCGGCGACAGCGGTTGAAAAGCAGTCGGTTTGCCGTCGGTTCTGGCGGAAAAGCACGGGAAAATTCTGCGATTTAGGACTGGTATTTGCCGGACAGATATGTTATAGTATTGAATTGAGGTGTAGCGCCCGGAGTCAAGGCGGCTCACAGATCGATTTAAGGAGGAACCCATATAATGAGTTTACAAGTGGAAAAATTAGAGAAGAATATGGCGAAGCTGACAGTAGAGGTTTCCGCGGAGCAGTTTGACGAGTGCATCCAGACCGCGTTTAAAAAGAATAAAAATCGCTTTGTCCTTCCGGGATTCCGGAGAGGAAAGGCCCCGTTTCATATGATTGAGAAGATGTACGGCGCATCCGTTTTCTATGAGGATGCCGCGGATGAGGCGATCAACAACACCTACGCGGAAGCGCTGCAGGAGAGCGGACTGGAGATCGTGTCCAGACCGGAGATCACGGTAGAAAAGATTGAGAAGGGACAGCCATTTGTTTACTCTGCCATGGTAGCGGTGAAGCCGGAAGTTACGCTTGGCCAGTACAAGGGGATAGAGGTAGAGAAGGTGTCGGAGGAGGTGACCGACGAGGAGATAGCAGCCGAACTGGCTAAGGTTCAGGATCAGAATTCCCGTCTGATCACCATCGAAGACCGTCCGGTAGCGGACGGCGACCATGTCACGATCGATTTTAAGGGGTTTGTGGACGGCGCTCCCTTTGAGGGCGGCGAGGCGCAGGATTATCCGCTGACCATCGGTTCCCATTCCTTCATTGATACTTTTGAGGAGCAGCTGATCGGAAAGCAGGCCGGCGAGGCGTGCGAGGTCAATGTGACCTTCCCGGAGGAGTACCATGCGGACAACCTGGCCGGAAAGCCGGCTCTTTTCCAGGTAACGGTCAAGGAAATCAAGAAGAAAGAACTGCCGGAGTTAAACGATGAGTTTGCCAGCGAGGTTTCCGAGTTTGAGACCATGGATGAGTATAAGGCCGATCTGCGGGCAAAGCTTGAGGAGAAAAAGAAGAAGGATGCCGCCACGCAGAACGAGGACAGAGTCGTGGAGGCGGTGGTTGCCGGCGCTTCCATGGATATCCCGGATCCCATGGTAAACAGCCAGGTGGAGAGCATGGTCCAGGACTACGCGCGCCGGATGCAGAGCCAGGGGATTTCTCTGGATGATTATATGAAGTACACCGGTACGACCATGAATGATCTGAAGGAGCAGATGAAGCCGCAGGCTGTCCGCCGGATCCAGACCAGACTGGTCCTGGAGGCAGTGGCCAAGGCTGAAGATATCCAGATCTCCGATGAGAGGATGGATGAAGAACTCCAGAAGATGGCTGAGGCCTACAAGCTGGAAGTGGAAAAGCTTAAGGAGTACATGGGCGAGAGTGAGAAGCAGCGTGTGCGCCAGGATCTGGCCGTTCAGGCAGCGGTGGATCTGCTGGTGGCAGAGGCAAAGCTTGTGTAGTTTGCGGCGGTTCTGGTTCTTGGCCCGCTGCATGAGATGTGAGAGGGAAGTTGCAGCGTTTTTTGCCTTCCGGCGAAGGACGGCTGCAACTTTCACGATTGCGAAGTGAAGGATCGGTTTGGAAAGGAGAGATTTCCGTGAGTTTAGTACCTTATGTCATCGAGTCGACCAGCAGGGGAGAGCGTTCCTACGACATCTACTCCCGGCTGTTGAAGGATCGCATCATCTTTCTGGGCGAAGAGGTTACGGATGTATCGGCGAGCCTTGTAGTGGCGCAGCTTCTTTTTCTGGAGTCAGAAGATCCGAATAAAGATATTTCCCTGTACATTAACAGCCCGGGCGGCTCGGTTTCTGCCGGTCTGGCGATCTATGACACCATGAACTATATCAAGTGCGACGTGGCCACTATCTGTATCGGGATGGCGGCCAGCATGGGTGCGTTTCTTCTGGCGGGAGGAGCGAAGGGCAAGCGCATGGCGCTGCCCAACGCGGATGTGATGATCCATCAGCCCTCCGGCGGCGCGCAGGGACAGGCTACGGAGATTAAGATCGTGGCGGAAAAGATCTTAAAGACCAGGAGAAAATTAAACGAGATCCTGGCAGCCAATACAGGCCAGCCTCTCGAAGTGATCGAGAGAGACACGGAGCGGGATAATTACATGACCGCGGAGGAAGCGGTGGCCTACGGCCTGATCGATAAAGTAATCACCAGCCGCTGATGCTGGTAGAAACGAGGTGGATGTATGCCAGTCAGAACAGAGGATAAGGTCAGGTGCTCTTTCTGCGGAAAGAACCAGGATCAGGTGCGCAAGCTGATCGCCGGATCGAATAACGTGTTCATCTGTGATGAGTGTATTGAGCTTTGCTCGGAAATCCTGGAAGAGGAATTTGCCGATGCGCAGGATGAAGAGGAGCTTTCCGCCTTCAGCGACATCAACCTGATGAAGCCGAAGGAGATCAAGGCCTTCCTGGATGAATATGTGATCGGACAGGAAGAGGCGAAAAAGGTCCTGGCGGTGGCAGTTTATAATCATTATAAGCGGGTCACCACGTCGAAGCATATCGACATGGACCTGGCCAAGAGCAATATTCTTATGCTGGGGCCGACCGGCTCGGGAAAGACGTATCTGGCCCAGACGCTGGCGAAGATACTGAATGTTCCCTTTGCCATCGCAGATGCCACAGCACTGACGGAGGCCGGATATGTCGGTGAGGATGTGGAGAATATCCTTCTGAAGCTGATCCAGGCGGCGGATTACGATATCAGCAAAGCGGAATACGGCATTATTTATATTGATGAGATTGACAAGATCACCAAAAAATCGGAAAATGTTTCCATCACCCGTGACGTTTCCGGTGAGGGTGTGCAGCAGGCGCTTCTCAAGATCCTTGAGGGTACGGTGGCCAGCGTTCCTCCCCAGGGCGGAAGGAAGCATCCGCATCAGGAACTTCTCCAGATCAATACGACCAATATCCTGTTTATCTGCGGAGGAGCGTTTGACGGGCTGGAGAGGATCGTTGAGCAGCGCCTGAATGCGGGTTCGATCGGCTTTAACGCGACGATCGTGGATAAAAATACGCTGGATATTGACGCGCTCCTTCATCAGGTGCTGCCTCAGGATCTGACGAAGTTCGGATTGATCCCGGAGTTTATCGGCCGTGTTCCGGTGACGGTTTCCCTGAACATGCTGGATGAGAATACGCTTGTGCAGATCCTCTCCAAGCCGAAGAATGCCCTGACCAAGCAGTATCAGAAGCTGTTTGAACTGGATGATGTGAAGCTGGAGTTTACCGATGATGCGCTGATGGCCGTAGCGGAGCTGGCGGCGGAGAGAAAGACCGGAGCCAGGGGGCTGCGATCCATTCTCGAAAAGGTGATGAATGACCTGATGTATGAGATCCCTTCCAACGACACCATCGGGATCGTGACGATCACCAGGGAGGTGATCGAGGGGACCGGCGAGCCGGACATCGTATATCGGGATACGGCGGTGCCAAATGTAACCTCCTCCAGACGGCTGAGATCAGGAAAAAAGGGAGAAATCGCATAAAAGATTGCATTGGCTGTCGCAGTGTGCTGTTGCGGCAGCCATTTTACTGCCGGTCGCATCATGATCGGCCTGAGAAAGGAATACCATGGAGAAAACGAGATATACATTGCCGGTGATCGCCCTGCGCGGCCTGACGGTGCTTCCGAAGATGATGACGCATTTCGACATCAGCCGGACCCGGTCGGTGGCTGCGGTGGAGAAGGCGGTGATGGAAGAGCAGAAAGTCCTCCTGGTCACCCAAAGACATGCGGAGGTGATGGAGCCGGAACAGGATGATCTCTATTCGATCGGCTGCGTAGCCGTGGTCAGGCAGCTGGTCAAGATCCCGGATAATATTGTCCGCGTGATGGTGGAGGGCCTGGAGCGTGCCGAGATCGTGGAGATGGAGACAGACGGCCCGTACCTGTCCGCCGAGGCGGAGGCCATACCGGCCGGCATACAGGCAGGGGAGCTGGACTACGTAACGGCGGAAGCCATGCTCCGGATCGTGAAGGAGAAGCTGGGCGAGTACAGCAGGATCCATACCCGGATGATGAAGGATGTGCTGCCTAACCTGCAGCTGATCTCTGACCTGGAGGAGCTGTTGGATCAGACGGCCATCCAGCTTCCCTGGGATTATACTCTGCGCCAGAACGTGCTGGAGAGTATAGACCTGACGGAGCGCTATGAGTATGTGGTGCACAGTCTGACGACGGAGATCCAGATCGCCAGAATCAAACAGAATTTCCAGGCGAAGGTAAAAGCGGCCATCGACAAGAACCAGAAGGAATACATTCTCCGGGAGCAGCTGCGGATCATCCGCCAGGAGCTTGGGGAGGAGAATGTCCAGTCGGACGCGGACGAGTACCAGAAACAGGTCAGGTCCCTGAAGGCGGACAGGGAAGTCAGGGAAAAACTCCTTAAGGAGATCGCCCGCCTGAAAGGGATGCCCGGAGGAAGCCAGGAAGGGAATGTGATCCGCACCTACATCGAGACGCTGCTTGAGCTTCCCTGGAAGAAGAGTTCCAAAGATAATAATGACATCCGCCACGCGGAGCGGATCCTGAATGAGGACCACTACGGCCTGGACAAGGTAAAGGAGCGCATCCTGGAGTACCTGGCGGTGCGTGCGCTGACGGACAAGGGCACCGGCCCCATCCTTTGCCTGGTGGGACCGCCGGGGACAGGAAAGACCTCCATCGCCCGGTCGATGGCCAGGGCACTGAATAAACGGTATGTCCGCATCAGCCTGGGCGGCATCCGGGACGAAGCGGAGATCCGCGGGCACCGGAAGACCTACGTGGGCGCGATGCCGGGGCGTCTGGTGGAAGGACTGCGCCAGGCCGGCGTGGCGAATCCGCTGATGCTTCTGGACGAGATCGACAAGGTCAGCAGCGACTACAAAGGCGACACCGCGTCGGCTCTGCTGGAAGTCCTGGACAGTGAGCAGAATGTCCGGTTCCGTGACCACTATGTTGAGCTTCCCATTGACCTGTCGCAGGTGATGTTCATCGCCACGGCGAATACCACGCAGACGATCCCCGGTCCGCTTCTGGACCGCATGGAAGTGATCGAGGTCAACAGCTATACGGAAAACGAAAAATTCCATATCGCGCAGGATTATCTGGTGAAGAAGCAGCTGGAGAAAAACGGCCTGGCAAAGGAGCAGATCACATTCTCCGACCACGCTCTGGAAAAGATCATCCATAATTACACCAGGGAAGCCGGCGTTCGGAATCTGGAGCGCCGCATCGGGGATGTCTGCCGGAAGGCGGCCAGGGAGTTTCTGGAGAATAAGCGGACTTCGCTGCGGGTGACGGAAGGGAATCTGGAAAAGTATCTGGGAAAAGAGAGGATTACCTTTGAGGAGGCCAATGAAGAGGATCAGGTGGGCATCGTCCGCGGGCTGGCCTGGACCAGCGTGGGCGGCGATACCCTGCAGATCGAGGTTAATGTGATGCCGGGTAAGGGAAACCTCCAGCTGACCGGTCAGATGGGTGATGTGATGAAGGAGTCGGCGCAGACCGCGCTGACCTATGTGCGGAGCATATGCCCCCGCTACCAGGTGCCGGATGACTACTTTGAAAAGCACGATATCCATATCCATATTCCGGAAGGTGCGGTTCCCAAGGACGGACCTTCCGCGGGGATCACCATGGCGACCGCCATGTTTTCCGCCGTGGTAAACCAGAAGGTGGACGCCAGGACAGCGATGACCGGTGAGATCACCCTGCGCGGGCGGGTGCTTCCCATCGGCGGGCTGAAAGAGAAGATTCTCGCGGCGAGGATGGCGCACATCCGCAAGGTCCTGGTTCCGGACAAAAACCGCCCGGATATCACTGAACTTTCCAAAGAGATCACCAAAGGCCTGGAGATTGTGTATGTGAAGACCATGGAAGATGTGCTGAAGGAGGCGTTAATTTCATGATCATAAAAAAAGCAGAGCTGGAGACAGTCTGCGGCGTTACCAGCAGGCTTCCGGTACACGTCCGGCCGGAGTTTGCCTTTGCCGGGAAGTCGAACGTGGGCAAGTCGTCGATGATCAACGCGATGATGAACCGGAAATCCCTGGCCAGGACTTCGTCCCAGCCGGGGAAGACCCAGACCATCAATTTTTACAACATCAACGATGAGCTGTATTTTGTAGATCTTCCCGGATACGGCTATGCGAAGGTTTCCCTGGAAGCGAAGGCTAAGTGGGGAAAGATGGTAGAAAACTACCTGAAAAAATCCGGCGTCCTCCGTGCGGTCTTTCTGCTGGTGGACATCCGGCACGATCCCTCTGCGAATGACAAGATGATGTACGATTGGATGATCCATAACGGGTACCGTCCCATCGTGATCGCAACAAAACTGGATAAGCTGAAGAGGAGCCAGATCGCCGCCCACGTAAAGGCGGTGCGCCAGGGACTGGGGATGGAAGAAGATGATGTGCTGATCCCCTTCTCTGCGGAGACCAGGCAGGGACGGGATGCGCTCTGGGAACTGATCGAAGGCATGTATAAGGCCGCCGGCGTCTGACCGGCGGCCCATTTTTCCGGACGGGGTACAATTTTTTTCGGATGCGGTAAAATTTTTCCTGGATGCGGTAAAAATATCCGCATGGGCGTAAAATAAGAGCGCCGTGAAGGCGCTCTGCCCGCAAGATCAGGATGTTCGGGTGATCGTTTCCACGGGAACCCGCTTTACGGACGCTTTGGGAAGAGCGATGGGGACCGGTTTAGGCCGGCTGCCGCAGGGCTGCGGGGTCCGGGCCTCGGGCGGCAAAAGCGAAAGCCGCACAAGCGTCTGTACGATACGAATGATCAGCGCCGCCAGGAAGGCCGGAAGCACAAAGGTCAGCCAGAGACGACGTTTTAACGGAATTTTCATCATTACCTGCTTTCTTTAACCGGAGTCCCGGCTCATCAGTGATTTCATGGCAAAGGAGTAGATCTCCTGACTCTTATCGCGCCAGTTGCTGCACATGGATTCCGCCTGTTCCCTGTCCGGTACCGTCAGATCCAGCCGGATCAGGGGCACCCTGCCCTCACGGACCTCGCAGTGGACCACGTAGTCCTGATTGACGGACCGATAAAAATCCGAGATGACCCCTACCTCATCCCGGAGCCGGAATTTGTTCTCCTTCAGGTACCGGTCCATGTCCTCGATGAAGGAGGTTGAAATCTCCTTTTTAAATAACCGCAGGGTATCGACTCCATCCTCGGTAATTTCATACCGGGTGGTGTTATGGGTCGCCTCCATGCGGATCAGACCGGCCTCCAAGAGCTCGTTCAGGGCCTGCTGGAGAGTAAAGTAGGTGGTATAATCGTGACTGAGGAAAAAATCGGAAAGCTGCGTGTTGGTCAGGGGAAAATTCACCTTCTTTAACATGTACAGAATCATCAGTTTATAGAGCATGATCGGTTCGGACAACATAATACACACCTGATTCCTTCACAATTTTCCATATAGCAAACCTGCCTGCGCAGGCAAAAAGCATTTCCTTCACTATGATAACAACTTAACTCTTTTAAATCAAGCGGAAATATGATAGAATAAGCTGATATTAAGGGAATTTTGGGTGACATAAAATGAAAGAACGAATTAACCGACTGGCAAGAGGCATTCTGGATACGGATGTACCGCAGATTGTGATGATACCGCAAAAGCTGGAGGAGGCCGTCCAGGCAGACGGCACGGCATCCGGCGAATTTCATATAAACAGTGGGAACGGCCTCTACATCAAGGGACTGGCCTACACCAGCCATATGCGGGTGAAGATCGAAAATCCGGCATTTGGCGGGATGCGCAACCGGATCGCCTACCAGGTCGATACCGCTCATCTGGAAGACGGAGACCAGATCGAAGGCAAGATCCGGCTGGTGACCAATGGGGGAGAGTTCGCGCTCCCCTTTCACTTCTCTGTGCGTCTGGGCTTTTCCGGGCAGACCCTGGCAGGGCTTAAGACACCGGGGGATTTCGCGCAGTTGGCGAAAACAGATCCGGATACCGCGCTGCGGCTCTTTGCGTACCAGGATTTTGTCAAAGCGCCTTTTATGCAGGACATGCATGTGCGGGCTCTCTATGACGGATTAAAGGGCCATGGCGACCGTGGGAATCAGCTGGAAGAGTTCTTGGTCTCCCTCGGCGTGAAAGAGCCGGTCAGCCTGAAGATCCCGACGGATACGCGCAGCTGCGCCCGCCCGTCGGAGGTGCTGGAGGATGCCATTGAAGCGGAGCGGAGCGGATGGGGATATGTCGCTCTGGAGGCCAGGACGGATTGTTCGTTTATTGAGATACCGAAAAAGCAGTATACGGACCGCGATTTTGAAGACAATGTGTGCAGGATCCGCTACCGGATCCTGCCGGGCCGTCTTCACCAGGGCCGGAATTTCGGCAGCATCCGCCTGACGGCCGCCAGGGAGACCGTGACGGTCCCGATCCGTGTGGAAAGCGGGCCGAGACTGGCGGGCGAGCTTTCCCGCAGACGTTTCTGGAAAGCCGCCGGCCAGTTCCTTACGCTGCGTCTGGACTGTGAGGACGGGCTCTACACGTTTGAAGCGGTCCGCGACCGGATGATGCGGGAGCTGGATGTGATGCGGAGCCATCCGGAAGATAAGAACATGGCGGCCCTGTGGATGGCGGAAGCCCTTCTTAAGCAGGGGAGCCGGGAGCAGGTAGCCCTTGTCCTGAACGAGTGCCGGGACGAGATCCTGATGTCCCGGCGGGACATGGTGGATTATTACTGCTATTTCCAGTATATTCAGCTGATGCTCCAGCCGAATACCAGCCAGAAGGAGTCCCTGCTCCGCCTGGTCCGCAAGTATCTTTCCGAGGGCAGCCATCCTTTCCTCTTCTTTATCCGCCTGAAGCTGGATGAGACGGTGAAGGAGACGCCTGTGAGCCTGCTGTCCGACATGCGAAGGCTCTATGAGAATGGTTTTCACAGCCCTTTTTTATATGCGTCAGCCCTGGCTTTGCTGCGGGAGCATCCGGAATTTCTTCAGCGTCCGGATTCGTTTCTGCTCCAGGTGCTGAATTTCGGGAGCCGCAGGGGCGTCCTGGATGAGGATACCGCGGTCCGCGTCGCGCAGCTGGCCGGTCTGGAGAAGCGCTACAGCCGGGTATTCCACCGGATCCTTATCCGCCTGTATGAGGCCTTCCCCAGGAAGGAGATCCTGGCGGGTGTATGCAGTATGATGATCAAGGGCGCGTGCAGGAGACCGGAGGATTTCCACTGGTACGAGACGGCGCTGGAAGAAGGCTTAAGCCTGACCCGGCTGTATGAATATTTCCTGTATTCTCTTCCGAAGGATTATAATCATCTCCTGCCGAAGGAGGTGCTTTTGTATTTCTCTTACGGCCATGACCTGGACCGCCACAGCCGGTCGGTTCTGTATAAAAACATCCTGCTGTTTATGAATCCTTCTTCCAAACTGTACCAGGCCTACGAGCGGGATATCGAGCAGTTTGCCATGGATCAGCTCTTTGAGTCCAGGATCAACAGCCGTCTGGCGGTGATCTACGATCATATGATCTACAAAGAGATGATCGACGAGCCGGTCGCCAGGGTGCTTCCCGCCGTGCTCCGTTCTTACCGGATCGCCTGCAGTAACCGGCAGATGCGCTACGTGATCATCCGCTACGAGGAACTGGAGCAGGAGGACGCGTATCCGCTGATGGACGGCGTGGCTTATGTGCCCCTCTTTTCCGGCACGACAGTGATCCTCTTTCAGGACGCGTTTGGCAACCGGTATGCGAATGTGCGCTACCTGAAGACGCCGGTCATGGACAAGGCGGATATGGCGAAGCGCTGCTTTGAGGTCTACCCGGCCCATCCGATGCTGTGCCTGACGGCGTGCAGGCAGGCGGCTGCTGCGGACTCGCCGGGGGAAGAGCAGGTGCAGATCATGGAGCGGGCCATCCGAGAGCTTTCTCTCTGCGACCTGTACCGCAAACAGCTCCTGACCGTGATCATCGGATATTACCGGAGGCTGGCGGGAGAGGAGGACTCAAACCAGTGCGAGTGCAGCTATCTGCTCAGCCTGGATCCTTCGGCGATGACGCGCCGGGATCGCCTTCTGATCTGCGAGACGCTGATCAGCCAGAATTACCTGGAAGAGGCTTACGGTATTCTGAAGACCTACGGCTGCGAGGGGATGGACACGGGCAGGCTTGCGAAGCTTTGTTCGAAAATGATCCTCCAGCAGATGTTTGACGAAGATGATTTCCTTCTGCGGCTTTCCTTCCAGGTGTTCGCTGCGGGAAAGGCAGACAGCGTGGTCCTGGACTATCTGTGCGAGCATTTCAACGGCGATTCCGACGGGATGTTCCGGCTGCTGACGCAGGCGGTATCGGTTCGGGTGGAAACCTATGATCTGGAGGAGCGGCTCATGTGCCAGATGATGTTTTCCGGAAAGACGGATCACCTGGACCAGACGTTTCTGCTGTACTCGAAGCGGAAGCGGATGAGCGAGATCGTGGTCAAGGCGTATTTTACGGTCAAGTCTATCGGCTATTTCCTTTGCCATGAGCCGGCGGAGCCGGAGGTGTTCGCGTATCTTGAAGCGACGGTGAACCGGATCGAGGACATCGAAAAGGCGCCGGTGATCTATCTGCTGGCCCTGACACGGTATTATGCCCAGTGCAGCGAACTGAAGGAGGACCAGATACGCCTGTGCCGGCGCGCGGCCGAACAGCTCATCGGCGACGGTCTGATCTTCCCTTACACGAAGAAGCTTGCGCGGTTTGTGCCGGTCCCCCAGAGCGTGATGGACAAGGCGATGATCTGCTACGAAGGGAACCGGGATGACAAGCTGGAACTGGTGGTGCGTATCCTGCCGGACGAGACGGAGTTTCACCCGGAGGAGCTTCGCCGGGTTTATCAGGGGATCTTTGTCTGCAGCAAGGTACTCTTTGAAGGGGAGACGATGGAGTATCAGATCTTTCGTCAGGAGACGGGAGGTTCCCGGCTGGCGGCGGAAGGAAAGGCATCCTGTGAACTGACCTCCCCGAATCTGAAGGAAAGCCGCTTTGCCAGCTTAAACGAGATGGGGCTTTGCCTGGGGATGAAGGAAGAGGCGGGATTAAAAAAGAGCATGCAGGAGTATCTGACGCGCAGCGCGGCGCTGGAGGAACTGTTCCCTCTGGTCAGATAATCGATGGATGGAAAGAAAACAAGGGGGACACCGATGGAGGGACTTGTAATTGGTTTGGATCTGTGCGAATTTTATGTGCAGATCAGCTGCTGGGGAAAGGAGAAGACATGGACATTTCCCGCGGTTCTCTGCAGAAAGAAGGAAGAAGAGCTCTGGTACGTAGGGGACGAGGCCTACAGCTGCAAGCTGAGCGGTGAGGGCATCCTGCTGGACAAGATCCCGGAGCTGGCGCAAAAGGAGGAGAAGATCTCCATCGTGGACGGGACCTACACTTCCCGGGAGATTCTGGCGGTCTTCTTAGGCCAGATCCTTTCATATCCCAGGACCGCTTTTAAGACGGAAAAGATCAGCCAGCTGGTGGTCACGCTGCCCAGGCTGGATGGCCGGATCATGGACTGCCTGCTGTACTGCGCGGATGACCTGGGCATTCCCAGGAGCCGCTTTCATGTCATCAGCCACGGCGAGAGCTTTTTATACTACGTCTTAAGCCAGAAAAAGGAGATCTGGTCCGGTCAGGTTGGGCTGTTTGACCTGTCCCGGAGCGGGCTTTATTACTATGAGATGAAGACGCAGCGCGGCCTGCGCCAGACGACGGTGCTGGCGGATTACGAAAAGATCGACGACGGGATCACGCTGGATCTTCTGGAGACTTCCGCCGGAATCAGCATGGCGGACAGGATACTCTGCACCTGTGCGGAACGCCTCCTGGCAAAGAAGCTGTTTTCCTCGATCCTGCTGACCGGCCGGGGATTTGAAAAACCCTTCTGGGCGTCGGAATTTATGAAGGTCATCGGCCGGCGCAGAAAGATCTACGGGGAGACGGTCCTCTTCGCCCGCGGCGCCGCCGTCAAGGCGAAGGATTATCTGGAGCCGGAGACGGCTTACCCGTACGTGATGATCTGCGAAGGACGGCTGAAGTCGACCATTTCCATGGAAGTGATCCATGAAGAGAAGCCGACGCAGCTGGTGATCGCGGCTTCCGGTGACAGCTGGTATGAGGCCAAAAGTTCGCTGGAATTCATCCTGGATCATCAGGATGAACTGATCTTCCAGATCCAGTCCCAGGATTCCCGGAAGCGGTATGAGGTCCGTATGCCTCTGGAAGGCCTCCCCAATCGTCCGAACCGGACGACGCGGATCCGGATGAAGGTCGGCTTTCTGGATGAGAGGACCATGGCCGTTATCGTTCAGGACAAGGGCTTTGGAGAATTATTCCCGGCCTCGGATATTGTGATACGCAGGGAGATCGCTTTATGAGTTTACTTTTATGCAGGATGGAACCGGTGCAGCATCCGTTTGAAGTGCCTGAACTGGGCGTGCGGCTGTATTCGTCGCAGGAACTGTGCTATATCATCTATGAAAATCCGCTGCTGGTGATCGACGACTTCGTGGATGAGCGCCTGATCCAGTTTGTGCGGAATGACCTGAATATGGAATTTCTGGCAGGAAAGCTGGATAACTGGAAAAAAAGCAACGAAAATCCGGATAACCTGCTGCTGCTGATCCTGACCGAGTGCAAGTATCACACTTCATCGGAGGTCAGCCACTATGGTCAGCTTCTGGCCCAGATGCGGAAGAAGAATCCGGCGAGGCTGGCCAAGGAGAGGGCAGATTATTTCTTTGAAAAAAAGCAGTACGGAAGGTCGATCACCCTCTATGAAAAGATCCTGGAGGGAAAACGCGACAGCCGGATCGACGAGGATTTTTTGTGCCGGGTATGGTGCTGCCTGGGTGCCTGCTACGCCAGGATGTTCCAGTTTGAAAAAGCCTGCCATGCTTACGAGCGGGCACTTTTCTACAATGGGCGCGATCCGGAGATCCTGGAGCGGATCTATTCGCTGAAGGCCATGTGTCCCGATCTGCCCTTGGACGAGCGCTATCAGTCCCTGTTTAAGTCCAGAGACACGGACGGATGGGATGAGAAGATCGAGACGGCCAGGAAAAACAGCCGGGAATCGGCGGCCGTACGGGAACTGGACGAATTATTCAGAAAAGACCCCGAAAAGCGGATGGAAGGGGCGGCGAAGCTGGTGCACCAGTGGAAACAGGAGTATCGTTCCATGATGTAGACCGGCCGGGACCGATGAATCAGGCAAAAGGAGTGGTTTTCATGTCTTTTGAAAAGGCAAAGGCATATTTGGAGAAAAAAGGATTTGGAGACAGGGTGCAGACCTTTGCGGTGTCCAGCGCCACCGTGGAGCTGGCGGCAAAGGCCGTAGGCTGCGAGCCGGAACGGATCGCGAAGACCCTGTCTTTTCTGGTGGACGAAAAGGCGGTCCTGATCGTGGCGGCAGGCGACGCCAAGGTGGACAACCATAAATATAAAGAAGTTTTTTACACCAAGGCAAGGATGCTGACGCCGGAGCAGGTGACGGAACTGGTGGGCCATGCGGTCGGCGGCGTGTGTCCTTTCGGCGTCAATGAAGGCGTGGACGTATATCTGGACGCATCGTTAAAGCGCTTTGCCGAGGTTTATCCTGCCTGCGGCAGCGCGAACAGCGCGGTGAGGCTTACGGTGCCGGAGCTGGAGTCCTGCTCCGGGTATTCCGCCTGGGTGGATGTGTGCAAAGGATGGCAGCCGGTGTGAACCGAGGACTGCCGTTTTCGCCGGCATGACACGGCGGAAAGCCGCAAGGAGGTGACAGGGATTGCGAGAACAGCTGACGCAAAGTGATGTAGAAAAGATCCGGGAGGAGATCAGCCACCGCAAGCTGGTCGTCCGCAAGGAGGCCATCGAGGCGGTAAAGGAAGCCCGGGCCCAGGGGGACTTAAGCGAAAATTTTGAGTACTACGCGGCCAAGCGCTTTAAAAATCAGAACGAAAGCCGCATCCGGTATCTGGAAAGGGTGCTGCGGACGGCCGCGATCGTATCCGACCGTTCCCGGCCGGATGAGATCGGGATCAACAATACCGTCGAACTCTATTTTGAGGATGACGACGAAGTAGAAACCTACCGTCTGGTAACATCCATTCGGGGGAATTCCATGAAAGGACTGATCAGTATCGCATCTCCTCTGGGGAAGGCCATCCAGGGACACAAGGAAGGCGACCGTGTCCACGTCGTGGTCAACGACAAGAGCGGATATGACGTGATCATCCGCCGGATCATCAAGACCGAAGATGACAGCCAGGATTCGATCCGGAGCTTTTAAGGCGGCGCGGACCGCCGTGGCGGGATCAGCTCTTCGGAGGATGCATACGATAAAAAGCAAAAAGGAGAAGACATGCCATGAGGGAACTGGAAAAAACCTATAACCCGGCGGCCATCGAGGACCGTCTGTACGAAAAATGGCTGGAAAAGAAATATTTTCACGCAAAAGTAGACCGGAGCAAAAAACCGTTTACGATCGTGATGCCCCCGCCCAATGTGACCGGCCAGCTGCATATGGGCCATGCTCTGGATAATACCATGCAGGATATCCTGATCCGTTACAAGAGGATGCAGGGGTATGAGGCGCTGTGGCAGCCGGGTACGGACCATGCGGCCATTGCCACGGAGATCAAGGTGATCAACAAGCTGAAGGAGGAGGGGATCGATAAGGCGGATCTCGGGCGTGAAGGCTTTCTGAAGCGCTGCTGGGAGTGGAAGGAAGAGTACGGTTCCCGGATTATCCAGCAGCTCCATAAACTGGGCTCTTCGGCGGACTGGGACCGCGAGCGGTTCACCATGGACGAGGGCTGTTCCAGGGCGGTGCTGGAGGTATTCTGCAAGCTCTATGAGAAGGGCTATATCTACAAAGGCTCCCGGATCATCAACTGGTGCCCCGTATGCCGGACCTCCATCTCCGACGCGGAGGTAGAGCATGTGGAGCAGGACGGCTTCTTCTGGCACATTAATTACCCCGTCGTGGGCGAGCCGGGCCGGTTTGTGCAGATCGCCACGACAAGACCGGAGACCCTGCTGGGTGATACGGCGGTGGCGGTCAATCCCAACGATGACCGCTATAAGGATCTGGTGGGTAAGACCCTGAAGCTTCCGCTTACGGACCGGGAGATCCCGGTGATCGCGGATGAATACGTGGATATGGAGTTTGGGACCGGCTGCGTAAAGATCACCCCGGCCCACGACCCGAACGACTTTGAGGTGGGCAAGCGCCATGGCCTGGAGGAGATCGTCATCTTAAATGACGACGCGACAGTGAACGTTCCCGGGCCGTACTTCGGCATGGACCGCTACGAGGCCAGAAAGGCGATGGTAGCGGATCTGGAAAAGCTTGGCTTGCTGGTCAGGACCGTGCCGCATTCGCACAATGTCGGAACACACGAGCGCTGCGGGACGACGGTGGAGCCGATGGTGAAGCAGCAGTGGTTTGTCCGGATGGAGGAAATGGCCAGACCGGCGATCGAGGCATTAAAGACCGGCAGGCTGAAATTTGTACCGGAAAACTTCGGCAAGACCTATTTAAACTGGCTGGAGGGAATCCGCGACTGGTGCATCTCCCGGCAGCTGTGGTGGGGTCACCGGATTCCGGCGTATTACTGTCAGGACTGCGGCGAGACCGTCGTGTCCGGGACGGAGCCGGATATCTGCCCGAATTGCGGCGGCCATCGGTTTGTGCAGGATGAGGACACTCTGGATACCTGGTTTTCCTCCGCGCTCTGGCCGTTTTCTACCCTGGGATGGCCCGAGAAAACCGAAGAACTGGATTATTTTTATCCGACGGATGTTTTAGTGACCGGATACGATATTATCTTTTTCTGGGTGGTGCGCATGGTCTTCTCCGGCATCGAGCAGACCGGAGAATGCCCCTTCCACACGGTGCTGATCCATGGTCTGGTCCGCGATTCCCAGGGCCGGAAGATGAGCAAATCCCTGGGAAACGGCATCGATCCGCTGGAAGTGATCGAAAAGTACGGCGCCGACGCGCTCCGCATGACGCTGATCACCGGAAACGCCCCCGGAAACGACATGCGTTTTTACTGGGAGCGGGTGGAAAACAGCCGGAACTTCGCGAATAAGGTGTGGAACGCGTCCCGCTTTATCATGATGAATATCGAGAAGGCCTCGGACGTCGATGTGCAGGTCAATGACCTGACGCTGGCGGATAAGTGGATCCTTTCGCGGGTCAACACCCTGGCAAAGGATGTGACCGAAAACCTGGATAAATATGAGCTGGGCATCGGCCTGCAGAAAGTGTACGATTTTATCTGGGAGGAGTTCTGCGACTGGTACATCGAGATGGTAAAGCCCCGTCTTTACGATGACGGGGACGCCACAAAGGCCGCGGCTGTCTGGACCTTAAGGACCGTGCTGATCCAGGCGCTTAAGCTTCTGCATCCTTTCATGCCGTTCATTACCGAGGAGATCTTCTGCAACCTGCAGGATAAGGAGGAATCCATCATGATCTCCTCCTGGCCGGTATATCGGGAAGACTGGAATTTCACGGAAGAAGAGAAGGCTGCGGAAGTTATCAAGGAAGCGGTCCGGAGCATCCGGAACGTGAGAACATCCATGAACGTCCCGCCGGGTAAGAAGGCAAAAGTCTATGTGGTGTCCGAGAACGAAGAGCTGCTGGCTGTTTTTGAACGCTGCAAGGCCTTCTTCGCATCCCTGGGCGGCGCAAGCCAGGTAGAGATCCGGAAGACGAAAGAAGGGATCCAGGACGATGCGGTTTCCGCAGTCATCCCGCAGGCCGCCATCTACATGCCTTTCGCGGAGCTGGTGGACATCGATAAAGAGATCGCCCGCCTTAAGGCGGAGGAAAAACGCCTGACAGGAGAGCTGGCGCGGGTCAACGGCATGCTGAACAATGAAAAATTCATCAGCAAGGCGCCGGCAGCCAAGGTGGAGGAAGAGAAGGCGAAGCGCCTGAAATATGCCCAGATGATGGAGCAGGTCAAGGCGCAGCTGGCCCGCCTGGATAAATAGCGCCGGCCAGGGACGAAAAAGGCAGCGCGCCGCCCATACGGAGGACAAAAGAGGATGAAAGCAGAGGAATATATCAGTCAGATTCCCATGTGGACCCGCCGGAAACATTCATTGGAGGATATCCGGAAGATACTGGACGATCTGGGCAGCCCGGACCGGGCGATGCCGGTAATCCATGTGGCGGGAACAAACGGAAAAGGGTCGGTCTGCGCGTATCTGACCAGCGCGCTGCGCCATGCCGGGTATCGCGTGGGCACCTTCATCTCGCCGCATCTGGTGGATGTCCGGGAGCGCTTTCTCCTGGATGGGGAGATGGCGGATCCCGGGAAATTTCAGCAGGTCTTTGAGAAGGTAAAGGAGACGACGGACCGGGCGATGGAAGCCGGTGAAGGACACCCGACGTTTTTTGAATTCCTCTATTATATGGCGGCCTGCCTGTTTGCGGAGGAAAAGGTGGACTTCTGGGTGGCGGAGACAGGACTCGGCGGCCGCCTGGATACCACCAATGTCGTGGAAAAGCCCCTCCTTACCGTCATCACTTCCATCAGCCTGGATCACACCCGGTACCTGGGCGATACGGTGGAGGCCATAGCCGGAGAGAAGGCCGGGATCATCAAAGAAGGGGTGCCGGTGGTCTTTTCTGACAGCGATCCTGCCGCTTCCCGGGTGATCGTCAGGACGGCGGCAGAGAAAAACGCGCCTGCTTATCCGGTGGGTGTCGGATGTTATTCCGTGCAGGAGGACAAAGACGGCAGGCTGAGTGTCAAGATCCGGGACGAAGACGGAGCACAGCAGCGGATCCGGATCCCTTTTCCCGCGGCTTACCAGGGGGAAAATGCGGCGATCGCCTGGCGATGTCTTTCGCTTCTCCTGGAAAAAGGGATACTTGCCTCTTCAGGCAGGGCGGCCCTGCTTGAAGGAATGGAGCAGACGAAGTGGCCCGGGCGCATGGAGGAAGTCTTTCCTGGCGTATTCCTGGACGGCGCGCATAATCCCGGCGGGATCCGGGCGTTCATTACGGCTGCCGTCCGGATCAAAAAAGAACGTGGCGGAAAGGCCCTTCTCCTCTTTGGCGCTGTGGAAGATAAGGATTACAGCAGTATGATCCGCAGCCTCTGTCAGGAGCTGTCACCCGAGATGACGGCGGCAGTCAGCCTGAACAGTGACCGGGGACTGTCTGCCGGGCAGCTGGCCCGGTGCTTCCGGGAAAACGGGCAGGCGCAGGTCGTTGGATTTGACGATGTGGGCGAAGCGTTTTCCTTTCTCCTTTCGGCGCGTAAGAAGGGCGATCTGGTCTTCTGCGTCGGCTCACTGTACCTGATCGGCGAACTGAAGGCAATCATCAGGAGGAATTATGATCAACTTTGAAGAAGAGATCCGGCGGTTTAAACCCAGTCTGGAGGTAGAAGAGATAGAGGACGCCATTGTCAAAAGCGACCTGACAGATATGACCGACATCATGATGGAGATGATGAAGGAAATGAAGGAAGATTAAGATCCATGGATTATGTGAAAAGAAACCGACAGATCGCAAACAGTTATTATAATCTGGGACTGGAAAAAGCGAATATCCGGGATCTGACCGGGGCGGTGGACTGCCTGAAAAAGAGCTTGCGTTTCGACAAATACCAGATGGATGCCAGAAATCTCCTGGGCCTGATCTTTTATGAAATGGGGGAGACGGCGGATGCCCTGGTGCAGTGGGTGATCAGCATGAACCTGCATCCGGCAGGTAATCCGGCGGACCGTTATCTGGGTGAGATCCAGAGAAAGCCCGGCCAGCTGGAACGGGAAGGGCAGATGGTCAAAACCTACAATCAGGCGTTATGGCAGGCCCAGAACGGCAATGCCGACCTTGCGGTGCTGCAGCTGGCGAAAGCGGTGGAGGCGAATCCGCATTTTGTCAAGGCCCATATCCTCCTGGCGTTGATTTATATATCCAGAGAGGACTATGTGAAGGCCGGAAAGTCCCTTTACCGGGTACTGCAGATCGACAAGAACAACCCGAAAGCCCAGTGGTATATGTCGTTGGTCAAGCAGAACACCGGGAGAGAAGAGGTAGAAAAAAAGCGGCTCAAGAACGCCTTTTCGCACCGGAAGATGGAGGATGATGACATCATCATTCCGCCGGAATACAAGGAGAACACCGGATGGGGAAGCATCATGCTGATCACAGCGGGGCTGGTCATCGGTATGATGGTCGTATTTTTCCTGGTCATGCCGGCAAAGACCAAGGCGCTGAATACAGAACATAATCAGGAACTGATCTCCTACAGCCAGAACATCAGCAACTTAAACCAGCAGTTGACTGCCATGACTGAGGAATATGAAGCGCTTCAGGCCAGCGCTGATGCGATGGAAGCCCGCCTCTCTACGATCGATGCCGATCAGCAGGCGGTACTGAGCCAGTATGAGACGGTGATCGGCATCCTGCAGGCGTACCGGCAGGACGATCTGACCACGGCGGCCCAGCTGTATGTGTCGCTGGATGTTTCTCTGATCACCAGTGAGAGCGTGCTGGCGATCGTAGGCCAGATCACGGAGAGCATGACCGCGGAGGGCTATCAGATCCTGGAGGAACTGGGTACTTCGGCCTGGAACGGCGGAGACCTGGAAGCAGCCGCGCAATATTACACGGCGAGCCTCCAGCTGGTGCCGGACAACACGGAAGTCATGTATCTGCTGGGACGGCTTTATCAGCAGCAGGGAGATACCGATACGGCGAATGCATGGTTTACGATGATCATTGATCAGTATCCGGACAGCAGTGAGGCGGAACAGGCAAAAGAGGCGAGAGGATATTAACGGGGGGTTGCCGATGGATCTGGACCAATACTTTGCGATCTTGCACCGGGCCGAACAGCTGAAAAATAACACCAGGCACTCCTGGACTTCGTCGGGCAGGCATGAAAGCGTAGCGGAGCACAGCTGGCGGCTTGCCCTCATGGCTTATTTCCTGAAGGATGAGTTTTACGGCATCGATATGAATAAAGTGATTCTCATGTGCCTGTTCCATGACATGGGGGAAGCCTTCACCGGCGATATTCCGGCTTTTTCAAAAACCGATGCGGACAGCCGCAGGGAAGAAGAGACAGTCGCCGCATGGCTGAACACGCTGCCGGTTCCTTATCGCGAGGAGCTCGGCCTCCTGTTTGACGAGATGGATAAGCAGGAAACGCAGGAAGCGAAGCTTTACAAGGCGCTCGATAAGATGGAAGCCGTTATCCAGCATAACGAAGCGGACATCCGCACGTGGCTTCCGCTGGAGTATGATCTGCAGCTCAGTTATGGAAAGAAAGAAACGGATTTTTCCGAAGTGACGAAACGGCTGAAAGCCTATGTGAACCGGGAGACAAGGGAAAAGATCCGGAAAGCCGGGGAAGGACACCCCGGGGAGGGGGCCGGGAAGGCCCCCTGATGGTAAGCGTTTACTCAATTCTGACGGGCCGAAGACGATTCAGGGTCCGCTTCCCACGCGAATGCCTTGCGTAAGGCCAGGAGTCTTAATTCCGTTACCGCTTTTGATACATCCGCCCCCGGCGCGTAGGCGTCCCAGCCATGGAAGCATCCGGGAAACACATGCAGTTCGGTCGGCACACCGGCATACATTAACTGCTGCGCAAAATAAATCGTCTCATCGCGGAACGGGTCTAACTGTCCGACCGCAAGAAACGCAGGCGGAAGCCCCGTGAAATCGTTCGCCCGTACCGGCGCGGCATACACGGGAACCTCGCCCTCGGGCAGACCGCTTAAATACATCTTCCACATACTGATGCAGCCGGCGCGGTTGGAGATCCGGCCGTCTGTGATCTCCTGTTTCGACGGGCTGTCGAGACGGTCGTCGATCATCGGGTACATCAGGCACTGGTAAGCAATATGAGGGCCGCCTTCATCACGCGCTTTCATCGCGATCGCGGCGGAAAGCCCTGCCCCCGCGCTGCCGCCCATGACGATGATCCTCGAACGGTCGCCCTGGTACTCCGCAATGTGTTCGTCGATCCAAAGAAGAGCCGCATAGCAGTCGTCGACCGCAGCGGGATACGGATGCTCCGGCGCGAGACGGTACTCCGGCGAGATCAGGATGCATTGCAGTTCCTTTGCCAGGATCGCCAGATCTCTGATCCCGTCATCTGCGCTCCCCAAAAACATCCCGCCGCCGTGGAGCTGAAGGCATACCGGATACCCGGCTGTCCCGGACGTCGGCTTTAACATCACGATCGGAACATTATGATCGCCTGCGGGGATCTCCATTCTGGTTACGGATACCGTCTGGTCATCATCCAGGTTTCCCAGATCTGGCATGGGGATATGTTCACGAACTGCCTGTACGTTTTCCGCGGTGATCTCCAGATCCGTCGACGGTAAATGAGCAAAAGTTTCTCTTAAATCCGGGTGTATTCTCATCTTGGTCCTCCTTTTCAAAATGCGCTGTGCTTCAGCGCCTTTCCCCTGCTTCCGGTCAGGCAGCAGATGCAGGATGTCCCTGCGCTGCCGCGATCACCGGCAATGTGAGTATAGCACGGCGCCGTCAGTCACTTCAAGGCGGCCGGACCCGGAGTACACAAAGTCGGTTTGTTTTGTTCTGCCGATTGGAGGATTTATGTCTTCGTATAAAACCGAATCAGAAAAAGATGTTTTGCGGCTCTCAAATGAAGCGTCACACCAGCTCGCCAAAGAATGCATACAGACCGCTCTGGTCGATCTGATGGCGAAAAAGCCGCTGCAGAAAATTACGATCAGTGAGATCATCACCCGTTCCGGAATCTCACGTTCCGCTTTCTACCGGAATTACTCGTCAAAAGAGGATGTCATAAAAGAGATCTCCGACGAGTTGTTTATTTTCATTAGAGAATACGCGATCGCACACGATGCGAAAAAGGGAACCTATTCATTTTTCCATGGCATATTTTCAGCAATCCGGCAAAACGAAAAGAGCATCCGGTTACTGCTTCAGGTCAGCCGCCAGCAGGGTTTGCCGGAAAGGACTTTCCCGGTGTCGATCCTGGAAATGCTCTGGCCTTCCGAAACGCCCGAAGAGCACTATGGTACGATTGCTCTGGAGGGCGCATGCGGCAGGATATTTCTCGATTGGTTCCAAAACGGCATGACAGAAAGCGTGGAGTACATGGCGGAGTTTTGCAGCAGCCTTGCGGACCGTATTTTATCGTTCGGCAGGAGCTGAAGCAGACGAGAGCAGAATTTTTTCAGAATACCCCTTGCATAATTCGCAAAATATGCTATAATGTCTTTGTTGCGCAGATGTAGTTCATCGGTAGAACACCAGCTTCCCAAGCTGGGGAGGCGGGTTCGATTCCCGTCATCTGCTGCCAAAAAGCCCCGTATTTGCGGGCTTTTTTTGTATCTGATAATCAAAAGGTAATCAAAAAGGTAATCAGACATGTGTTTGACTGCAAAAGTGAAATAAAGGAATAGGGGCTGTGAAAAAATGGGAAATTATTTTTTCGCAGCTCTCTTTGTGTCACAGCCCCGGCGAATATTATCAGTGAGCAAGCTTTATGCTGTAAGCGGCAACCCGAGCCGCCCGGTAAGCGCCTGCCCGCCCAAACGTTAAAAAACAATGAAAATGATCTGCGGTGAAATGCTTTTTTTAACG
>CAYRMW010000015.1:0-43299 GCA_964425595.1 uncultured Lachnospiraceae bacterium
CACGGCAGGCGTTCCTGCTTTTCAGGAGCAACTCAATCATCCTATCATAGGATCGCGAGTTTGTCAATCACTTTTTTGATGTACTGCTTTTTCACTCAGCAGCATCGGATATTATATCGCGCTGCGCCTTGTTTGTCAAGCAGTTTTTTTGATTTTTTCGACCCAAATTTTCACGCAATTTCGAAAACAGGTCAAAAAAACCTCACCTTCGTGGTGAATTCTACTATAGCAAAATCAGATGGTCTTGTCAAGGCATTTGTGCCTTCTTTTTAAACAATTTTTTCGAGGCTTTTTCCTGTTACTATATATGCTAATTTTTCTTTTATTTATCTACATTTTGTGGTTTTTATTTCTCGCCGTGCCGGGAGAGCCGTCCGCCATTCTCCCGCTTCTTTTCTCGATATTGTGTCTTTTGTGTGTTCAATTTCGCAGGCCGAAGGCCGCCGGATTTTTCCGGCGGCCTTTGGCCTATCATGTTCCTTTTTCTCCTCTTTTGCCGCCCCCCGCGCAAAGGGGTGACAGCTCGGCTTTCATCGCTTTCATCGGTCAAAACAAATTCCAGATCACGCGAAACAGGATGCCGGACAGGAGATTATTCTGATACAGAAAAGCGATCCATGGTGTTTCCTCAATGCTGCTGATCAGATACTGCCCCCAGCCCATCCCGACGAACAGGTTCAGGATCAGGCAGAATATCCAGAAATAAAACAGCGCCATCGCAAGGCCCAGGATTGCCCCGGCAATCTGATTGATCCCCGAAAGCACCGGAATATGCGATACCACGTTAAGAAAATGGGCCAGGATACGTACCACTATGTATACGACCAGAAAAAGAACGATAAATGCCATCGTGTTAATCACGCGATCTGCCAGGAAACTGCCTATGTAGTCGATGAACTGATCGACGCCCAGCAGCTGATAAATTTCCTCATTGTTGTTTTCGATCAATGCCTCTTTCATTGACTCCGGAAGAGAAATCCCTTCGATCACGGCTCTCTGCTCCGCCGGCAGCATGGCGGTGTCCTCCTCACTGCTCCATTCATCCATCCCAACTGCGCGAAGCATGCTTTCCTCCATCCATTGATGGAACTCCGTATTTTCCTTTAAGTAAGACGTTACCTGAGGCAGCATCAGCCGAACTCCTGCCAGAGCGATGAGCAGCGCCGTCATGGAGACCACAAGACGCAGAAATCCCCGATAATGGCCGTAGAGGGTCATGCCGATCAGGTAAGCGGCCACCAAAACCGACAGCCAGCTGTCTCCCAAAAATCCCGCTATATCCACAGGTTCCACCTCTTTTCCCGTATTCTTTTCCGCATTTATCCTGTCCGAAGGCAGAGAAAGATACCCTTCGCCCGGCATCTGCTGGCAAAGGGCAGATCATCGTCCCACGTTTATCTATCCGCATCCGAAAGGACAAACCGCTCGATGGCTTCCGCCACCCCGTTCTTCTGGTTTGACCCGGTTACGTAGTCTGCCTGTTCTTTGACCGCGTCCATGGCATTTCCCATCGCAATGCCGAATCCCGCCGCCCGGATCATGGACAGATCATTGCTGCCGTCTCCGAACGCCATGGTTTTTTCCATTTCCAGTCCCAGGTATCCCGCCAGACAGCGCAGGCCATTTCCCTTTGTTGCCGAAGAGGCATTGATCTCCAGATTATATTCAAGAGAGGAGGTGACAGCCAGGCCAGGCATCTGCTCAAGATATCTGCGCAGCATCTCGCGCAGCTTGCGGTCATCGGTAAATACATTGATTTTCTCCACGGAAAGTTTCCCTTCCCGGACCAAAGCCACCTCATCTTCCACCTCGTCGCGAGTCGATAAGACCAGCTTCTGCATGACCGGCGGAAGGCCATAGCGTTCCAGATGATCGCGAAACCTTGCTTCCATCTTCCCTCTTCCCGCGACATACGGGTCATATGCTGCCGGAAAGCGGGATAAAAACTCCAAAACCTCCACAGCCTGCTCCCATCCGATCTGCGATTCCGCGATCGTTTCCCCGGTCTCAAGGTCTGCAACCTTCGCGCCGTTGGTGAAAATTCCATAACGGATTCCGGGAATGCCCTTCAGCTCTTCCGGAAGCCCGCCGGCAGGTCTTCCGGTCGCCGGGACAATATAAATGCCTCTTTCCAGGCAGGCGCACAGCGCCGCCCGATTACGCCCGGACAGCTTCTTGTCATCATCAAGAAGCGTGCCGTCCATATCAATTGCGATCAGTTGAATATCCATATCAAATAAAGTGCTCTTCCTTCAGGATCAGAAGACCGTCCTTATCATATTTTGACGAAAACAGCCCGGTGATCCTTCTGATAAGCGACGGCTTTTCTGCCTTGTCGGCCGCGCCCTCGATCAGATCTTCCGCCGCCGTTTTGGTCAGCGCTGCGCCGTCCTCCTCCATGATTTCTATCCGTTCATACAAGGCCAGCATGCTTTTTCCGGTAATGCTGCAGTCGATCTGGCTGGCATAGTGGCAGCAGTACTGGGCAAATTCATCTATGTCCATGATATGGTTCTCATCCATCTCCTCAAAGGCACTCGCCTGCGCCGCGCTGGTATTTTTCAGCGCCTGCACCGCCTCGGAGCGATTCTGCCCGGAAGCCGATGCTGCCTTTGCCGCTTTTGGCACCGCCGCCTTCGGGGCCTGCTGCTGCGCTGCCGCTTCCCGCGAATCCTGCTGCTGCGCAGGCTGTGGTGCTGCCGTCCGCGGAGCCTGCTGCATTGCCGGCTGTGGCGCTGCCGTCCGCGGAGCCTGCTGCACTGCCGACTGTGGCGCTGCCGCGCTCGGAGCCTGCTGCGCTTCCGGCTGTGGCGCCGCCGCTCTCGGAGCCTGCTGCATTGCCGGCCGTGACGCCTGCCGCGGTGCTGCTGCCCGCGCAGGCGGCTGCTCTGTCGGCTGCGATGAGACGCTGGCGGCCTGCATCTGTTTTTTCTGCGCCGCGGCAGCCGTTAAGAAGGATTCGGCCTCTTCGCGCGAAGAAACCAGGCGGAACTTTCCGGCAAGAGATGGATTCGCCTTGCGGATGCCGTCGAGCTGGCGGGCATTGTCCACCAGAACAACAACCATGTCTGTCGATTCGTCCGCCAGCAGCTGATTGAACTCCTCCAAAAGCGCATCGTTTAAATCTCCGGCCTCTTCCACGATCAAATCTTTGCCGGCAAGCTTTGCCGCGTTGGCCAGAAGCCCTCTCTGATTCAGTTTGGAACCCGTAATCTTTGCTACCGGATGCTTCTCGCCGGTGAGCCGGTGAGCCGCCTTCAGCGATTCTACCGCGATCTCCAGTCCTTTTTCCGGTGTCCTTGCTTCCGCCATCATGTGCAGGAAGCAGGCAGGGGCGACTTTCCCGGTCGCCTGCACCGGCGATTTTTCCTCTGCCATCTTGACTGCCTGGATATGGCGGATATCATCCAGGATCCGCGTCTTGTCCGACAGCGTCTCCGCATTTTTCAGCTCTTTAACGTCATTCAACACCCGCGTCTGCGTTTTTACCGGCTCATCGGTATAGGAATCCATGGAGATCCGGGACATCTCTTTTGCCAGGCTGGCTTCCACCTCCGCCTCCCTGACACTGGCCACCAGTCTTTCCTCCGCGGTGACATCGGTTCCGGGAAGCGCGGATTCTTCAACCGGAGGCTCCGCTACGATTGAGACAGACTGCTCCGGACCAATCTCCGGCACTGCCTGTACGGCAGACGCAGGCGCTTCGGCGGACGCCGCCTGGGCCTTCCTGGCCGCAGCGCCGGGACGAAGCATGGACGGATCCGGTGCTGGTACCGGGATCGGCGTAGGTACCGGCTCGCCGCGAAGGGCTTCCTTCCCAAAGTCCGCCTGGGCGGGCGCCGGCTGGTCATTTGCAGCGGCCGGGGAAAGTCTGGTCTTTGCCGCCTCTTGCCGGATCGGAATGACGGTATTCGTCTCCATCGCAGGGATCTCGTCCTGCGCGATCACCCCGGCCGCGGAATTCAGCTCTACCCGTCTTAATTTTTCTTCATATTTGTCCCGGTTTTCCACCAGATCCATCTGGTATTTCGTCAGCGGCGCGTACTGAAGCTTCAGTTCCATCGCCTTGTCCACATATTGACCGAGCCCAAACATAAGCATGATCTTATCGCAGGTTTTGACACACAGCTCCTCCATTCCGGCCTGGTGGTAAAGGTCAGCCAGTTCATAAAGCCACTTTTCATCCAGTTCCGTGCTGGTATAGCTTTCCAGAGAATGGATCAGCTGTTCAATGGGAGCTCCCTTCGCTTTCAGGATCAGGTAACGGAGGATGTCCTGTCTGGGGTCGTCTCCTGCCAGTTCACAAAATTCGCGGTAATAGGCTTCTGCCTCCTGGATGTTGCCCTGCTTTAGCGCAAGCTGGGTAAGCTTGTACAAAAGACGCTTGCCGATCGGCGCCCGCTCAAAGGCAATGAGAAGGATGTCCTTTGCTTCCTGATATTCCTCATTTTTCTCATATACCGAAGCAATCATGGACAGCAGATTCGCATTCCTCACCCGCCTCCAGTCTATGGTGTCGGCGATTTTCATGGCCGTCTCGAAGTCACCCTTATTCACCAGCTTCTTAATCTGCTCTACTTTAATATTAAACTCGTACTTATCCATTCTTTGTATCTCCTAAATCCTGCTGTCTCCCGGGACTCCCTTCCCTCTACAGTTCCACTCTGCCTTCCAGCGCGCGCAGAAGGGTCACCTCGTCAATGTATTCCAGATCCCCCCCTACCGGCACGCCGCTGGCGATCCGGCTGACCTTAATGCCTGTGGGCTTGATCAGCTTGCTGATATACATGGCTGTCGTTTCCCCCTCCAGACTGGAATTGGTAGCAATGATGACTTCTTTTACATCTCCCTGCAGGCGCTGCATTAACTCCTTTAGTTTGATCTCATTGGGTCCGATCCCCAGCATAGGGGAAATAGCCCCGTGAAGGACGTGGTATACGCCCTGATATTTTCCTGTTTTTTCGTAAGCTGCCAAATCCCGGGTATTTTCCACGACCATGATCGTATCGTGATCCCTCGCGATGCTGCTGCAGATGGGGCAAAGCTCCTGATCCGTCAGGGTAAAGCACTCCCGGCAGTAGCGGATATTCTTTTTCGCGTCCGTGATCGCGCCGGCCAGGCGTTCCACCTGCTCTCCCGGCATACTGATGATGTGGAAAGCCAGCCGCTGGGCGGACTTGGATCCCACGCCCGGGAGCTTTGACAGCTCTTCGATCAGTTTTGTGATCTGACTGCTGTAATAATCCATCAGAAAGAGAGACCTCCGCCCAGGCCGGACAGCCCGCCGGTAAACTTCGCCATCGCCTGCGTGCTGGCTTCTTCCATCTGGCGGAAGGCTTCATTTGTCGCCGCCATGATCAGATCTTCCAGCATCTCCACATCGTCCGGATCTACCGCTTCCGGGGAAAGCTTTACCGATACGACTTCCTTTTTTCCGGACACCGTCACGGTAACCGCCCCGCCGCCGGCAGACGCAGTATATTCTTTGGCTTCCAGTTCCTTTCCGGCCTCTTCCATCTGACGCTGCATCCGCTGTGCCTGCTTCATCAGATTATTCATATTTCCCGGGATCGCGCCTCCGGAAAATCCTCCTCGCTTTGCCATCAATTATTCCTCCTCTATCGAAATATCTATATGGATTTTTTCTTTCAGTTCCGCGTCGCTGACGTAAATGGTGTCCGAGCGTTCACCGGCCTCTCTCTGCCTGGTCTTGAAATAAATCGTCTTTCCATATTTCTCCGCCACAAACCGTTCCAGACTCCCGATCACACTGGGGCGGTTCCCGATCGCATAGTTGACCGGATCCGCGAATACGATGCACAGGCAGCTTTCGCCGCCGGGTTCCACTACCGTGTCCCGGAAGCTGGGCCGGATCGACATGCCCATCTGACGGATGATGTTCCCCCACTCGTTCCGGATAAGGTTCAGATCCTCCAGCTGGGCCGGAGGGATCGCCACCTGTTTTGGCGGCTCCGGGGGAGCGCCCGCCGTCCCGTCCTCTTTCGGATCCGGCGCCGGGCTTCCGGCGCCTGCGTAAAGTGCCAGAGAAGATGCCGGCCCGGGCTGCATCTTTGGAATTGCCCCGGCCGGAACGCCTCCTTCCATGCGGGCCTCCAGCTGTTCGATCCTTTCCAATAAAGAATCTATATTAGCCTCCATCTGCGGTTTTGTCAACTTGATCAGCGCAATTTCAATCAAAATCCGCTTCTGGCTGGCATAGCGAAGCTGATTGGACAGCTCAGACAGGATCCGGATATAGCGCATCAGCGTATTTCCATCGGTCCGCTCCCCGTCTTCTTTCAGCCGCTGCAGATTTTCCCCGGACATGTCCACCAGCTCTGCCGCATCCTCCGCAGTCTGAAGCAGAAGAAGGTTGCGCAGATACCAGATCAGGTCCTGGACAAACTGTCCAAGCTCACGGCCCTGCATGACCATCTCCTCCAAAAGCAGGATGCATGCCCTGGTATCCCGGTCTATGACCGCATTAAACATTCTGGAAAATACGGTCTGGTCCACGGCGCCCAGGATGTCCAGTACATTATCGTAAGTTAACGTTTCGCCGAAATGAAACGCCACGCATTGGTCCAGAAGGCTCAGGGCATCGCGGAAAGCGCCGTCCGCGGCCTTTGCCAGGTAAACGATCGCTTTATCCTCAATGGAAATCCGCTCCGCCTTGGCCACTTCTTTCAGCCGGCCGACGATCGTCTCCGCCGGAATGCGTTTAAAATCGTACCGCTGGCACCGGGACAGGATCGTCACCGGGATCTTGTGCACCTCTGTGGTCGCCAAAATGAAAATCACATACTCCGGCGGCTCTTCCAGAGTTTTCAACAGGGCGTTAAAGGCGCCGATGGACAGCATATGAACTTCGTCAATGATGTAGACCCTGTACTTCCCTTCCGTGGGCGGGTACTGTACCTGCTCGCGGATATCCCGGATATTTTCCACGCCGTTGTTGGACGCCGCGTCGATCTCCATCACATTCATGGACGCGTTTTCCGCGATGGCCCGGCAGATGGGGCACTGCCCGCATGGACTCCCATCCACCGGATCCTCGCAGTTGACTGCCCTGGCAAAAATCTTTGCCACGCTGGTCTTTCCTGTGCCGCGGGTCCCGCAGAACAGATATGCATGGCCGATGCGGCCTGAGACGATCTGATTTTTTAATGTCTGTACAATGTGGTCCTGCCCCTTTACATCCGAAAAGACCGCAGGACGCCACTTCCGGTATAACGCGGTATATGACATGGACTTAACCTCTATTCATCGCCGAAACTGATCCCCACCGCCTTAGCCTGACGGATGATCGCGCTCTTCGGATCGACATATTTCAGCTTCCCGGCGACTTCCTGAAGGGGAATTTTGCCAATTTCATTCTGCTTCACGCAGACCATGTAGCCGTATTCCCTATCCCGGATCAGCTCCGCCGCCGCCGCGCCCAGCTGGGTAGAAAGAACACGATCGTAAGGACAGGGTTCTCCCCCTCTCTGGGTATGGCCGGGAACGGTCACCCGGACTTCCTGTCCGGTCATCTCCTCAAGCCTCGCGCCGATTTCATACGCAGCGGACGGATAGACCATCGTACAGCTCTCTCTCTTTTTCTTTAATTCCTTTTTACTCAGGCTGGCGTCCTCCCTGGAGATCGCGCCTTCCGCAACGGCAAGGATGGAAAAGCGCTTGCCTTCCCTGGCCCGGCGCTGCACGGCCCCGCTGACCACCCGCAGGTCGTAGGGGATCTCCGGAAGGAGGATAATGTCCGCGCCGCCCGCGATCCCGGCATACAGGGTGACCCAGCCTACTTTATGTCCCATAATCTCCACAATAAAAATGCGCCCGTGCGACGATGCTGTCGTATGGATGCAGTCGATCGCCTGGGTGGCGATGTTCACCGCGCTGTGGAAGCCGAAGGTCATATCCGTTCCCCACAGGTCATTGTCAATGGTCTTCGGAAGCGAAACGATATTCAGTCCTTCCTCCCGGAGAAGATTAGCTGTCTTCTGGCTCCCGTTTCCTCCCAGGACAACCAGACACTCCAGCTTCAGCTTCCTGTAGGTATGCTTCATGGACTCGACCTTATCCAGGCCGTTCTCATCCGGCACCCGCATCTGCTTGAAGGGCTGCCTGGATGTACCCAGTATAGTGCCGCCTTTTGTCAGGATCCCTGAAAAATCTCCCGGCTTCATGATGCGGTAGTCCGCATACATCAGGCCCTTATATCCATCCTCGAAACCGACAATCTCCACATCATCAAACATATTATACAATGCCTTTGCTACGCCGCGCATGGTGGCGTTCAGGCACTGGCAGTCGCCTCCGCTGGTCAGCATTCCGATTCTTTTCATGAGACTTGTTTCCTTTCGTTCTGACTTCCCCACACAATGTCGAGTCAATTATACCGCAAAGAATCAGGCGGGGCAAGTAGTCCATTCCCGCAGTTTTCAAAGGACGCTCTCGCCGGCGGCGGGCGTTCCGGGCAAACCCGCCGGTCCGGCCGCAGCGCGCACAGGAAAAAGAAAAGGCAAGCACAGACTTTCTCTGCACTCGCCTTTTCTGCTCTGCAGCAAACCGCTGCTGTAATTTTAATCCACGCATCCTGCTTTGAACCGCAGAAACGGACGTTACTCGGACAGTTAACTCAGCCCAGGCTGCCTCGCGTCACACAAGAGGTTTTGCTTAGTGCTGCTGCATTCCTGCCCTGACACGGTTCACAAATTCCTGTTGCGCAAGACCCGAACGTCAACGCCACTTACCCAAGGCAGCTCCGCCCCGTACAGGCCCGAGGCAGGATATCACCCTTGCTGGAGCGGATTGCAAGTACAGGGCACCGCTATCTCCCCGGCTGCGTGGAAGCTTTATGACATATCTCATGCTATCCGACAGTTCCGATAGCGCGTTTAGTATACCCTGCGAAGCGGATTTTGTCAAGTCTCACCTCGACTTCTCGCGCAGCCTGCGAAAAAAAGCCTTCATCATCTCCGAACACTCTTCCTGGAGGATTCCCGTTTCGACCTGACAGCGGTGGTTGAATCCTTCCTGGTGGAACAGATCCAGCACCGAACCGGCGCAGCCGGCCTTTGGGTTCATGCAGCCGATGATCACCTTGGGGATCCTCGCCTGTACGATGGCTCCGGCGCACATGGGACAGGGTTCAAGGGTCACGTAGATCCTGCATCCCTCTAACCGCCAGTCTCCCATCTTTTTGCAGGCCTTTTTTATGGCCAGGATCTCTCCGTGAGCCAGGACGCTGTGATCGATCATCCTCCGGTTGTAGCCGCGGCCGATGATCCTGTCTTCATAGACGATCACGCATCCGATCGGCACTTCACCGAGAGCTTCCGCCTTTTTCGCCTGCCGGATGGCCTCCTTCATGTATTTTTCATCCTCGGTAAGCATCCCTGCCCGTATCTTATTCATCCTCTCCTCCATCTTCTGTCGCCCTCTGCCGGCGCGCGGGTTTTATTTTACGCAAATAGCATTGAATTTATGTCCTGAAAATGGTATCCTGTAACCGGTTTACCCTGATGGATGCCGCCGATGGACGGCGTTCGCTCAGGGATGCCGGACGCATATACTGGTTTGATGATTTTACACACTGTTTTCAGGAGGATATCAGGTATGAAGCTTTACCGGGCAAAGAATTATCACGACATGAGCCGCAAGGCGGCCAATATTATTTCGGCACAGATCATCATGAAGCCGGACTGTGTACTGGGTCTGGCCACCGGCTCCACCCCCATCGGCGCGTACGAACAGCTGGTCGATTGGTACCGGAAAGGCGACCTGGATTTTTCGCAGGTACGCACCGCCAATCTGGACGAATACAAGGGACTGACCAAAGACAATGACCAGAGCTATTACTACTTCATGTACCACCATCTCTTCAAAGACGTAAACATTGACATGAAAAATACCCATATCCCGGACGGAACAAATATGGACAGCGCCGCAGAAGCCGCCCGTTACGATCAGGTGATCCGCGACCTTGGCGGGATCGATCTGCAGCTTCTGGGAATGGGCCACAACGGCCACATCGGGTTTAACGAACCCGGCGAAGCGTTTGCCAAAGGAACGCACTGCGTCGATCTGCAGCCGAGCACCATCGAGGCAAACAAACGGTTTTTCGCTTCCGCCGAAGACGTGCCCCGGCAGGCCTACACGATGGGCATCCAGACGATCATGCGCGCCCGCCGGATCCTCCTTCTGGTAAACGGCGAGGAAAAGGCGGAAACGCTCCACAATGCCCTCTGCGGGCCGATCACGCCCCATGTCCCGGCTTCCGTCCTGCAGCTGCACCGCGATGTGATCGTGATCGCGGATGAAGCCGCGCTTTCTCTGTTTGACCGGCAGTGACGCTCTGCCCGCCGTTATCGGGAAGAGGGATATGCCCCGGCCAGCCGGTCCGCAAGCGCCGCGAACTGCGCCAGCGTCAATGCTTCTCCGCGGACGGCAGCGGGCAGACCCATGCTTTCGATGACGGCGAGGATCTGTTCCTTTGTGTAGGGGATATCCGGCGCGTTGTTCAGACCGTTCTGCAGGGTTTTTCTCCTCTGGTTAAAGGAGGCCCGGATCAGCCGGAACATCAGCCGCTCATTCGCCGTTTTTACCGGCGGCTCTTTGTGCAGGGTCAGACGGATGACGGCGGAACCTACGTTTGGCCGGGGGATAAAACAGTTCGGCGGCACATTGGCCACCAGATAGGGCTTCGCGTAGTACTGCACGGCCAGAGACAGCGCGCCGTAATCCTTGGAACCCGGCCCTGCCTGCATCCGTTCCGCCACCTCCTTCTGAACCATGATGGTAACATTTTCCATCGGCACCCGGCTTTCGAAAAGGCCCATGATGATCGGCGTCGTAATGTAATAGGGCAGATTCGCCGCCACTTTTACGGGACGCCCTTCGTTATAGGTGTCCACCAGCTGCCGGATGTCCGTCTTTAAAATATCCTGGTTAAGCACGGTCACGTTCGGATAGTCTGCCAGCGTTTCCCGCAGGATGGGGATCAGATTTTCGTCGATCTCCACCGCCACCACATGGCGGGCATGCTCGGCCAGGTACTGGGTCATGGTGCCGATCCCCGGTCCGATTTCCAGCACACAGTCCTGGTCGGTGATCTGCGCCGCCTGGATGATCTTTTCCAGCACATGCGGATCGATCAGGAAATTCTGTCCGAATTTTTTCTGAAAAACAAACTGATATTTCTGTATGATCGCGATGGTGTTCCCGGGATTCCCCAACGTTGCCATTCTGATTTCCTTTCTATGCGGCAGTGGTCCGCCTGCGCATTCTCCTGTGCCATGCCGGTTTGATCACTTGCCGCCGGTTTTTCGCTTTATCGAGACAGGCGGTACAGACGCAGCGCGTTCTGCCAGGTCTCCCTCTCCACGGTCTCCCGGTCTATGTTCTTGATCCGGCCGATCATTTCCACCACATACGGAAGATTTTTCGAGGAATTCCGCCTGCCCCGCAGCGGCACAGGGGAAAGATAGGGGCTGTCCGTCTCCAGCACGATCTGCGAAAGCGGCGCGTATTCCACGACTTCTTTCAGCTTCTTTCCGTTCTGGAACGTCACCACACCGCCGATGCCCAGAAAGAATCCCATATTCAGATACTCTCTGGCCATTTCCTTTCCGTAGGAAAAGCAGTGAATCACGCCGCCGATCTCTCCCGCACGGGCCGCCTTCATCATATCCAGCGTATCCTTCGCCGCGTCTCTGCTGTGGATGATCACCGGAAGCCTCACCTCCCGGGCCAGGTCCAGCTGCCGGTCAAACCACTTTTTCTGGATCTTTCGATCCGGCTCATCCCAGTAATAATCCAGGCCGATCTCACCGACCGCTACGGCCTTTTCTTCTTCTGAGAGCACTCGCAGCCGCCGGATATCCTCTTCCTTCATCCGTCCGCATTCGCCGGGATGCACACCCACAGCGGCGTAGATAAAGGGATAGCGAGCCGCCAGAGAAAGACTTCTCTCTGTGCTTTCCATGCTGGCGCCAACATTGACCACACCCCGTATCCCGGCCTCAGGAAGGGATGAGAGCAGTTCTTCCCGGTCTTCATCAAAGGCCTCGTCATCGTAATGGGCATGTGTATCAAAGATCATCGTTTCCCTGTCCTTTCTGTCCGCTCTCCTCTGGCGCAGGCCGCGCGCGCCTGACCTGCCCGGCCGAAAAACGCCGGATACTGCCACGTCAGCCGGACAAAAGGCAAAGCAGCACGTAAAAAAACAGAAGATGAGCCGGATAATAAATATAAAAGAAGTACTGCCCCGGCCATCGTCCCCTCTCTCCGTTGTAAAAATGGATCGGAACGAAGGCCAGCGCGGAAATGCCTGCCCAGGAGATACTGTCGATCAGGGCAGCCGCCACTCCCGCCACCGTCTGCACCACGCTTCCGCGAAACCAGTAGAGCAACACCGTCATCAGCACGCCCATGGCGCCGTAATCGGTCCGAAGAAGCGCCGCAGCGCCGCAGCCCGCAGCCACGCAGAGGATCTGCAGCAGCGGCCGGCGGGTATTTTTCCGAATGCCCAGGATCGCCAGATAGGCCGCGAGCAAAGTAAACAGCACATTCTGGTATCCGGGATAAAACCAGGAGCCAAACAGGGCCAGGTCAAAGGGGGTCTCCGAAACCAGGGCAAAGACCAGGAGACGGAGGGCATACTCCCTTTCATGTCTGGTACGGAAAGCGCCCTCCGCCAGCAAAAAGGCAAAGATGGGAAACGCCAGGCGGCCCACCCCTCTTAATATCAGGTCCACGTACCACCACCACGATTCACTCCCGATCATATTGCCCAAAATCCCCTGTTCCACCAGGGTAAGCCCCACATGGTCCACTGTCATCAAAACAACAGCCAAGAGTTTCAGCTGGGAGCCGCTAAGGCCGGACGGCCCCCTGCGGAAGCTCCGCGCGAACGCCGGCCCACTTCTCCCCCGCCTTCCGGAAGAAACGGTCTGGATGGGAACGGAATTCATCAGCAGATTTCCGCTCCGGAGGGCATATCTTTCTCCGGTATCATCAGAGACAGGCACCCGTCCGCGTCTTCCGCGCATAATATCATTCCCTCAGACAGGACGCCGGCAAGCCTGGCCGGCTTTAAATTCGTCACGACCATGACCTTCTTTCCCACCATCTCTTCCGGTGCATAGTGGGCTTTAATGCCGCTGACGATCTGGCGCACCTGGCTGCCGATCCTTACTTTTGAGCAGAGAAGCTTCTTTGATTTGGAGACAGGCTCGCAGGCGATGATCTCACCGACCTGGAACTGGAGCTTCGCGAAATCCTCATAAGTGATCTCCGGTTTCGGCTCCGGATCGATCGCGCCGTCAGAAGAGGAACCGCCCTCGCCCTGACCGCCGTCCTGCGCCGCGCCGGCCGCGATCTGCGCCTTCCGGATCTCCTCCGCCTTTTCCAGGACTTCCTTTAGATCCAGACGGGCAAAAAGGATCTGCGGCGTCTGCGTCACCCGGTTCCCTGACGGATACAGGCCGAAGGCGTCCATCTGCTCCAGGCTCCTCTTTTCGGAATTCAGCTGGTTTAAGATCTTTTTCGCTGTTTCCGGCATGAAGGATTCCAGAAGAGAACCGCCGATCACGATCGCTTCCGTCAGGTTGTAGAGCACGGTAGCCAGACGGTCCTTCTTTGCCTCGTCCTTTGCCAGCGCCCACGGCATGGTTTCATCGATGTATTTATTGCACCGGCGGAAGATCTCAAAGATCGCCGTGATGGCGTCCGCCACCCGCAGCTGGTCCATCTTCTCCACGGTCTTCTTTACCGCGCCGAGAACCGACGCCTTCAGATCCTCGTCAAGGGCTGCATCCTCGCCTTCTGCCATGTTCCTGTTTTCGATGAGGCCGCCGAAATACTTGTTGCTCATGGAAATGGTCCGGTTCACCAGATTTCCCAGGATATTCGCCAGATCGGAATTCATCCTCTCTACCATCAGCTCCCAGGAGATCACACCGTCATTTTCAAAGGGCATTTCGTGAAGCACGAAATAACGAACGGCGTCCACGCCGAATACATCCACCAGGTCATCCGCGTAGAGCACGTTCCCCTTGGACTTGCTCATCTTACCGTCGCCCTGCAAAAGCCAGGGATGACCGAATACCTGCCTGGGCAGGGGAAGATCCAGCGCCATCAAAAAGATCGGCCAGTAGATCGTATGGAAGCGGATAATATCCTTCCCGATCAGATGCAGGTCGGCCGGCCAGTATTTCTCAAACAGTTCTCCGTGGTTTCCGTCGCAGTCGTACCCCAGGCCGGTAATATAGTTGGTCAGCGCGTCCAGCCACACATAGGTAACGTGCTTCGGATCAAAGGAGACCGGGACGCCCCAGGAAAAGGAAGTCCGGGACACACACAGATCCTGCAGTCCGGGAAGAAGGAAATTATTCATCATCTCATTCTTGCGGGATACCGGCTGGATAAACTCCGGATGACTGTTGATGTGCTCGATCAGACGCGGCGCATATTTGCTCATACGGAAAAAGTACGCCTCTTCCCTGGCCGGCTGAACCGGGCGCCCGCAGTCCGGGCATTTTCCGTCTACCAACTGGGACTCGGTAAAGAAAGACTCACACGGCGTACAGTACAGACCCTCATAGTAACCCTTGTAAATATCGCCCTGATCATAAAGCTTCCTGAAAATCTTCTGGACCTGCGCCTCATGATCCGGATCCGTCGTGCGGATAAACCGGTCATAGGAGGTGTTCATCAGATCCCAGATTTCCCGGATCTGGCCCGCTACCTGATCCACAAATGCCTTGGGCGTAACCCCGGCCTGCGCGGCCTTTCCCTCGATCTTCTGCCCGTGCTCATCCGTTCCGGTCTGAAAGCGGACATCATAGCCCTGCTCCCGGCGGAATCGGGCAATGCTGTCTGCCAGCACGATTTCATAGGTATTTCCTATATGAGGTTTGCCGGATGTATACGCAATGGCCGTTGTAATATAGTACGGCTTTTTGCAGCTGCTGCACATAATGTTTACCTTCCTTTCCTGCTCCATGATGCTGTGGGAAACTACCCGCATCACAATATCCGATTGTGACTAATGTACCCATTTCTCTCCGGTTTGTCAAGATTCCTTGACGCCGAAAAAAACACATTCTTGTATTCCGGCCGGATATGCTATATAATGGCATTAATTTGCGGAAACTGACCTTAACTCGTCTGTTCATGATGGAGGAGCTACCATGAAGCAAGCCATAAGACGCCTTCTCCCCCGAACTGCCGGCCTGCTGCTGGCAGTTTCTCTTTGCCTGTCCGGATGCCGGGGCGAAGAGGCGCAGGGGACGCAGGAAACGGCCGATGACCGTCTGGCCTTTTCTGACCTCAAAGAAGAATTCTACCGGGCCGCAGCCTCCTTTGACTATCTTTCCCAGCGCCGGCTGATCGAAGATCCCGCGGAGTCCGGCATTTCCGTCTGCTATCCTGCGTTTCCGGATCTGTCCGAAAACGAGCTGAAGCGCAGGCTTGACCTGGCCAGATCGCTGCGCTTTCAGCTGGATATCATAGACAGCGCTGCGCTGGATAGCCAGGATCAGTTTCTTTATGCACTTCTGTCTGAGCATGCGGATCGTGAACTGGAGATCGAAGGGATGGAAACCTTCCTCCTTCTCTCCCTGCTGTCCCCGGAAAACGGCCTGATGGTCCGGGTTCCCCGGATACTCGCCGGCTTTTCCTTTTCAAGCCGCCAGGATGTTGAAGATTATTTTACCCTTCTTTCTGACCTTCCGCGTCTCTTTAACGATCTGACGGACCTGGCCGCCGAGGAGGTTGAGAATGGCTTTGTCCTGACCGCCAGATGGGTCCAGGACGCGGAAAATGCCTGCGCGCCTTACTGCCTGGATGTCGAAAACAACAGCCTGTCCATCTCCTTTTCCCGGCAGCTTGACGGCATCGCGGATCTGACGCAGGAAGAACGTGCCGCCTACGAAGAACGCCATCTGGAAGCGATGGATGAAACGGTGATTCCGGCATTCCAGAAGCTTTCCCTGGATATCCGCGCCCTGCCCACCCGGGCCATGACGCAGGAAGGCCTCTGCGGACGGACAGGCGGACAGGCCTGCTACCGGCATCTGATCCGGGCCATGACAGGGACCTCCTACGGTGAAGTCAGCCAGATCAAATCCGTCCTGGAAGAACAGCTGCAGCGCAATACCCTGTCCATGGACCAGCTCCTGGCTGACGATCCGGACCTGGAAAACGGCTCTTCCTCCGCGTTTGACCGCTTTGCCGATGCCGGTGATCTGCTTGCCTTCCTGGCGGAGGAAACCGGAAAATATTTTCCGGAGGCAGGGAAAGACCGGCTGACCGTCTCCCTTTTCCCACAGGAACTGACCGGCCTGTGGGACGTACCCGGATTTTTCTCCCCGGCCAGGGACCAGGCCCTCGGTGAACAGACGCTCTGGATCAGCCAGTCGATGCTGGACGATCCTTCCCGGCTCTATCCGGCTCTGGCCCAGTCGGCGTATCCCGGCGCTTTTTACCGGGAATCCTGGCTGCGGCAAAATCTGACCGAACCGGTCCGTCAGGTCCTCTCCTTCCCCGGCTGGGAAAATGGGTGGGACCTTTATGCCAAAAGCTACGCCTTTTCCTTCGCAAACGGCCTGTCGAGCAAAGAAAGCCAGCTTAAGCGGCTGACCCTCTCCTCTTCGATGGTCATCCAGGCCCTCATCGATATCCAGGTAAACTATTACGGATGGGGGCTTGAGGATGTCTTAACCTTCCTGGAAGAAAACTACGCCATATCGGACCAGCGGGTCGGCGAGTCGATCTACCGGACATCGATCTACTCTCCATGCAGCAGCCTGGCCTCCTGTATCGGCTATCTGGAAATCCGTCAGATGAAGGCGCAGGCCATGGATGCCCTGGGTGAACAGTTTGACGAGTTGGAATTCCACCGCTTCCTCCTGGAGACCGGGCCGGCGCCCTTCCAGCTCATCCGGGACCGGCTAAACACCTGGATCACCGGCCAGAATATGAATTCGCTTTCCCGATAAAGAAGACAAGCCATGCCGGAGGTCATCCTCTCTTGTACTTTTTTTGTACAATCAAGGATACCTCTTGCCAAATGAAAATCATCCGTTATAATACTATATATAGGTGAAAAAAAGTACTAATACACTAGATAATGGAGGGAAGAGTAAGTATGAACATTATCAAGCGAAGCGGCATGGAGGTTCCCTTCGACGCCGTTAAGATAGAAGATGCTGTGAGAAAGGCAAATACCAGCGTCCAGGAAGCCGACCGGCTTAACAGCGCGCAGATCCGCATCATTGCCGACCATGTGACCGACCAGTGCAGCAAGATGAACCGCAGCCCGAACGTGGAAGAGATCCAGGATATGGTGGAAGAGGAGATCATGAAGCAAAAGGCGTACAAGCTGGCGGCGAACTACATTACCTACCGCTATAAGAGAGAGCTGATCCGAAAATCCAACTCGACCGACCAGCAGATCCTTTCGCTCCTCGAATGCAATAACGAAGAAGTGCTGCAGGAAAATTCCAATAAAAACCCGGTGGTAAACAGCGTGCAGCGGGACTATATGGCCGGTGAAGTCAGCAAGGACATCACCCGCCGTTTTCTCCTTCCTCAGGACATTGTGGAAGCCCATGAGAAGGGCATCATCCACTTCCATGACGCGGATTATTTTGCCCAGCACATGCATAACTGCTGCCTGGTCAATCTGGAAGATATGCTGCAAAACGGCACCATCATCAGCGAGACTATGATCGAACGTCCCCACTCCTTCTCCACCGCCTGCAACATCGCTACCCAGGCCATCGCCCAGATCGCCAGTTCCCAGTACGGCGGACAGAGCATCACCCTTTCGCATCTGGCCCCCTTCGTGGAGGTGAGCCGCCAGAAATTCCGCAATGAAGTACGGGCGGAACTCGAGGCGCAGAACATCACGCCGGATGAAAATATGGTGTCGCAGATCGCCGAAATGCGGGTAAAGCGGGAAATCAAGCAGGGCGTGCAGATGATCCAGTACCAGGTGATCACCCTGATGACCACCAACGGACAGGCCCCCTTCGTTACCGTATTTATGTACCTGGATGAAGTCCCTGAAGGACGGCTCAGAAACGACCTGGCCCTGATCATCGAAGAGATGCTTTTGCAGCGCATCCAGGGCGTCAAGAACGAACAGGGCGTATACATCACGCCGGCCTTCCCCAAGCTGATCTATGTGCTGGAGGAAGACAATATCCGGGAGGGAAGCCCCTACTGGGAGCTGACGAAACTGGCTGCCCGCTGCACGGCAAAACGGCTGGTGCCGGACTATATTTCCGAAAAAATCATGAAGAAATTAAAGGACGAAAACTGCTATCCCTGCATGGGCTGCCGCTCCTTCCTCTCCGTATACCACGATGAAAACGACCAGCCGAAGTTCTACGGACGGTTCAATCAGGGCGTGGTAACCTTAAACCTGGTCGACGTCGCATGTTCTTCCGACGGGAACATGGATAAATTCTGGGAGATCATGGACGAAAGGCTGGAACTGTGCCGCAGGGCGCTGATGTGCCGTCACGAGCGCTTAAAGGGGACGCCCTCCGATGTGGCCCCCATCCTCTGGCAAAACGGTGCGCTGGCCCGGTTAAAGAAGGGCGAAACCATCGACCGGCTCCTTTATCACGGCTACTCCACGATTTCCCTTGGCTATGCCGGTCTGTGCGAATGTGTGCGCTACATGACCGGGAAGTCCCATACCGATCCGGAGGCAACGCCTTTTGCCCTCGAGGTGATGGAGCATCTGAACGCGGCCTGCCGCCGGTGGATGGCCGAGACCGATATCGCCTTCAGCCTGTACGGAACGCCTCTGGAATCCACGACATACAAATTTGCCAAAAAGCTCCAGGACCGCTTTGGCATCATTCCCGGCGTGACCGATAAAAATTACATTACCAACAGCTATCATGTCCACGTGACAGAGCCCATCAACGCCTTCGATAAGCTGACGTTCGAGGCCCAGTTCCAGGAGCTGTCCCCAGGCGGCGCCATCAGCTACGTCGAGGTTCCCGACATGCAGAACAACATCGAAGCGGTTCTCGCGGTCATGCAGCACATTTACGATCATATCATGTACGCGGAGCTGAACACCAAAAGCGATTACTGCCAGGTATGCGGGTATGACGGAGAAATTCAGATCATCGAGGACGAACACAAGAAACTGATCTGGGAATGCCCCCACTGCGGGAACCGCGACCAGAACAAGATGAATGTCGCCCGACGGACCTGCGGATACATCGGCACCCAGTTCTGGAACCAGGGAAGGACCCAGGAGATCCGGGAACGGGTAATGCACCTGTAAGAGGTTTCAAATCAAGATGAACTACGCCGAAATTAAATACTACGATATCGCAAACGGGCTCGGTGTCCGCACCAGCCTGTTTGTGTCCGGCTGCAGCCACCGCTGTCCCGGCTGTTTTAATGAAATTGCCTGGGACTATCACTACGGAAAGGAATTCACCCCTGCGGTCATGGAAGAGGTCTTAGCCTCCTGCGAACCCGGCTACATCCGCGGACTCACCCTTCTGGGCGGAGAACCGATGGAGCCGGTCAATCAGCGGGGACTGCTTCCGCTGGTCCAGGCGTTTAAGGAACGCTTCCCCCAAAAAGACATCTGGTGCTACACCGGCTACACGTACGAGCGCGACCTGCTGGCGGCGGACGGCAGGGCCCGCTGCGAGGTCACGGACGCACTGCTGCGCTGCATCGATATCCTGGTGGACGGGGAATTTATCCGGGAAGAAGCCGATATTACCCTGAAATTCCGGGGCAGCCGCAACCAGCGCGTGCTGCAGATCCAGAAAGAAGGCTGTCCCCTGCTTTTCTGATGCAAAGGCTGTCCGGGAACCAATCGCCCCGGTCAGGCGCGCTTTAAAGGCAGCAAAAGAAAGAGGCAATCCCGAAGATCCAAGCTTTGAACAAGCATGAATCTTCGGGATTGCCTCTTTTTCTCCTGTCAGGGGCTAAAAACCGGAATTATCCGCCATCCCCGCGGATGACCCGTTCTATGACGACATATCACGATAACCGCTCTCGTAATACATAGTCCCGTCCTCGTCCGATTCAATGGAATCGATCGTATAAACCTCTCCATTCTCCTGGAGGATCAGTCCATCCAATTCATAATTTTCCGTAAAGCCGTTGACGATCGACTGTACGATCAGACAGATCCGGAAATCGTCCTCTTCATCCGTGATCTGATTTAAATTCAGCGTACCGATCCCCTCAGTTCCCTCATCAAAATCAAGGACCTCGGTTCCCTCTTCCAAAATGTCATATTCGATCATCAGATCGATCACGTCCTGCGCATCCATCTCTTCCTTGTCCACCGACTCCAATTTCTGGATCAGGCCGGTGCCATCGTCATTGATATAGTAAACGACCATAGAAGCATATACCGGGAGATTTTCATTTCCTTTATTGCGCTCTTCCATCGTGTCTGCCTTAACCGTTTCCGAAGAGGCCGTCGCCTCCGCCGCGCTTTTCTCCGAAGTAGGCGTACAGGCCGTCAGGGACAGCGCCAGCATAACGGCAGCGAAAGGCAATATACATTTTTTCATAACTTGGTAGCCTCCTTAAAAATGATTATGGATTGTCCTTTTCCCGGAACCAGCTGTCGAGACAAGTAAGCGCTTTCATCAGGATCATCAGTTCCTCCTCGGTCAGCTGGTCCGCCACATTTCGGATCATCTCCTGATGAAACCGGGCATGGCGCTGGTAAGCAGCCTTCCCCTTTTCTGAAAGCGAGATGTAGACCACGCGCCGATCCGTCTGTCCGCGCTGCCGTATGACATACCCCTTTTTGACCAGGCTGTTCATCGCGATCGTAAGGGTCCCCACGGTAACCGACAGCACTTTGGCGATCGTTGACATATTTTTCGGCTCCTGTATGCCGATCGCTTCGATCACACGCATATCGTTATTTGTCAGATCCTGAAATTCCGAAGAGCCCAGAACTCTCCGTTCAACTTCCATCACATCCCGAAACAGACTCGCTAAAGCTTCGTTCAGCGCTCCGTAACTGTCCACATGTGCTCTTTTCTCTGCTTTCATTTCAACACACCTGCTGATTATACATGATTTTCTCCCGTTCCACAACCGGTTAAACCTTATAAAATTCTTACAAGCTTGTGATTTTTCCGTGAATTCTTCCCACATGATCTGCCCGAATCAATACCTTTGATTATAGCTGACAAATCCGTGGTTTGCAATAAAAAACCGCAAAGAGCAAGGACCGGCACGCTGCGGATATTCGGCGCAGGCTTTAAATATACCAAAAACTCCGGCACGGAGATCATTCTCCGTCCGAAGTTTTTGTAATTTTCTCTTAAAACTCTGCTATTTTTCCCTTTTCATCATATTCAACGGGACGGAACGGTCCAATCTGCTTTCCCCGTCCCTTCTCCGTCAATTCCCGTAAAAGCGCCGGGGAGACATAGGCTTCTGAAAGATGAAGCGTATCACGAATCCTTACAAACCGATAATCCTCCGTAACCGGGATGCCGCATGTCCGCATGGTCAGCTCCACAGCCATACGGTCATTTTCTGCTACAATCGGCAGATATCCTCTGGCCAAAAATCCACTGGTGACCACATTTTCATATGTATCCTTCCAATTAATCTTTTCCACCAATGTTTTTGTTGTAATATCCGCTAATCCAATACCTATGGCATTTCCATGGCTTTTCTCACTTAAATCCAGCACGGCCAAACGCTTAACACAAGGCATCCCCTCCTGCTGCCCATCAATTCGAATCCTCCCGATCACATTTGGGTCCATACCTGTGCCGCTGATTTCTTTTCCAATCATATCAACGACCATGGAATCAATCCTCTGAAATGGGAGGCGCGCATACAGACTGCGGCTTTGCTCCAAAAATTCATGATCTAAATCAAAAATTTCTTCCGGCAAAGCTGCGCGGATATCCGAAGTATGATCGTATCCGTCTTCCAGAAGTGCAAACGCCCCAAGAATTTTTCCACTTCTGATCACCCGCTCAGATACAAGTGAAATATAATTTTTCAAACCATTCGCGCCATAACGATGGACAGCCAACGCCTGCGCATGCTTTCCAAGGCCGATTGCCAGCATTTTCACTATACCGCTTTCATGATCGCCGTGAAAATCCGTGTGTACCTTTACGCGATTCACAACGATCACTCCATCCGATTCCCATGCATATTTATCCATATAGACATCCAAATCCGGATCATCAATATGGTCGATCCGGGCAACCTGCATGGATGAATGAATCGGCGCCCCGATGTATTGTTCCGTAATTCCGTACCCCTCTACTACCGCACGCTGTCCTTCTTGCGTTGCCCCTCCATGGCTTCCCATGGCCGGAATAATAAATGGCTCGGCGCCCTTTTCCTTCAGGCAATCCGCTAACGTTTTAATCACCAACGCAATATTGGCAATGCCCCTGCTTCCCGCTGTTATGGCAATTTTCATCCCCGGGTGTATGTTTTTTTCGATATGAGAAAACTCTTTTCTTATCTTGCCAGGAACATCCTCTAATGGCCTGCTCGTCTGCAGAATGTGAACCTTGCAAACGTTCAACTCTTTCTCTTCCACCCCTGCCGCTCCTTCCAGTCAGCCCGCTTTTAATGCACTTAGGATTTCCGTAAAAACTTGATCTGAACCTAATCCGCCGGCCTTTGAAATAAGATAAATCGTTTCTCCATTCTCCCAAATGCGCGAAAGCACCACTCCCGGCGAAAGTTCTCTTAAAGGGATAATTTCGGTACACTCCAGATGATTCAAAACGGAAAATAATGTATCTCCGCCAACGATCACATAAAAGCCGGACAATCTTCTTTTTATTAAGGACGAATAAACAGCCCCCAGATTTTCCGCTACTTCTTTTCGGGTCTTCTCATTATTTTGATTTGCCGGAAAATGCGTTCTCTCCAGATTGCTGTCTTCTCCTTCAATAATAACTCTCTGCCTTTCAGAAAAATCATTAATAATCTTTTGTATCCATATCTCATGATCTTTTGTTACAGTGTATGCTTTATCCAGCAGCTGCTTTTCCGATAACGTATATTTCGAAAATCCTTCGGACACGGCGTTTCGAATTTGGCGAAATGTGATGGGGTTTAAACTGCCGGAGCATACGATTAATCCATCGGCTTCGGGAATTTTCTCCAAACTGCCGGCCGGAAGATCCAAAAGCTTCGGCAGCATTTCGGCAAAACCGGCACATCCGGCCATAAGATGCGGAATCTTTTTTGAAAGTGCCTGGGACACAGCCTCCAGATCCTCATCTGTCACAGCATCAACCGCTGCAATTTCCAAATCGCTTTTATGCGCGAAGATTCCTCCATTCCGAACTTCTTCCCTTGTAATTTTGCGAATGGGGATTTTTGTCTGCTGTCCCAACAGCTCCTCCAGATCAGAATGCCGTACCGGTTCAAAAGGATCATTTCCGAAAACACTTTCCGCTACGGGAACTGCGTTTATATACTGGATCCCCTGATCTGTTGTCCGCCCGGCTTTAGGATACGCCGGGACAAAGCAAACCCATGGATCACCAAACGCTTCCAAAGCCCCTTCCAGTTCCGCTCCGATATTTCCCCGCAGCGCTGAATCTGTTTTCTTATATATGTATGGAATTTTAGCGCGTTTGGCTCTTAAAACAACCTCAAACACCGTACGTCTTGCCTCCTCCGGCGACAGATGGCGTGTTTCTGCATCAACTGTCAGCACATCGATATCCATTTTTGAAAAGTCGCACTGTTTGTCCGTTGTTACACCTGTTCGTATCCCTCTTTTCTGAAATTGTATCCCGGTATCAAGAGCACCTGTAAAATCATCCGCAATAATTAACAATGAAATCATCTTTCTCTTCTTTCTTTCAATCAATTTACAATGTTTTCTGCTTTCCCCGCCAGGAACAGGCGAACATTATTCGCTGTAATTTTCATTATACGTTCTCTGCTCTCTTTAGGCGCCCATGAGATATGCGGAGTAATAATACAGTTTTTGGCCTGCAAAAGGGGATTATCCCTGCGAATCGGTTCTGCTGACACCACATCCAGAGCGGCTCCTGCCATTTTTCCACCGTTTAACGCATCTGCCACATCTTGTTCATTAATTAACTGTCCTCTTGCATTATTAATTAAAATTACCCCATCCTTCATTTTTGCAATAGAATCCTTGTTAATCATCCCCGTATTTTCCGGCGTAAGGAAACAATGGAGACTAATGACATCCGCCTGTTCATACAAACTATCCAGAGAAACATACTCTCCTATTTCCCGGCCCTTTTCCGAAGGATGGATATCATAAGCAATTACCCTCATTCCAAAAGCCTTTGCTATACGTCCTTCCGCCTGTCCAATGCGTCCAAAACCGATAATTCCCAGGGTTTTCCCGTCTAATTCAATCAAAGGGTAATCCCAGTAACACCAGTCTTCATTGTCTGACCACCGTCCTGCATACACTGAATCACTGTGGTGTCCAATATGATGACACACCTCGAGCAGTAATGCAATAGAGTACTGACTGACCGACATGGTTCCGTAATCCGGTACATTTACGACGGGAATTCCTTTTTCCCTCGCATAATGGCAGTCAACAACATTATATCCCGTTGCCATTACCGCAATTAACCGGATATTGGGACACGCATCCATTGTTGCTTTCGAAATAGGCGTTTTATTTGTAATAACAATTTCCGCATCACCGATCCGTTCCGCGATCAGAGACGATTCCACATAAGAAGTGCGGTCATAGACCGATATCTCGCCAAACTCTTTAAACTCATCCCAGCTTAAATCTCCCGGATTTTCCGTATATCCATCCAATACGACTATTTTCATCATTTGTTTCTCCATTCATGAACGACAGGACGTTAATCTTCAAGCAAAGCCCAGGCCCGATTTAAACATCTCTTGGTATTCGCAAGAACAATCTGTTCATCTTCACCGGGTTGAAGAGTTACTTCCATAGATAAAACATATGGATCTTCTGCATTAAAAAATCCTTCTTCTTTCAGCACTTTCAGATAATCCAAAAGTTCCGGTATATCGTTTGCACTGTTCGGATATCCCAGGCGCGGATGTAAATCTCCATATCCGCGAAATCCTTTCTTTACCACTGCATTTCCAAAGTGAAAATGCGTAATATAAGGGCGAAGAGTCCGGATAACAAAACGACTGGTCTCATATGTAGTCGGAAAATGAGAAAGATCAACCAGAAGGCCAAAATTATTATGGGTAGTTCTCATATCTGCGGCAAACTTTGCCGCTAATGGCGCAGGACCAATTAATGCAGCCTTGTCCATATCATAATCAAAAACTTCCAGTTCCACATTCATTCCTTTGGAAGCCGCATAATCACATACTGCCCGAGTTGTCTTCAGCAGCTGCTGGTACGCCTCGTCCCTGGTCGCTGCTTCCCACTTTCCGGCCAAAAAGGCGATTCCTTTTGCGCCGAGATATTCCGCCTCATCCACAGCTTCCAGCAAAGTATCTTCCGCTTTTTTCCGCTCCTCCTCTTCCAGCGCATTGGGATTCAGCTTCGGACCCAGAAGCCGCGGCTGCGCGCCATAACAAACCTTCATATGGCTCTGTTCCAATAGCTTCCTGGCTTCTTCCTTTTTCTCCGGAGACGGATAGCTTGTTAATTCAATCGCGCTGAAATACTCATCGCGGCAAATCGCTTTTAACGATTCCATGGGATCACTTATCGGATAACTCATCCACTGAATTGTTCCAACATAAAAATATTTCTGAATCGGGTCTTTCATCGTTTGCTTTTAACCTCCCTGTTTCATTATTCTTCCGGCGCCCAGCTTTTTATATTCGCAATGGAAACGCCCATATCACAAAGCTGTGTTTTGATACAGATCGCGTCAATTAAATAGCTGCGGCCGCTGGCTATCGCAGAAGCCCTGGCTCGGACAAGGGCAGCTCTTAGCTCATCAGGACTGAAAACCCGCTCTGCCACACATCCGTATGCCTCTCCAAGCTTTACATAATCTATCGTTCCGTCTTGATTATACGGCATATCAACAGCGTATTCAAATCCATACCCCTTTTGATTCTGCCGAATCAGGCCCAGATACGCATTATTGACGACCACCACGATAATGGGTTTTTTAAACACAGAAGCTACCGCAATCTCTTCTCCCATAAAGGTTAAACCAAAGTCACCGACAACGGTAACCACATCGCTGTCCGGTTCTGCCACCTTCACGCCAAATGCCGCCGGGATTTCATATCCCAGCGTACCTGCTCCTCCGCTGGGAAGATACCTGCACGGCTTGTTAATTTTCTGCAGCTGACCACCCCATATCTGGGTGATGCCGCAGCCTGCCGTAAAATATGTATCGTCATCAAACGCTTCATTGACTTCCTGAAATACCCGGTGAGGCATCATGGGACTGTCCGGATAATCCGTCTTTCGCTCCAGTAATTTACGCATTTCAGGCAAAGAATCTACGCGTTCTGAATGAATCGGCCCAACTCCCTGCGCATCGATTTCATCTAAGAGCGCATCGACTGCCAGGGAAGCATCGGAAACAATACCAAGGGTCGGTTCAAATACCATTCCGATCTGGGATGATTCAATGTTTATATGAATAAACTTCCTGTCCCCTGTATATGTCTTCAGATCTCCCGTATGCCGGTCCGAAAAACGGTTGCCGATAGCAAGTACTAAATCTGATTCCAGAAATACATGGTTGCCAATAGGCTGACCAACCTGAATTCCCACATGACCAGCATTCAATGGGTGGTTCTCGGGAATTCCGCCTTTTGCCATATAGGTGGTAAGAACCGGTATCTGTAATTTTTCAGCCAAAGCCACTACCTTTTCGCTGCACTCACTGATAAAACATCCTCCACCCATAATAATTACCGGATTTCTGCTCTCTTTCAACAGATTGACTGCTTCTTTGATTTTCGATCTATCCGGCGCTGCAACAGGAACTTTTTTGGGAACATAAGAATCGATATCAAAATCGATCTCCGCATTTTGTACATTTAAAGGAAATTCGATCAAAACAGGACCGGGGCGTCCCTTTCGCATGACATAAAATGCCTCATTCATGATCTCCGGAAGTTCTTCCGGCTTCATCACGCACCATGCTTTTTTCGTCACACTGGATGCGATCAACGGCATATCTACGCACTGGAAAGGCTCTTGTTTCAGCTGATTTGTGTTTGCCTGGCCTACCACACAAAACACAGGCATAGAATCGATATAAGCGGTATAAAGTCCGGTCACAAAATTAGTTGCCCCTGGTCCGGCCGAACAAATAGCCAGTGCCGGCTCATGCTTTGCTCTCATATAACCATCCGCTGCATGCACACAAGCTTCCTCATGTCGCATCGTAAAATGCTCGATCGGCGCGTCTTTCATAAATTCATATACAGGATTTATGGCCGCGCCAGGAATTCCAAATGCGGTTGTAATGCCTTCCTTGACAAGAATTTCCACCATTGCCTGTGATGATTTCATTTTCATATTATTTTTCTCCTTCCCACAGTCCACTTTTTTGCAGCGTTTTATCTTTTTACAGCGTTTCGAATCCAGTCCTGCCGGCGTTCCGCTTCAGTACTCAGCATATCACTGATCGTTTCCAGTATATATTCTCCATTCTGCAGCATAGGAAGAACTTCTGTCCGGCCATTTTTCTTTTTTATCCGAATTGCGCCCGCATGTGATTTCCCAAACATTACCGTACTTTTAAAAAGTCTGGCAGATTCAATTTCCTTTAACGGAATTTCAATAATCTTTCCATCTTCAGCTACCCATCCTGTCTTTTTCCATAAAACACGATAATTTGTTACTACGATTAACTGCCTGGCATCTAAATACAAAAGACGGTAGGCAGCATAAAAGAAAACAAGTCCCGCACAAACTTCTATTACGCCATATACGGAAAGCCGAAAAATCAACAGCCAAAGACCTTCTCCGAAAAGAATCAATCCGACCAATGCAAAACAGACTCCTCGCAGGATGCTGGCTTTTCCATTTGTCCCTTCCTGCACGATTTCCTCTTCTTCAGCGTATTTGTCTATTATTTCCATTCCTTTCAATCGTCCAAATGTTGCCATAACCCTCACACGCCTTGCTTCCTCTTTTTCCCTGGACTCTTAATTTGTACATTCATGACATGCAACAAAATGTTTAGGTGCAATCTCTTTTAATACCTGCGGTTCATTACATTTTTCACTGGCATAAGGACAACGAGGCATAAATCTGCATCCTGGCTTCGGATTGATCGGATTCGAAACCTCACCCTTCAGCACAACCCGCTCTCGGTTGCGGCGGGATAAATCAGCAGTAGGAATAGCCGAAAGCAATGCATTCGTATAGGGATGTGCATGATGTTCAAAAATTTCTTTCTTGGGGGCACACTCTACCACCTGTCCCATATACATGACCATGATGTCATGACTGATATGACGTACTACACAAAGGTCATGGGTAATAAACATATAAGACAAATTTCTGCTTTCCTGCAAATCCATCAGCAAATTCAGAATCTGCGCCTGTATCGATACATCCAATGCGGAAACCGGCTCATCGCAAACAATAAACTCCGGATTCAGAACCAGTGCTCTTGCTAATCCTACACGCTGCCTTCGCCCTCCATCCATCTCATGAGGATAAACATTGTCATAACGATCCGGCAAACCGCACAGCTCCATCGTTGCCCGAACGTGATCTTCCAGATCCTTCTTATTATCCACTACATGGTTCACGCGAAGAGGTTCTGAGATCAGCTTCTTTACACTCATCCTTGGGTTTAACGACGAATACGGGTCCTGGAAGATCATCTGCATCTGCGGCTGTACCTTCCTCCAGTCTCTCTTCTTGAGATTCAAAATATTCGTTCCTTTATACAGCACCTCTCCAGACGTGGGTTCGTGCAAACGGATAATTGCCCTTCCCAACGTAGATTTTCCACATCCGGATTCACCAACAACGCCCAGCGTCTCACCTGCATTAATCTGCACGCTTACGTTATCTACAGCATGAACCTGTCCCAACTTGTGCGGAAAATATTTTTTTAAATTTTTTGTTTCAATGAGAACCTCACCCATGGCCTTTACCTCCTTCTTGTACCCGAAAGCATTTTACGAAATGCCCGGTATCAACCTCAACCATAGGAGGTCTCTCATCTCTGCACTTTTCCACGCACTGTTTACACCGTTCCGCAAATTTACATCCTTTCGGCAAATTCGATGGATCCACCATGTAACCCGGTATCGGTGTCAGTCTCTTTGCGCTGCTCGTCAAATCAGGAATACAATTAAACAATCCTTTTGTATAAGGATGATTTCTGGTCTTCTCAAACACCTGTTCGATCGTTCCTCTTTCGACTACTTCTCCTGCATAAACAACCGCCACGGTGTCACAAAATTCTGCAACAATACCCAGGTCATGTGTAATAAGAATCATGGCAGAATCAAACTGCTCTTTCAGCCGTTTCATTAAAGCCAAAATCTGCGCCTGAATGGTTACATCCAACGCCGTAGTAGGCTCGTCCGCTAACAGTAGCTTCGGCTCTGCAACAAGCGCCATGGCGATTACCACTCTCTGCTTCATTCCGCCGGAAAATTGATGGGGAAATTGGTCTTTTCTTTCCGGTGAAATTCCCACCAGCCTGAGAATATCATCGACTCTCTCATCCTTCTGTCTGTCCGTCCAATCGGGATTATGCAGATCCAATACCTCCTTAATCTGCTCGCCTACCCGTATAACAGGATTTAAACTTGTCATCGGATCCTGAAAAATCATGGAGACTTGTGCCCCTCTCATTTCACGGATCTCCTGCTTGTTCATTTTAAATACATCTTTCCCATTGTAGCGAATCGAACCGCCGGTAACCTCTCCGACACCTTCCGGCAAAAGACGTAATGCTGAAAGGCACATTGTCGTCTTTCCTGCACCGGTTTCTCCGACTAAACCAAGAGATTCTCCATTCTTAACATTCAAGGTAAATCCATTCAATGCATGAACAACCGACTCATCGGTAATATAATTCACATATAAATCCTCTATTTCCAGCAAGTTTTCCATATAGCACCTCAGTTCTTCATCTTCGGATCAAGCGCATCTCGAAGACCATCACCAACAAAATTCAAGCTGAGCACTGCAATCATAATAAACAAACCCGGAATAACGCCCAGATACATGTGATACATAATGTTGCTCTGATTTTCAGAAATAATCGTCCCCCATTCAGGCGTAGGCGGCGCTATGCCGATTCCCAGATACCCAAGAGAAGCAATTTGCAAAATTGTGCCTCCTACACTCATCATAACGCTGACAATCAACGGCCCAAGTACATTAGGAATAATATAGCGAAATAGAATGCCGAAATTGCTGCAGCCATACGTTCTTGCCGCCTCTACAAATTCCTGCCCACGCATAGTCATAACGGCAGATCTTACCGTCCTTGACTGTCTCGGAATCTGACTGACTGAAAGCGCGATCAACATCTTAAGCAATCCTTGTCCCAGTGCAGTTACAATAGAAATCGAAAGCAAAATTCCCGGTACTGACATTAAAACATCCGTAAACCGCATAATTACCGTATCTACTGCGCCACCAAAAAATCCTGCTATACCTCCAAGGATCATTCCTAAAAGGAAAGCAATCCCCATAGTAACCAATCCCGCAAACAAAGAAATACGGCCGCCGTAAACAATTCTTGCAAACAAATCCCGTCCGTACTGATCTGTCCCAAACCAGTGCTCTGCATTTGGTGTTTGAAAAGACTCCCTTACGCTTTGGTGAGTTACCTTTGAATAATCCAACCACAAAGGAGCGGACAGTGAGATGATAATTAACGCCGCCAAAACTACCATTCCAAGAACAGCCAGCTTATTTTTCATGAAACGAATCCAGATCAACTGCCCCTGGCTCATCTTTTTTTGCTGTTTGGATACAGAAAACGTTTTCATTCTCATCATCCTTTCTTGGTACTAAGCTGTACTCGCGGATCGACCACGGCATACAAAAGGTCTACAACCAAATTGGTCAGCCCGACAATCAAAGCCACAACAACAATGCACGCCATTACAATCGGAATATCCTTTGTCTTAACTGCATTGATCAAAAAAGAACCGATTCCGGGAAAAGCATATACCGTCTCTGTTATTACCGAACCTCCCATAATGATAGAAAAGGATACGCCGATTTGGGTAATAACCGGGAGCAGCGAATTGCGCAATGCATGTTTTATAATAACCGTGCTTTCTTTGTTTCCTTTCGCTCTTGCTGTTCGAACGTAATCGGAACGGATAACATCCAGCAACCAGGTGCGAGTCGTCCTTGCGTTAGCAGCCAAGATAGCTCCTCCCAGAGACAAGGACGGAAGAATATAATATTTGATCCCCCCCACACCAGAAGCTGGCAAAAGACCAAGCTTTTGTGAAAAGAACAGCTGATACATCATACCCAGCCAAAAAGCAGGCGCGGAATTTAATAACAATGACAAAAAAGTAACTATATGATCCGCCGGGCGATTATGGCGTACTGCGGCAATAATCCCAATCGGAATACCAAAAACGCAGGCCCATGTTATCGCCAGGAAACCAAGTCTCAATGTATAAGGAATACGATGAGAAAACTCCTCCATCACATCAAAGCTTTGAAACCAGGATGTCCCAAAATCGCCATGCAGTGCATTCCACACATACTGCAGATACTGAATGATGATCGGTTGATCAAGCCCCAGCTCCTGTTCCTTTCTGGCAATATCTTCCAATGTTGCTTCTGTTCCTAGAATCATTTGCGCCACATTGCCAGGAGAAGCCATAAGGACAACAAATACCAGAAAAGTTATGCCAAAAATAACCGGAATCATAAGGAGCAAACGATGAAGTATATATTTAATCATTAAAATCCCCTTTCTCAGAGAGCCGGCGATAACATTCCCTCGCTGGCCCTCCAAATGGTCAATCCCTTACTTCCAGCTCCAGTCCATGCATCTCCACGCATTGTTAGGATTCAACGTTACACCTTCCAGATTCTTGTGCAGTGCCATCACGGAATTTGCGCTGTATAATCCCATGCCATATCCTTCCTCAGTAGCAATCGTCAAAATCTGAGACCATATAGCCTTTCTTGCTTCAGGATCAATCTCGACATCCGCAGCCTTGCAAAGTTCATCCAATTCTTCTGCCCTTGTATATGTGGGGCCCTTATAATCCTGTATCTTGTATTGTGTGTTCAAAGAAGATACATCATTCAGTGAGCTGGAGGTTACCTGGATAATAATATCATAATCACCAGCAGTACTTGCTGCAGTATAGGTACCGGTATCCGTCGCGCTAACCTCAACATTTGTCAGACCAATCTCATAAAGCTGTCCCTGGACAACCTGTGCCGCTATTTCCTGTGCCGTTCCGGACAAGCAGATGATCCGGATCGTTTCGCCATTGTAACCAGATGCTTCAAGATACTCTCTCGCCTTATCCAGATCCTGCTGGATAACCGGCACCGTTCCTTCATCCGGACACCCCGTATATCCTGACGGGCATTCTATATCAAGCACATAGCCTTCTCCATCAGCACAGGCATACAAAATATCGTCCCGGTTAATTGCATGCATAATTGCCAGTCTCAGATTCTTGTTATTTCCGGGTCGATTTCCTCCGGGACTGTCATTAAAATTCAGTGTCATTCTTGCCGCAGACGGCGCTGAAAACCAGGTGGCAATATCTGTATCTGCGATTTCTTTACAGGAAGCAACGTCCGCGACATTGATCACGTCGATATCCCCGGTCTTAAGCGAAATAAACTGCGTAGCCACATTGCTGATCGGCCGGATAATTACCGTATCAATAGCAGGTTTTCCTCCCCAGTAGTCGTCTCTTGCTCGCAGAACAATTTCCTGACCACTTATACGGGACTCCATTACGTATGCTCCAGTCCCCACCGGATTTTCATTGTACCCTTCAGGACCTACTTCCTCATAATAGCTTTTATTAATTAAAAATGCCGCTCTCGTAGACAATTCGGTTACAAACGCCTCGAAAGGAGCACTCAACGTAAACCGAACATGCGTTTCGTCAATCGCCTCTGCATTTTCAAAATTAATCAACAGATTTCCCGCCAAAGAAGGATTTTCATCCCTGCACAGGTTCAGCGTAAACGCAACATCCTCTGCAGTAAGTTTTTCACCATTGCTGAACGTTACATCATCGCGGATCGTAAAATCATAAGTCAGGCCATCGTCCGACATCGTCCATTCTGTAGCAACCCATGGTTGGCAGACCCCATTTTCATCCAGCCACACCAGATTTTCATAAATATTAAACAGTACCGGACTATCTTTTGCCTGGTTTGTAGTAATATCACCATCCTGGCAGAAAAATGCCGTCGGTTCCTGCGAAGTCGCAATAATAACGTCCGTACGGTCCGCACTCGATGGCAGCTCCGTCCCATCTTCTGTCGAAGAATTTTGTGATTCGCTTTCATTGCCTGTAGAATCGGTGCTTTCGGTATTTTGATTTGAAGAACTGCTGCCACACCCCTGCAAAGAAAAGGCAGCCATTATAACCGCAAGTGCCACTGTAAATAATCTTCTTTTCATATTCCTTCTCCTTTTTGTTTACAATCTGGTACATCTGCTGCCTGCTTATGTCTATCATTCCGTTTGGATATAAACGCTTACAAATTCGTCCAGCCTGGGCACAGCCATCTCTACTTCTCCTCCGTTTCCGACCACCTTTACACTGCCGGAAACATCATACAAAACTTTCGTCGAAACTGCTTCCATTTTGACTTTCAGCACAATATCATGAACAGGAACGATTTCGTGAACCGGACGGTACATTGTTCCGGTATGGTTAATCAGGGATACCATTATTCCCTGCTTTACTTTTATCAGCTGTACATGTACACTGGCAGGAGCATTTGTTTCAACCATCGGTTCTGAAAGGACCATATCCAAAGCATTTCCAAACAGCTGTACAAAATCATCATGTGCATACGTATGCAGCGCTCTTGCCAACATATTAGAAAAATAAACGGAGATGCCATTTTTATAATAATTAACAACAGAAATCGGATAGTCTGTATGCATATCTCTGATCCATGCCTTTTCTGGCGGCTGATTCATAATGATCGGAATGTAGGTTGTCACACATTCTGTACCTTCCAATGCATTTACCAGAAGTGTTTTTTCACCATTGGCCAGTAATTCCGTGTTTTGCATATCTTTTAACAACGGATGTCCCGAAATCCGAATCAACTGGTAACAATCAAAAGCGGTATCAACTGTTATCCCTGTTGAGGCGACACCAAAGACATCACCCAGAGCAAAATCCGCGCGTTTATTTCCGTTTTCATCATAAAGGGAAGTTTCGTAGGTACTGATTAAATTTCCCCCGTCAGCCACATATTGCCGCAACAGTCCTGCCTCCGTATCAGAAATACAACTCATATTGGGAAGGATGATCACTTTATATTTTTTCAATGCTTTCAGCGTAATATTTCCACTTGGCAGATGCACAAACTGGATGTGCTTTTCCGTCAAAATTTTCTCTACGCCCTTCATTCCCAACAAAACCCGATCCTTATCCGGATTAATATCCCCCATAACATCTACCGTTGCTTTTGATGTATATAGAGCAACTTCCGCAACCGGACTGTTTTCTTCCAGCAGTTCTTCATTATCCAAAAGGAACTGATAAGTTGGTTTTGCCAGATAGGCGGCTCGTGTATCATGGGTCGCTCCCGGATGCTGTCCATTAAAAAGGTTATCCCAGAAACCGCCGCCTGCCGCAGCTGCCTCCCATACCCATATCTTGTTTTCCGTCTCCGGGTCACGTACGTACCTCGCCGCACCTCCATTCGTGCCAAATAAATGTACCGCTTGCTTTTCGGGACTAATCATTTTCATATATTTTACAAGCGACCCGGCATAAGCTAAACCGGATGGATATTCTCTTGGATTCCCTTGCTGAGAAACAAAGGCCGGGGTCACAAAAAAGTCAAAATTCTTTTTCCCCATCGGCAGATCTACCACATTAATCGCTTTTCGGTCAGCAACACTGAAAAACCCAAAAATCTCTGCTGCATAGGCTTTGTCCTCACCATATTTTTTTACCGCGGCACGCAGCCTTGCAATGTGCTCTTCCGCACACTTATATTTCCACTGGCGATATTGTTCATAAATTGATTCCTCTTCCATTTCTTCTGACGTAGGGAGGGGGCTTCCGATATCCTTCAGGTAGCGGGTACGGCATCTTTCGCAATAACACACACCATACGGTACACTCACTGCATTTTCCCAGATTCCATCACAATCATACTTTGTAAAAAGAGAATCGAGAAAATCTACCGCATGTTCATTCATATAGCGGCTGTTATAGCAGGGAGTATAAATATCTGTTTCCGAAAGAATTCGATCAGACATCTTTTTAGGACGTCCCTGCTCATCCATGGCAAACCAATCTGGATGCGCCCTGTAAAAATCCCGCTCTGCTCCCCGAAAGTCAACTCGGCAGATGACCGAAATTTTCTCACGATGGCATTCTCGAATCAAATCACCCAGCATATCTTCGTCTGTCAAGAAGGGATTTACATTAGCGCCTTCCAAACCCGTATGAAAGAAATCCACGATGCCTCCTGCATTGACAATAATGCTGTTTGCATTCATTTCTTTCAGAAATTTCACAACACCCTTCGCGTCATAATTTACGATGTCAGGCTCCCGAAGTACCGTTTGAATCATTCTTAGCTGTTTTTGATACCAATGCTTTGCCACTCTTTCTCATCCTCCTATCTTATGATAACTTCCCGGAATCTTAAGCCCTGATTTTATAGGGCTTTCCGACCCTGTCTTAAAAACATTCCGTTGTTTAGCAAAACATCGAACAATTCGCTCAAAATTTGCGGCATAACCCATTAATTATATTTTAAATATTAAAATTATATTTTATTAATTATTCTGTAATTTATGATATACAATTTTATTATCCGTGTCAACTGTTTTTATCATTTTTTATATTATTTCCTTATATTTTCTTTTATTTTTGTCTATTTTTTCACTATTTATTGCTTTAGCAATGATTAATTTTAATATTTAAAATCCTTTTTGTTTTCTTTGCTTCTGTATCTTTCCGTAAAGATATTTTAATAATTAATATTTTGTTTTTTTCACGAAAAGTGTGTTCGATATTTCACCACGACAAAAAGAGTAAACGATATCTGCCGTTTACACAAAAAAACAGCAAACTGCCTCAATTTTGCAATTTGCTGTCCATATCCCGTCTGTCGCTCTGTTCAAACACACTTCCTATCCAGAGCTTTATATCCCAATTTTCCGGATATCTCTTCCGCAATATTTTTCAGATCATTAAGTCTTGGAGCAATCACCTCATCTGTTAATCTTGTTTTCGGTCCCATTATGCTGATTCCTGCAATCACTTTTCCTTCAGCACCGTAAATGGGTACAGCCACACATCTCGCTCCTATTTCACATTCTTCATTATCGTAAGCAACGCCATCTTCCCTGACTTTTTTTAACACCTCCATCAGCTGCCATTTACTTGTCAGTGTATATTCTGTAAATTTAGGCATACCTTCTTTAAGAATAAATTTATCAATGTCATTTTCCGTATAATTCAGAAGCATCAGTTTTCCTATTCCCGTACAGTGCATTGGCGCAACATTTCCAATCCGCTGCATAGAACGGATCATAGAATTAGGACTCTTCACCACATCAATATAAACTACCTTCATGTTCCTTTCTATTGCCAGGCATACCGTTTCTCCAAACATATTTGATGCCTGACGCATATATGGATGTGCAATGCTGCGGATGTCAATATTTTCAAAAACCTGATTTGACAAAGCGCAAATTTTATAGGTAAGATAATACCTGGAGGTTTCCTTCTCCTGAGCTGCATATCCATTTTCTACAAGTGTAGTAAGAAAGCGAAGTGTCGTGCTGTTATTGACTCCAATCTCCCTGGATATGTCTAAAAGACGCACCGGTTCCCTTTGGGCTGCCAGAAATTCCATTATTCGCAACAACTTTTCTGATGACTGATTTATCCTCGCTCCTGCAGGGCTCGTATATTCTGTTTTTCTCATAGTGATCCCTTACCTTTTCGTTCATATTTCAGCCTATATTTTAAAATCAAATTTTATTATTGTCAATAATGTACCATCCAAAAAATCAATCAGATAGCATCATATTTTTTGGATGAAACGGCTGAATCATTGGATAAGGGAGCCTTCTGCCTTACGATCCGCCTACCTCAAACAGCGATGTGATCCGGTTTTTCTCAAACATATTGTGATACTGCAGGATATCAAACCAGTTAAACAGCGGATATTCCTTCTTATCTTCCCAGTGAGACCAGCTTTCCCATACCATATCGCTGGTATAATATCCCATCACATGGACGACCGGGCTCTGCCGGTAAAGACGGCGAAGAAAAGAAATAAAATCGGTCGTCTGCAGGTTTGCCCGCTCCAGTATGGCGCAGGAGAGGAACATGGCGCTTAACTTCTGATCCTGCAAACTCTCCGTATCATAATTTGTCCAGATCATAAAAGGCGTGATATACCTTCTTAAATAGTCTTCCTGACCGACATCATCCAGGGACGCCCCGTATAACGCCTCATAAAACTCACTTTCGACACTTGGCTGATGATCCCCGAACAGGATGATCATCGTCGGTTCATCCACCTGCTCATAGTATTCGATCAGATACTGAAGGGCGTAGTCCGATTCCCGGATCAGGGACAGGTACTGCTCGGTCATCGGCATATTTTCATATTCCGTCAGATGCACGGTAGCCTCAAAATCCGCCTCATACCCGCCATGATTCTGCATGGTAACATTAAAGATAAACAGCGGCTCTCCCTCTTCCTTTTCCTCTGTCAGACTGATGATCTTCTGGTACCCCCCAAGATCGGACACATATCCACGTAAAGTAGGCGAGTCCCAAAAATATTCAAGCCCGTAAAATTCATCAAACAGCATATTCCGGTAAGCTTCATCTCGGTTCCAGTTCGTTTTCGCGTTGGGATGCAGGCCCACCGTGCGGTACCCCTGCTCCTTCAGGATACTGGCCAGGCCGTAGCTTGGATTGCGCATGTAGATCTGAAAGGGAACCGATCCGCTGGGCGTAAAGGCGATGGAATTGCCGGTAAGAAATTCAAATTCTGAATTGCTGGTCATCGAGCCAAAGACCGGTACATAAAGGCTTCCCTTGATGCAGTTTTCCGACAGGGAGTCATAAAACTCCATAAACGGTTCGTCCGTCTCAAAATCGGCGATCACCCTCAGATCGGAATAGCTCTCATTCATAATACATATGATATTGGTCGGGACGATATCGCTTTGCGTACCCCAGATGGGTTCATCCTCTTCCTTCCATTCCTGGATCTGCTCCTGGATCTCCTGTACCGCCGCAAGGGAATATCCATCCGGCGGATCGACGGAAAGGTAATCCAGCATCCGAAGGGTAGAAAGAAGGTAGCCATATGTCGCATATGACCAGTTTGGAGACCACATATTGATCTCTATATGCAGGCCGGCGATTGCGTACTGAAAAAAAGCATACAAAAAAGCCGCCATGCAGACAATGGAACCTGCGGCCGTTCCGGCCCGGATCTTTTTTGAAGGCAGGCGGACAGCAAATCGCCAGATGAGTACTGTCCAGAGGATAATTACCAGCACGCCGGACACAATACGCGGCGTCAGCTCATACTCGTAGGCACCCGCCACCGTCATCGCTGTCCGGAAAGCCAGGATATCCCAGATCATGATCGGACGCGTGCGGAATTCCACCACGTAATATTCGGCCAGGGCCCACACCGTCAGGACCACATTCAGCACGGAAAAACTGATCTTCATGGAATTGGTCACGGCAAACACCATAAAGTAAAGCAGAAAAAACAGAACGATATTCAATAAAAGATAAATCGGCTCAATTTCCGTCAAATTTCCCGTAATCCACTCGAACACGCCGAACATAACAAGCGGCGTTAAGATCAGCACTATCCATCCTGTTTTTTTCTTCATGTCATTCCTCGCTTACTCTGAAAATCTACCGCTTTAACTTATTGCCTGAAAAAACCGGCGCCGGACAGGCAGCGCCGGTTTTTGGATGCTTTCGGTACAACTTACCCGCAAAGATCCGCGATCACATCCGCCACCGTTTCTATCTTATTGCACCGATACGCATTATACCCGCAGAACAGCAGGGCATCGTCGATCTGGCCGGTGGCCGCCCGGATCAATGCCAGACTGATGCAGTACGGCGCCGTCAGCGGACTGCAATGCTCCAGACAGCGGAAGCAGCGGGTGATCTTTTCTCTCCCGTCCTCCATTTTCTTCAGAAAAGCATTCCTGATCGCCCGGCCCGGCATCCCTACCGGACTCTTAACGATCACGATATCTTCCTTTGCTGCCCGGATATACGCATCCTTGTAAGCCTGAGGGGCATCGCACTCCTCTGTCGTCACAAACCGCGTCCCCATCTGCACACCGTCCACTCCAAGGGACATATGATGCGCCATGTCTTCCCGGGAGAAAATGCCGCCGGCGCTGATCACCGGAATATGGAAGCCGTATTTCTGCGCGTACTCCTTCACTACTTTAAGGATGCCGCGTATCTCCTGATCATAAGCCGTCTGATCGTAAATCTGATCCGCATCCGCTTCGTCCGCCTTAAACTTCATCAGTTCTTCTTTTTTAAATCCCAGATGGCCTCCCGCCAAAGGTCCCTCGATCACAACCATATCCGGGGCCCTGTGGTACTTTCTATCCCACATCCTGCAGATGACGGAAGCCGACTTCGGCGAAGAGACGATGGGTGCGATCTTGACCCGGCTTCCCTGCACGTATTCCGGAAGGTTGACCGGAAGGCCGGCGCCGGAGACAATAAGATCCGCACCGACCTCCACGGCTCGTTTGACGTATTCCGGATAATCTTTCGTCGCCACCATGATGTTAAACCCGATCACACCATCCGGCGCGATCTTTCTGGCCTTTTCCATCTCATAACCCATCGCCCGAAAATTGGCTTCCTTCGCGTTCTGGAAAAAATCCCGTTCACGAAATCCGATCTGCGCGCTGGAGATCAGGCCGACTCCTCCTGCCTTTGCTACCGCGCCGGCCAGAGAAGACAGGCTGATCCCTACGCCCATTCCTCCCTGTATTATCGGCTTTTCTACTCTCAAATCCCCTATCATCAGAGACTTATATCTGCTCATGATCATATTCTCCTGAACCGCTGGTAACGGTTTTGCGTCAGTGTCTGTGCATCTTTCCCTTCCAGATCCGCAAAAAATCCTGCCATCGCTTCGTCTATGCTGGCCGCGGCAGCGGGAAGCTCTTCCAGAGAAAACGTTTCCCCCTCCGGAATGATCCGCTCGATCAGTCCCATCGCGTAGAGATCCGCAGCGGTGATCTTCATATACCTGGCCGCTTCCGGCGCTTTCTTGCTGTCTTTCCAGAGGATCGACGCGAACCCTTCCGGAGAAAGGATGGAGTATATGGCATTCTCCATCATCCATACCTGATCCGCCACTGCCATGGCAAGGGCGCCTCCGCTGCCGCCCTCACCGATCACAATGGAAAGAACGGGCACCTTTAGATCCGACAGTTCAAAAAGATTGCGGGCTATGGCCTCGCCCTGTCCTCTTTCCTCTGCTTCCAGTCCGCAGAAAGCACCCGGCGTATCAACAAAACAGATCACCGGCCTGCCGAAGGTCTCCGCCTGCTTCATCAGGCGCAGCGCCTTTCTGTACCCATCCGGGGAAGGCATGCCGAAGTTTCTCCTGATGTTATCCTTCGTATTCTTTCCCTTCTGCTGTCCGATCACAGTCACCGGCATCCCGTGGAAAGCGGCGATCCCGCCTACCACCGCGCCGTCGTCCCTATAATAACGGTCTCCGTGGAATTCAATAAAATCATCAAACAACGCGTCAATATAATCCAGCGCCGTGGGGCGGTCCGCTTTTCTGGACGAAAGCACCGTATCCCAGGCGGAGCGTTCCGTCAGCTCCGTTTTCTCTTCGTTTCCTTCGGCCGCTTCCGGCTTCTCTCCGGCAGACCCGTCAGCAGGGGAAGAAAGATTCTCCCGCATGATCTTCACCCCGTCCCGGAAGAAGGAACCTTCATGCTGATGCAGGGACAGGATTTGGCTGATCACCCGTTTCTGATCCTTTCTCTCCACGATCATATCCACAAAACCATGATCCTGGAGAAATTCCGCTCTCTGAAATCCTTCAGGAAGCTTCTGGCCGATGGTCTGCTCGATGACTCTGGGACCGGCGAAACCGATCAGGGCTTTAGGCTCCGCAATGATGATGTCGCCAAGCATGGCAAAGCTTGCCGTAACGCCGCCGGTGGTCGGATCCGTAAGCACACTGATAAACAACTGCCCTTCTTCATGGTGTTTTTTCAGGGCAGCGGAAGTCTTGGCCATCTGCATCAGGGACACCAGCCCTTCCTGCATCCTGGCCCCGCCGGAAGCGGCAAAAATAATGACCGGAAGCTTTTCCTTCGTCGCCCTCTCTACCGCCTGGGTGATCTTCTCTCCTACATTGTGCCCCATGCTGCTCATCATGAACCGGGCGTCGCAGACGCCGATCACTGCGGGGAACCCGCCGATGTTTCCCTTTCCGGTAACGATCGCCTCATCCAGCTTTGTCTTTTCCCTGGCTGCCTCCACCTTTTTCTCATAGCCGGGAAAATCCAGAGGATTGGAAAATTCCATGTGCTGGTTCCACTCCTCAAAGCTTCCTTCATCCACCAGCATCTCGATCCGCCGGTAGGCGTGCATCCGAAAATACCCGCCGCACTTTGGGCAGACATAGTAATTGCTCTTTACATCATCCACATAAATGGGCTGTCCGCACTTATTGCACTTTCTCCAAAGTCCCTCCGGGATGCTGGGTTCTCCCCCTTTTGGCGCCCGGTACTTGGTATCAATTCGTGTATAAGTCTTCTTAAACATATCCCGAATCATGCGCACACCTCTCTCCGCCTGAAGCTATTTATACTGACACAGCAATGTCCGTGAAATTCTTCAACGGACAAGCATGCTTTATTTACAATACTGTGAAAAATACTGCGTAATAAATCCTGTATCGGTCTTCCCGTCCAGAAATGCCGGATGGTTGATGATCTCATACTGGAAATCTACATTCGTCTCGATCCCTTCAATGATCAGTTCGCCTAAAGCGCTTCTCATCTTGGCAATGGCCTCCTGCCGGTCCTTTCCATGCACGATCAGCTTAAGGAGCATGGAATCATAATTGGACGGGACCACGTACTCCGCGTAAATATGCGTATCCAGACGCACGCCGTTTCCGCCCGGCAGATGGATATTGGTGATCTTTCCCGGACATGGCATGAAGTTCCTGGATGGATTCTCCGCGTTGATCCGGCACTCCAGCGCGTGGCCCACGATCCGGACCTCTTCCTGCGTTACGCTTAACGGCTCACCGGCCGCCACACGGATCTGCTCCTTGATCAGATCGAGACCGGTCACCATCTCGGTTACCGGGTGCTCCACCTGAATCCGGGTATTCATCTCCATGAAATAAAAATTCCTGTCCTTATCCAAAAGGAACTCGATCGTTCCCGCATTTTCATAATTTACCGCCTTCGCAGCCATAACGGCAGTCCGGCCCATCTTATCTCGCAGCTCATCGGAGATGACCTCGCAGGGTGATTCCTCCAGTACCTTCTGGTGCCTCCTCTGGATCGAGCAGTCGCGCTCGCCCAGATGGATCACATTGCCAAATTTATCCGCCATGATCTGAAACTCGATGTGTCTGGGCTGCTCGATGTATTTTTCGATGTACATGGTGTCATCGGAAAATCCCTTTACGGACTCCAGCTGAGCGCTCTGAAAATTTTCCGTAAAATCTTCTCTGCTTCGGGAGATCCGCATCCCTTTTCCGCCGCCTCCGGAAGACGCCTTGATCATCACCGGATAACCGATGGACTCCGCCAGCTCCAGGCCGCGCTCCGCCGTAAACACCGGCTCTTTTGTTCCGGGCACGACCGGAATGCCGGCCTCCATCATGGTCTTCCTGGCCTCGGACTTATTCCCCATCCGATTGATGATCTCTGCGGAAGGTCCGATAAAAGCAATGCTGCACTTTTCGCACAGCTCGGCAAACCGGGCGTTCTCCGATAGAAAGCCAAAGCCCGGATGAATGGCGTCCGCCTGCGTTACCACGCAGGCGCTTAAGATCCTCTCCACATTCAGGTAGCTCTGGGAGGAGGCTGCCGGACCGATGCAGATCGCCTCGTCTGCCAGCATGGTATGAAGCGCTTC
>CAYRMW010000016.1:0-42467 GCA_964425595.1 uncultured Lachnospiraceae bacterium
ATAACAGGACGCAGTAGATTTTTCCAGTGGGGATAATTCTGCGGAAACTCAAGAAGTATTCTGATATTGACTTTACATCAAATACCATTTATATTGATAGACAGCCAGGCCTCAGTATCAGGAATGCGTCAGAGAACAACGTTTCCGTCCTGAAACATCCCTGAAAAGGCCAAAAAAAGAATAAAGATTGTATGAATTACACAGCAAAAGGTGTTCAAAATCATGAAAAAATTAGCTTTAAGTGATGAAATTCTGCTGAGTATCCAGCAGCCTGCCCGCTATATCGGCGGGGAGATCAATGAAGTCATCAAGGATCCGGAATCCGTGGATATCCGTTTCGCGATGTGCTTCCCGGACGTCTACGATATCGGCATGTCCCATCTGGGAATCCAGATCCTTTATGATCTGTTCAACCGGCGGGATGATGTCTATTGTGAGCGGGTGTATTCGCCGTGGACGGATCTGGACAGGATCATGCGCGAGCAGGATATCCCTCTTTTTGCGCTGGAATCCCAGGATCCGATCCGGGAGTTTGATTTTCTTGGCATTACGCTGCAGTATGAGATGTGCTACACCAACGTATTGCAGGTCCTTGACCTGTCGCGGATCCCTCTTCATGCGGCAGACCGCGGGGAGGAATGTCCCATCGTGATCGGCGGCGGACCCTGTGCCTATAATCCGGAACCTCTGGCGGATTTTTTTGATCTATTTTATATTGGCGAAGGGGAAACCGTTTATTACGAGCTTTTTGATCGATATAAGGAAAATAAGCGCGCCGGCGGTTCACGGAAGGATTTTCTTGAGCTGGCGGCGGGAGTTCCGGGCATTTATGTGCCTTCTTTTTATGAAATAGAATATCTGCCTGACGGCACGATCAAAAGCTTCCGCCCCATCAATCCTCATGCAAAGGAAACCATCACCAAGGAGCTGGTCATGGATATGGATTCCGTTCCCTATCTGGAAAAGCCGTTGGTGCCTTATATTAAGGTCACCCAGGACCGGATCGTCCTGGAGATCATGCGCGGCTGCATCCGCGGCTGCCGGTTCTGCCAGGCAGGCAACGTATACCGGCCTCTTCGAGAGCGCGGACTGGACTACCTGAAGCAGCACGCCGTCCAGATGTTAAGATCGACCGGCCACGAAGAGATTTCGCTAAGTTCTCTGAGTTCCAGCGATTATACCCGCCTGGAAGAGCTGATCCATTTCCTGATCGACGAATTTAAGGGAAAGGGCGTAAATATTTCTCTTCCCTCCCTGCGGATCGATGCCTTTTCTCTGGATGTTATGAGCCGGGTACAGGATGTCAAAAAGAGCAGTCTGACGTTTGCGCCGGAAGCCGGTTCGCAGCGGCTGCGGGATGTGATCAACAAAGGGCTTACCGAGGAGGATATCTTAAGAGGCGCGGCTCAGGCCTTCCACGGCGGATGGAACCGGGTGAAGCTGTATTTTATGCTTGGCCTGCCAACGGAAACCGAAGAAGATATGGAGAGCATCGCCCTGTTGTCGGAAAAAGTGGCGGAAGTCTATTACGATGAGATCCCGAAAGAACAGCGTCGGGGAAAGGTACAGGTCGTGGCCAGTTCGTCCTTCTTCGTGCCGAAACCGTTTACACCGTTCCAGTGGGCCAGGATGTGTACGAAAGATGAGTTTATTGAACGGGCCAATATCGTCCGCCGGAAGTTCCGGGAGATGTTAAACTATAAAAGCCTGAAATACAACTGGCATGAGGCCGAGCTGACCGTTCTGGAGGGTGTGCTTGCCCGGGGTGACAGGAGAGTAGGCGCGGTGATCGAGACGGCATACCGCGGCGGCGCGCTTTTCGATTCCTGGTCCGAATACTTCCGAAACGAGATCTGGATGGACGCTTTCGCGCAGTGCGGCATCTCGATCGACTTTTACACGACCCGCGAGCGCAGTCTGGATGAGGTGTTCCCCTGGGACTTCATCGATGCCGGTGTGTCCAAAGCGTTTTTAAAGCGGGAATGGCTGCGGGCCATGAAGGGGGCAGTGACGCCGAACTGCCGTCAGCAATGTTCCGGCTGCGGCGCGCTGCATTTCGGAGGAGGTGTCTGCTATGAAGGTAAGAATTAAATTTTCCAAGCAAGGCCCCATGAAGTTTATCGGCCATCTGGATATCATGCGGTATTTCCAGAAAGCCATGCGCCGGGCAAATGTGGCGATCTGCTACAGCGGCGGATTCAGCCCCCATCAGATCATGTCCTTCGCGGCCCCTCTTGGCGTAGGTATTACCAGCAGCGGCGAATATATGGACATCGAGACGGAAGACACGGAAGAGCTTTTCACCTTACATGACCGCCTGAACGCGGTCATGGCCGAGGGGATCCGCATCGAACGCGTCCTGCGTCTTCAAGATTCGGCGGCCAATGCCATGTCTGTTGTGGCTGCCGCTGACTATACCCTGACATTCAGGGATGGCTACGCGCCGGAATCGCCTGAGCAGTGGATGAAGGCCGTGGAGACGTTTTTTGGGCAGGAGCATATCCTGATCACTAAAAAGACCAAGAAAGGGCAGAAGGAGCTGGATCTGAAGCCGCTGGTCTATGCGATCCGCGCGGAGGGAGAGAGCCTGTTTCTTAAGCTCTCCACCGGAAGCAGTGAGAATATTAAACCGGAACTTATCCTGGACGCGTATTACGCGCATCTCGGGCAGGAGCGTCCGCCGTTTGCTTTCCAGGTGCACAGGGAAGAGGTCTACGGACGGGCGCCGGAGGGAGCCGCCGTGCCTTTTCTTACGCTTGAGGAGTTAGGAGAGAGCATTGAATAAACTGATCATTACCCGGAAAGACCAGACCGTATGCACCGCGCTGACCGAGGGGGAGAAGATCCTGCAGATTGGTCTTGAACCGCTTCAGGAGCAGACGGCTCTGAACAGCATTTACATTGGAAAAGTCCAGAATGTCAAAAAAAATATTTATTCCGCCTTTATCGACATCGGCGGTGGAATCACCGGATACTACAGCCTGTCGGATAATCCCTGGCATCTTCATGCGGACGGGACCCGCCGAAAGGAACTCAGGCAGGGCGATGAGATCCTGGTCCAGGTATCACGGGACGCGGTGAAAACAAAGGCGCCGGTGCTGACCGGCCGCCTTTCTTTTACCGGAAAGCTGGCTGTGCTTACCGCAGGGAAAAGCGGGATCGGCTTTTCTGCAAAAATTACGGACAGCGCGTTCAAGACCCGTATTCGTGAGCGGCTGAGCGGGGAAGAGATCGATGGCTTCAGCCTGATCATCCGCACCAATGCTAAGGACGCCGGCGAAGAGGCCCTGATCGCAGAGATCCGCAGCCTGAAGGAAGAGTATGAAAAGGTCATCCGAATCGCGCCTTTCCGTCCTTGCCGCAGTCTTCTTTACCAGGGGCCGGCCGCTTTTCTGGCAGGGATCCGGGACAGCTACTCCTCCCAGTTGGATGAGATCGTTACGGATGTACCGGAGCTCTACGAACAGATCGCCGCTTATCTTGAACGGGAACAGCCGGACGATCGGAAAAAGCTTCGTCTTTATGAAGATCCTCTTCTTTCTCTCGCCAGCCTTTACCGCCTGGACCGCAGCCTGGAGGAAGCGGTATCTCGCAAGGTGTGGCTGAGATCGGGAGGCTATCTGGTCATTGAGCCGACGGAGGCGATGGTGGTGATCGATGTAAACACCGGAAAATATGCGGAAAAGAAAACGCTGCGGGAGACGCTTCTGAAGATCAATCTGGAGGCCGCAGAGGAGATCGGGAGACAGCTGCGGCTGAGAAATCTTTCCGGCATCATCCTGGTCGACTTTATTGATATGAAAGAGGAAGAGGACCGAAAATATCTCCTTGCGCACCTGGAAGAGGTAGTGAAGAACGATCCCGTGAAGACGATCGTCGTAGAAATGACGAAACTGAATCTGGTCGAGATGACCCGCAAAAAGATTCACAGGCCCCTTTACGAACAGCTGGCCGCGTTGCGCGGACAGAGCTGAGACAGGTTCAGCCCCGCAGCTTTATATGGCCGCGGGGCCTGTGTTGTGTGTTATTCCACGGTGACGGATTTGGCCAGGTTCCTCGGCTGATCGACGTCCAGATTTTTGCCCACGGAAGCGTAGTAAGCGATCAGCTGCAGGGCGACCGCAATCGGAAATACCGTGAAACGGTCGCGGACAAGCGGAATGGTGATCTGCAGATCCGCCAGGCTTTGATCGACGGCAGCCCCTTCTTTGGTCAGAACGATGACAAAAGCACCCCTTGCCTTTACCTCACGTACATTCGACATGGTTTTGGAGAAGATCCTGTCCTGCGTGGCGATCGCGATCACCGGCACATCCGGCGCGATCAGCGCGATCGTTCCGTGCTTGAGTTCACCGGCTGCGTAGGCCTCTGCGTGAATATAGGAGATTTCCTTTAATTTCAGAGCCCCTTCCAGGGAAAAGGCGTAATCCAGCCCGCGCCCGATGAAAAAAGCGTCCGGACTCCGGAGAAGATGCGTCACGACGTCCCGCATCTCTTCTTTTTTCTGGAGCATGGATTCCATAGCCGGGATTACGTCCAGAAACTCCGCGAAAAACTCAGCTGCTTCCGTTTCCGTGTAAACGCCGCGCACCAGCGCCATGCGGCAGGTGATCAGATAGAGCGCCGCCAGCTGGACTGTATAGGCCTTTGTGCTGGCCACCGCGATCTCCGGACCGGCATGGGTATAAAGGACGTACTGGCTTTCTCTTGCGATCGTAGAGCCCTTCACATTTACAATGGCCAGGGTCTTTGCTCCCAGATCTTCAGCCAGATCCATGGCGGCCAGGGTGTCGATCGTCTCACCGGACTGCGAGATCACAATGGCCAGGGTCCGCTCATCCACCAATGGCTGCTGATAGCGGAATTCCGACGCGATGGTGACCGTTACGGGAATCCGCAGCAGCGGTTCCATGATGGACTTTGCCACCATCCCGGCGTGCATGGCCGTGCCGCAGGCGATCACGTGGATCTGCCCGCACTCCGCAAACAGCGAATCCGGGATCCCATCGTCCGAAAGATCCGGCAGGCCCTTATTCACCCGCGGCAGTATCGTATTTTTCATCGCATCAGGCTGCTCGTGGATCTCCTTAAGCATGAAGTGAGGAAAACCGTTTTTCATCGCCGCGTCCATGTTCCAGTTGACCCGCATGATCTCCGGCTGAAGCCTGGCAAAAGTTTCCCGGTCGTATGCCTGTACCTTGTACGGCGTCAGGCGGACAATGGCGTTCTCCGGCACGACAAAATATTCCTGCGTGTAGGGGATCAGCGCCGTAAGATCAGAAGCCACAAGCGCGCCGGAATGGGTGTGGGCCGCGACCAGGGGGCTGATTTTGCGCGCGGCATAGATCTCACCCGGGCGGTCCGCGAACATGATGCAGAAGCCATAGGTCCCTTCCAGCCGGTCAGTCATCCGGCGTATCGCCTCCAGCGGGTCTCCGGTATAGAAAGAATCCAGGATCCACGCGGCCACTTCGCTGTCCGTTTGCGAACGCAGACATTCATGAAGATGGAAGTCTTCCTCCAGCTGATGATAATTTTCTATGATCCCATTATGGATCAGCGTGATTCTTCCCGCCTGGTGCGGGTGCGCGTTTTCTTCGGAAACACCTCCATGCGTCGCCCATCGCGTGTGGCCGATCCCGCAATGGGAATCCGCGTCACATTCGCTGCACGCATGTTTTAAGGCGGCAACTTTGCCCACCTGTTTGATCAGACGGACTTTTGAGTCAGTGTCAAAAAAGGCGATTCCCGCGCTGTCATAACCACGGTACTCCAGTCCGGCCAGCCCTTCCAGCAAAATCCGTTTTGCCTCCAGCGGACCGGTGTATCCAATGATTCCACACATACAGTGTTCCCCCTCACTAAAAACAGATTGAGCACATTATAGCGCGCAAAACTGCGCGGCGTCAACTTTCTTAACAAACAATTAAGTTTTTTTAACTATAATGTCACTATTCTTTAAAAATAAATTATGCTATACTTAATCGAAAAAGATAAAAAAGAATGTGATGTATTTGATAACGAATGAAAAAAGAAAACAGCTGGTTCATGCTGCGACGATCCTCATTTTTGCCGGTTCGGGTATTTGTTTAGCCGAGGCCGGCCGCTTTTATGAGACTGCCCATAAACCGGGGACGGCCATGGCTGCGGTCATGCCCAAAGCCAGGACGACGGCATCCCCCTCGCAGGCAGAGCGGCAGACAAAAGAGAGTACTACGCCGTATGAACCCTCGCCGGATAAACTGAATCTGGCTTATTATTACCCCGAAGGCAGCGATACCAGCGATATCATACACAGCTATGCCGGTCAGGTGTTCCAGGAGCTGACGATCATGGACACGGAATGGCTGGCCAACCTCTATGAACTGGCGGACGTGAAGCCATTAGAGATGGCGGCGGACCTGGGGCTGGATGCATCCGCTGTCCGGGGAAGCTATAACGAAAAGGTAGAAGGACAGGATCCCGACGACCCGGACACCTGGGTTTTGAAAAACTGGAAGAAGATCAATGTTTCCTTTATCGACGGCGACGGAAAACGGACGACCGGATACTCCAATGTAAAGGATATCCTGGCAATGGCCAGCGTTTATACCTATTATACCGATATGCTGGACAGTGAACTCTTTTCCGAGTATGCCCGGCAGTTATGGGAAAATTCACACAGCTATACCCTGAGTGTCAGCGACGTTTACTATTGCAGCGGCTGCCTGGATAAAACCGATGAGGAGATCGCGCTGGAAGAAGAGGCGCTGGAATCGGCCGCTATCTCCATGCTTTCGCCGGAAGAAGAGATCCTTTCGCCGGAAGATGATGCGGCGTCTGGCCAGCGCGGTCTGGCGCTCGCCACCGCGTCCGAAGCGCGGCCTTCCTCCGGCACGGAAGAGGCTCCGCTGGTCATCCGTCTGGATTCAAACAGCGAAACGGTGCCTGCTGCCCCCAAGACGGCAACCAAAAGTCAGGCGACGGCGTCCCCGTCGCAGGCTTCTTCTTCGTCATCGGATCCGTCCGATGAAAGCCAGGACAACTGTCCCGGCCATGTGGATCTGAATATTCGGGTACAGATACTTGGCCTTTCCGATACCAGCGGATTGTACCAGGCAGATACCGTAGGAACGGATCCGGACAATCTCACCGAAACATGGGAGGGGTGGACGGAAACCAACAAGGCCTGCGTGGATGCCATAAGCAGCCAGGACTGGTTTGCGGATTACGGGCTCAGCGTCTCTTCCCTGTCCTTAAGTGAGCCGCTGACCGAAGAGGAAATCCAGTCTTATATGGACAGCCTGCCGGACGATCTGTCCCAGGTCCGCCGGGACATCATTTATTTTGCTTTGAATTCCGTCGGAAAAGTACCGTATTACTGGGGCGGAAAAGCGTCCTATCCGGGCTATGAGGGCAATAATTTCGGCGCACTGGTTTCATCCGATGAACAGGGACGGATCCTGAAGGGATTAGATTGTTCCGGCTGGATCGCCTGGGTCTACTGGTCCGTTACGGGAGAACGGCTGGCGGGAGAGAGCACCAGCAGCCTGATCTTATGCGGCGAAGGGATCAGCCGGAGCGAACTGCAGCCGGGAGATATTGTCGTCCGCACAGGCACCAGCGCCCATGTGGTCATGTTCCTTGGATGGTCCGCCGATGGACAGATGAATGTGATTCATGAATCCAGCGCCTCCGTGAACAATGTAACCATTAAAACGATGGAGGCTGCATGGCCCTATTATCGTAAGCTGGTGGAATAAATCAAGTCAATGGAGATCGTTATGTCTGGAAGAGAATATGAAAATGAGTATGAAGATGAATTGGATCGGATGCGGGCCCAGAGAAAACGCAGAGGGAGAAATCAGACCAGGGGCGCTTTTTCTTCCGGCCAGGCCCGGCCGGAAAGGCAGCCCGCTAACGAATTCGATGATGATTTTAAAATAGAGTATCTGGAAGATGAACCGGAGTCGGAAACGAAAAGAAAGCGGCCGGCCGCCAAAAAAACGGCCCGACATAAACGAAAAAAGAAGAGGAGAGTACTCCTTATCCTGCCGCTCATCCTTCTCCTGATCGTCGCTGTGCTGTTTGTGAAGCGCTGGATGAAAGAGCGGGACGGTTACTGGAACATCGCGATCTTCGGTGTGGATTCCCGCAATGGAAACCTCGGCGCAGGCGCGCTGGCTGATGTGCAGATGATCGCCAGCATCAATCAGGCAACCGGTGAGATCCGTCTGGTTTCGGTTTATCGGGATACCTACGTCCAGATCGATGATGAGGGGACCTTCCATAAAATCAATGAAGCTTATTTTATAGGCGGCTATGAGCAGGCACTGGATACCTTCGAGCGCAATTTTGATATTCAGGTTGATGATTATGCCACATTTAACTGGGCGGCGGTCGCGGATGCCATCAATATCCTTGGCGGAATTGACCTTGAGATCACAGAAAGCGAGTTTGCTTATATCAATTCCTTTATTACCTCTACCGTAGAATCCACCGGCATATATTCTACCCAGCTGGAACATGCTGGACTGAATCACCTGGACGGCGTCCAGGCTGTGGCCTACAGCCGTCTGCGGCTGATGGATACGGACTTTACACGGACCGAAAGACAGCGGAGGGTCGTTTCCCTCGCGCTGGAGAAAGCAAAGGAGGCCGATCTTGGCACGCTGCAGTCCGTTATTGCCACGGTGCTCCCGGAAATTTCGACCAGCATAGGCGCGGAAGATATTCTTCCTCTGGCGATGAATGTCGCCAGTTATTATCTGGGCGAGACTGCCGGTTTCCCCTTTGCCAAGACGACGACGATTGTCTCCAAGATGGACTGCGTGATTCCCATGACGCTCGAATCCAATGTCATCCTTCTTCATCAGTTCCTGTTTGATGATGAAACTTACGAGCCCTCCGAATCCGTCCGGGAGATCAGCCAGAAGATCGGGGAGATCACGGGGATCTACGAGGAAGGCACGTCATCCGGCGCCGATTCCGACCTGACTGCAGGCTCGGGCAGTTCATCTTCCGCCACCTCGTCAGGGTCAGCGGATACGCCGCAGACCGCGGCGTCTGCCGAGACAGAATCGCAGGTACTCCAGGAGGAGAGCGAGCCGGAAGAGGAATCGTTTGCCGAAGAAGAAGAGGACGAGGACAGCACCGAGGAAGAAGAGGAGGAGAGTCCCGCCGGTGAAGAAGAGGGCGGTGACCCCGACAGCCCGGCTCCCGAGGAACCGCTTGCTCCGGAAGAAACCACGCTGTCGCAGGAAGAGATCTATCAAGGTCCGGGCGCCTCGCTGCCTTCACAGGAAACGGGAAATGTGACGCAGACGGGGCCGACCGAGGCGTCTTCCGAAGAGTACGGCCCGGGCTTTAATCAGCCATAGTGAAATAGAGGTTATCAAAGAATACAAAAAAGGAAGAGCAGATGATGCTTTTATCTATTGTCAATCGATTGAAAAATCAGTCACCGGCAAGATTGATTTCCCTTGGCTTTGCCTCAGTAATCCTTCTCGGAACCATTCTTCTGATGCTTCCGATATCCGTCCGGCCTGACGCCGAAGTGACTTTTGTAAATGCTTTGTTTACGTCTACCAGCGCAGTTTGTGTCACCGGCATGATCGCCATCGATACAGCCGATCACTTCACGGTTTTTGGAAGGGCCGTTGTGGCCCTTCTGATCCAGATCGGCGGGCTTGGTGTTACTTCCGTTGGGGTAGGACTGATCCTGGCTGCCGGAAAACGCGTCAGCCTGAAGGGACAGCTCTTAGTCAAGGAAGCCATGAACGTCGGCAATTTCCACGGGCTGATCCGTCTGGTCAAGGCCGTCCTTCTGACTACGCTTTGTTTTGAGACAGTCGGCGTGATCTTAAGTTTCCTGGTATTTGTCCGGGATTATCCGCCGTTAAGCGCCCTGGGTATCAGCGTTTTTCATTCCATCGCAGCGTTTAATAATTCCGGCTTCGATATTCTGGGGAACATGACGAACCTGATCCCTTATCAGGATAATGTGCTTCTGAATCTGACCACCTGTTTTCTGATCATCTTCGGCGGTCTGGGCTTCCTGGTTATCCTGGATATTCTCCGAAGCCGGCGGTTTAAAAAGCTGTGCCTCCACGCAAAAGTGGTCATTGTAACTTCGGTGGTGCTTTTGATCGCAGGAACGCTTTTCTTAAAAGGAACAGAAGACATCACCTTGCTTGGCGCGTTCTTTCACAGCGTGTCCGCCAGAACAGCCGGGTTCTCTACGTATCCAATTGGTGAATTTACCAATGCCGGCCTGTTCGGCCTGATCATTCTGATGTTTATCGGCGCCTCCCCCGGCTCGACCGGCGGCGGTATCAAGACGAGCACCTTTTTTGTCATGCTCATTGCCACCAAAAGCGCTGCCAGAAACGAGCACAGTACGGCGTTTTATCGAAGGATCTCCGACGAGACCGTTCGGAAGGCCTTTATCATCACCTTTTTGTCTCTGGTTACGGTGTGCGTCGGAACCCTGATCCTGTGCCTGCTGGAACCGGAGTACGGCCTGGTCCAGGTTTTGTTTGAGATTACCTCCGCTTTCGGCACCGTGGGACTTTCTACCGGAATTACACCGGATTTAAGCCCTGCCAGCAAGATTCTGCTTGTACTGATCATGTTTATCGGACGGCTTGGCGCCATGACGATTGCCAGCATGTGGTCCTTTAAGCAGCCAAAAACTGCCGTATTTACGGAAGAAAATATAACCATTGGTTAGGGGGGTATTTATGTTTAAAGCAAAGAAAAATACTTCATTTGGGATCATTGGCCTTGGACGCTTCGGAACGGCGCTGGCGTTAAAGCTGATCGAGGCCGGATGCGAGGTCATCGTCGTGGACCGAAACGAGAGTAAGGTAAGGGCGATGAGAGAGTACACCGACTACGCCTACGTCGCCAGCGAACTGACCAGGCAGGTCCTCGAAGAAATCGGAATTCAAAACTGCGATACCGTAGTGGTCTGCATCGGCGAAGCCATTGACACCAGCATCCTGGTGACCCTGAATGTCGTAAACCTTGGCGTGCGCCGCGTTATTTCCAAGGCGATCAGCCAGGACCAGGGAGAGGTACTGGAAAAGCTCGGGGCCAAGATCGTCTATCCGGAACGGGACGTAGCCCTGCGCCTTGCCAAAAGCCTTACCACGACCAGTGTGCTGGATTATATTTCCCTTGACAATAATGTAGAAATATCCAAGATCAAGGTCTCCAAAAAGCTGGCGGGACAGACCGTGCTGAACAGCAACATCCGCCGGAAATTTAACTTAAACATCATTGCCATTGAACACAACGGCATCACCGATATCGAAATCCGCCCGGAATATTCCTTCAGTCCGTCTGACGTGATCGTCGTGATCGGAAAGAGCGACAACATGCGGCGGTTCGAGAAAAGCATCGAATAAAAGAGGATACCATGAACAGCATGAAAAAGCCCAAATTGTCAACGCCAGGGCTTTTTCATGCCAGGATAGTGTACCAGTTCCAACTATTCGCGAAAGTCTAGTTTAACGAATAGTTATGGGCAAAATTCCATGAAAGGACGATATTTATGACGCTTCAACGTCTTCTCAGCCTCACCCGGCAGGCCGTGGATACGTACCACATGATCGATGATGGCGACCACATCGCGATCGGCATCTCCGGCGGCAAGGACAGCCTGACTTTACTGTACGCACTGGCTAATCTGCGCCGGTTTTATCCCCGATCCTTTTCCTTATCTGCGATCACGGTTGATCTCGGATTGGGAAATATGGATCTGGGGCCTGTAAAGGCCCTTTGCGCCAGCTTTTCTGTCCCATACCAGATTGTCTCCACGGAAATCGGGAAAATCGTTTTTGAGGCCAAAAAAGAATCGAATCCCTGCGCCCTCTGCGCAAAGATGCGCAAGGGCGCCATGAACCAGGAAGCCCTGCGGCTTGGCTGCAATAAGGTCGCCTATGCCCATCACAGGGATGATGTGGTAGAGACCATGCTGCTTTCCATGCTGTACGAAGGCCGCTTCCATTCCTTTTCCCCGTATACCCGCCTGGATCGGACCGGGCTTTCCCTGATCCGTCCCTTAATCTTTGCCTCCGAAGCCGAGATCAAAGGCTTCCAAAATAAATACCATCTTCCGGTATGTAAAAATCCTTGTCCCGTGGATGGAAAAACCCAAAGGGAGTTTGTTAAAAATTTAACTAAATCATTGAATAAGCAGGTACCCGGCGTCAGTGAACGGATATTCCATGCCATCCGCACAGGAAATATTTCCGGCTGGCCGCCGTCAGACAAAGGCTAACCGCAGCCTGGATCCATAGAATGAAACAGAAAGAAGGTCGAATAATGAGTACACTCTCCTACCATGAACAGATGGACCGGGATAATACCGTTCATCTTCGTCAGCTGATCAAGGGGCTTCCCCCCTTCTGCGCGCAGTTTTTCCGCGGAATCGAACCGCGCACCTCTTCCCGAACCCGCATTGCCTATGCCTACGATCTGAAAGTATTTTTTGAATTTCTGATCAGGGAACTCCCGGCTTTCCGGGATATGCAGGTTACCGACATTCGCCTGGAACAGCTGGACGAACTCCACGCTGCTGATCTGGAGGAATTTATGGAGTATCTGAAATACCGGTTTAATGACCGAAATCAGGAAGTGATCAACAAAGAACGGGGAATCATGCGGAAAATCTCCACGCTGAAAAGCTTTTATCATTATTTTTACCGGCAGGAAGAACTGAAAAATAATCCCGCGGCGCTGATTCAGATGCCGAAGCTCCATGAAAAGGAAATTATCCGGCTGGATATCGATGAAGTGGCGCTCCTGCTGGACGAGGTGGAACAGGGCGACCGTCTCACCCCAAAGCAAAAAGCGTACCACGCCAAAACGAAGATCCGCGACCTGGCAATTCTCACGCTTCTTCTGGGAACAGGGATCCGCGTTTCCGAGTGCGTGGGCTTAAATCTTCAGGATGTGGATTTTAAGAATGGCGGGATCCGCATTCACCGTAAGGGCGGAAAAGAAGTAACCGTATACTTTGGCAGTGAGGTGGAAGACGCTCTTCTGGATTACCTTGACCAGCGAAAGGAAATCATTCCGGAAAGTGGACATGAGGACGCGCTTTTCCTTTCGCTGCAGAATAAGCGCCTTTCCGTGCGCAGTGTGGAAAACCTGGTAAAAAAATACGCCCGCATCGTAACGCCGCTGAAGAAAATCACCCCCCACAAGCTGCGCAGTACTTACGGAACCAATCTGTACCGGGAAACCGGTGATATCTATCTGGTTGCCGATGTCCTTGGGCATTCCGACGTCAATACCACCAAAAAGCACTACGCAGCATTGGAAGATGAACGGAGAAGGAGCGCGCGAAACGCGGTCCGCCTGCGGGAAGAGATCCCCTCTTCCCATGTGGATTAGAAGACAGGATCATTCGTAATACACGACGGTCAGGTAATTCCCTGCATGAATCGTCTCATCCGCCAGGCGGTTCATTCGCATCAGCTCGCTCACATAGGTGCGCGTGTCCATGGGACTGCCGGCAGAATATCGGGAAGCAATGCTCCACAGGCTGTCGCCGGGCTCGATACGGATACAGGTATAGTACGCTGTTTTCCCGGCAGAAGACGTCTCATCGGCAAGAGCGTTCACCATCAGCAGCCCGCATGTGTATGTGACCAAAAGCAGAAGCAGAGTCAGAAGCGCCAGCTTCCGATGATAAACCTGCAGCCGCCGTTTTCTCCTCTCCTGCTCTCTTTCCCGTCTCCTCTGTTCTACCATTCCGATCGCCGTCCGCATCGCATTTTCGCGCATCATTCGTCCCCCCCTAAGATCTGGTAAACTTCTCGTCTCACGAAGCAGAACATATGTTCCATGCGGATAATATAACATTCGAACACATGTTTGTCAATGTTTTCTTTTCTCAATTTGCTTTTTTTTCGAACATATGTTACTATATCATCAGCATGCGGAAGGTCAGGCAGCAAAAAACATGATTATGGAGGTGCCCGATGAAAGAGGGAACGATTTCTGCCAAGCAGCAGGAGATTTTAGCATACATTAAAGAAATGATTTTAGAGAAGGGGTATCCGCCTTCTGTCCGGGAGATTTGTGAGGCAGTGCACTTAAAGTCGACTTCGTCGGTTCACTCCCACCTGGAAACACTGGAGGAAAACGGCTACATCCGCCGCGATCCCACGAAGCCGAGGACGATCGAGATCCTGGATGATACATTTAATCTTACGCGCCGGGAGATGGTCAATGTACCTGTTCTTGGAACCGTCGCTGCCGGTCAGCCGATCCTGGCCCAGGAAAATATTGAAAATTATTTTCCCGTACCGGCGGAATTGCTGCCGAACCAGCAGACATTTATGCTCCGGGTCAAGGGGGACAGCATGATCAACGCGGGAATTCTTCACGGCGACCAGATTATCGTAGCGCAGCAGGAAACTGCGGATAATGGTGACATTGTCGTCGCTCTTCTGGATGATTCCGCCACCGTGAAGCGGTTCTTTAAAGAAGAAAGCCGCATCCGCCTTCAGCCGGAGAATGACGCCATGGATCCGATTTTCACGGATTCCGTCCGGATCCTCGGGAAAGTGATCGGTCTGATGCGGATGATGTGACCGAATTGATTTACATAAGTTTTTTATGTCAACTATTGCGATCCGCCTGGCGGTTAAAGACGCAATGCCGCTTTGGCAGACAAAAGAGAGGCCGTTTTTCGCCGTGCGCGAAAACGCCCTCTCTTTTGTCTGCCCACCGGTTAGAAACGATCCGTTCCCTGCCAGCCGGCTTATAATTCCTTTACGTCTACAATCGTCTTCCCGTCTCTCCAGAGCCGTTCCAAATCATAGAAGAGACGATCTTCCCGGCTGAATACGTGAACGATAATATCCCGGTAGTCCATCAGGATCCAGCTGGCATTCTTGTAGCCCTCCACCTGTCTGCAAAGATACCCGGCCTTTCCCAGATCTTCCTGGACCTGATCGGCCATCGCCTGCACCTGGTTTGGGTTGCTTCCGTTCGCAATAATAAAATAATCCGCCAGCACAGACACCTCACGGATATCGATAATCTGGATATCTTCGCCCTTCTTTTCTTCCAGGGCGGCAGCTGCCAGCTTAACCATTTCCTTCGAAGTTTCCATTAACGCTCTCCTTTTCTTTTTTCATGAATCTCCCGATAATAAGCACAGGCTTTTTCCGTCATGGGGTCGATCTTGCTCCTTTTTTTGTCCAAATACTCCAGCGTACCCTTTAAGATCTGATACATGGTTTCATCCAGGTCAGTGTAGGCCATGGCCCGGATCACGGGAAGATCGGCCGCTTTGTATCGCCTGGGTTCAATATAATCCGCGATATATACGATCTTTTCCAGCATCCCCATCGCCGGCTTTCCTGTCGTATGATACAGGATGGCAGACAAAATTTCCGGGTCCTGGACGCCGTATTTGTGCCTGGCCAGCCACGCTCCGTAGTTGGCATGAAGGACAGCCGGTGTCTCCTCTTCCTCCGGTGTAAAGTCAATTCCGTGCTTAATGCATTTTTTCAAAATGATCTCATCCGAATAGCGCTTGCCGCAGTCATGAAGGAGGCCGGCGATCTCCGCTTTATCCAGATCATAGTTATAACGCATGGCAAGATTCATACAGGTGTAGGAAACACTGAGCGAATGCTCGTACCGCATGGGATCCAGCTTGGCTTTCAGGTGTCTCCGATAGGATAATATCCGGTTCATGGTCTCCGTCATTGCGTATTCCTCCTCAAATACTATCTGGTTTTCGGTACAGACGGTGCTGCTTCATGTATGTTCGGACCGGTTCCGGCAGCAGCCCGTCTAACGGCGCTCCGCGGGAAACCATGTCCCGGATCTCCGCAGAAGAGACGTTCATCTCTGGAAGATGGAGTTTCCCGATCCTGGCGCCGTATTTCTTCTTCAGATGAACGATCTGCGCATCCAGCGTGGGATGGCCACACCCGCAGCCTCTGGACGCGACCAGGAGGATTGCCCGGTTCATCACCTGGTCAGGATGATACCATTTTTCAATATCATACAGAGAATCCGCCCCGATGATAAAATAGAACAAACAATCCGGGTACGTCTCCCCCAGGAGGCGGAGTGTCTGTGCCGTGTACGTATTCCCCGGCCGACGGATCTCAAAATCCGAAAGAAAAAAGCCGTCCTGACCATCGATCGCCAGCCTGACCATTTCCATACGCATACTCGCCTCCGTCACTGCATGATCTGTCTTATGGGGAGGATGCCCGGAAGGCATGAACCATACCTGATCCAGGCAATACTCTTGTCTGGCCTGCATGCCCAGTTGCAGATGTCCATTGTGAATAGGGTCAAATGTACCGCCTACAATTCCGATCCTGGTCATACCACCCTCCTGTCCGCAGTCAGATCAGGGAAGAACGATCTTTCGTTTTGCATCATCCCTGGCCGGCCGGTACAGAACGATCTTTCTTCCGATCACCTGAACGACCTGGGAATGGGTGCGTTCCGCCAGCATCTGCGCGATAGCCTTTCCGTCATCCAGACAATTCTTCAGGATCGTGATCTTGATCAGCTCCCTGGCTTCAAGCGCCTCATCCACTGCCGCCGTGATCTCCGGCGTCAGGCTGGCTTTTCCAATCTGGAAGATCGAATCGATATTCATCGCTAATCCTTTGAGATAGGATCTTTGCCTGCTCGTCATCTTTTCCTTCTCCTTTGCCATCTATATTATTTTGCCCCCATGATACCACGGATTGATGAGCAACATATCCATTTGAACCTGGTATCATCATATTATCGATAATAATCAAATACGAGGCCGTACATGCGCACCGTATCGCCTTCCTGGATCCCTGCCTTTTCCAACTCCGTAAGAATACCGTTGACTTTCAGGAATTTCTGGAAGAAATCAAATCCTTTCTCGGACTCCAGATTCGTATAGCCCAGCATTTTTTCGATCCGCGGACCTTCCACTACATATACGCCGTCCTCATCCCGCTCAACCGTAAAAGGAAGCGTGGATGTCATATTTAACTCCGACAGATCAAACTCCCGTTCAAAGATAACCGGCTTCTGCTCCACTGTCTTTAACTGCTCGTTGATGTAATATAATAATTCTTTTACGCCCTGTCCGCTCACTGCCGAGATGGGAAAAACCCGGATCCCTTCCTGCTCAAACGTTTCGCGGATCGCCTCCAAAGGGTTTACCGCGCCTTCCTCCACGTAGATGGAATCGATCTTATTAGCTGCGATAACCTGCGGGCGGGTCAGAAGCTCCGGATTGTAAGCCTCAAGCTCACGAATGATCGTCCGGATATCCTGAACCGGATCGCGCCCCTCCGTCGATGCCGCGTCCACTACATGGACCAGCACCCTTGTCCGCTCGATATGACGGAGAAAATCGTGTCCCAGTCCCACGCCTTCGGAAGCACCTTCGATCAGTCCGGGAATATCCGCCATCACAAAACCGGCGCCGCCGTCCAGATCGACCACGCCGAGGTGAGGATCCAGGGTCGTAAAGTGATAGTTGGCTATTTTCGGCCTGGCATTGCTTACACGGGATAAGAGAGTGGATTTTCCGACGTTTGGAAAACCGACCAGCCCCACATCGGCAATTACCTTCAGTTCCAGCTGGACCCAAAGTTCCTGCGCCGGCTGCCCAGGCTGCGCGTATTTTGGCGCCTGCATCGTGGAAGTAGCGTAGTGCATGTTGCCCAGTCCGCCCTTTCCGCCCTTCAAAATGACCTCACGGCGGTTTTCGCCTGACATATCGGCGATGACCTTTCCGGACGCAAGATCCTTAATGACCGTGCCCTCAGGCACCTTGATCACCAGATCCTCGCCATCCTTACCGTGACAGCGGCGTTTGCCGCCTTCTTCACCGCTTGATGCGATATATTTCCTTACATGACGGAAGTCGCTGAGGGTATTCAGCCCGTCATCCACCTGAAAGATGATATCGCCGCCTCTTCCTCCGTCCCCGCCGTCCGGTCCTCCGGCCGGCACATACAACTCTCTGCGGAAAGACACATGGCCATCTCCGCCTTTGCCCGATTTAATAAACACTTTCGCTCTGTCGCAAAACATACAATCACCATACCTTGTTTCGCAAAAGAAAGGCCCCATACCCTTTAAGTATGAAGCCTCTCATTGTTCCTTATTCGTTGATCACTCGCGGGTAAACAGAAACCTGCTTCTTGTCTCTTCCCTTTCTTTCAAACCGGACAACGCCGTCAACTAACGCAAATAAGGTATCGTCTCCGCCCTTGCCCACGTTATTGCCGGGATGGATCTTGGTTCCGCGCTGTCTGTAAAGGATGTTCCCCGCCAGAACGAACTGTCCGTCCGCTCTCTTCGCGCCAAGTCTCTTGGACTCGGAATCACGGCCGTTCTTGGTAGAACCAACACCCTTCTTATGAGCGAATAACTGAAGGTTCATATTAAACATGGTCTACACCTCCCTGTATTGGATGCTGATATATTCTTTTCCATAAGATTCCCGGATATCCTTAAGGCCAAGAACCAGGGAATCCATCAGAACACGGGACTCTCTGCTGACAGGACCGGTAAAACGAAAGGCAAAAGCCCCGGTCTCCTCTTCCACTTCTCCCGAAAAAGGATCTTCCGTGAAAGCCTCAACCGAATTCGCCATATTCAGCGTGAGAGCAGAAACTGCGGAGCAGACGATATCCTGTCCGTACTCTCCACACTCTGCATGTCCGCTCAAGGCGATCCCGCATACCTGCTTCTGAGAATCCTGGAATATAGTTACCTGGATCATGGTCAGGCGTTGATCTTTTCGATCTTAACCTGGGTATAGAGCTGTCTGTGGCCGTTCTTCTTATGATAGCCGGTCTTGCTCTTATACTTGTAAACAATGACCTTCTTCGACTTGCCTTCCTTTACCACTGACGCAGTAACGGTAGCGCCTTCCACGGTCGGGCATCCAATGGTCAACTCTCCATTGTTAACAGCCAGTACCTTGTCGAAAGTTACGGTCTCGCCGGCTTCTGCGCCAAGCTTCTCCACCTTAATGACATCGCCCTCAGCAACCTTGTACTGCTTTCCGCCTGTTGCAATAATCGCGTACATCTTAGGGACCTCCTATTATCATTACTCGCCAACTTCGGTGCTGCTGTATGCAGTCTTAAACCTCGTTGCGCGGCATACCTAGGTATAGTAGCATAGACCAGGGAAATTGTCAATATTTTGCACGAAAAATTTTTCGGAGCGATCACCGGTTCCGCCAGGCCTGCTTTTCTTTGGCAAACGCCAGGATCATCTTCACTGCGCCCTCAAATCCGACCGAGCTGCTGTTGATACACAGATCATAACTCTTCGCCTCGCTCCATTTCTTGCTGGAATAGTAGTTATAATAGCTGGAGCGCTGCTTGTCCGTCTTGATCATCATATCCTTGGCCTTGTTCTGGTCTACCTGATAGACCTCCTGCAGTCTCGCGATCTTGTCCTTGTCTTCGCCGCAGATGAACACACTGACCATATTCGGAAAATCAGCCAGAGCGTAATCGGCACACCGTCCAACGATAACACAGGACTCTTCCGTCGCCAGTCTCTTGATCGTGTCAAACTGCGCCAGGAAGACTTTATGGTTCAAAGGCATGTCCAGGTATGAGCCGCCCGAACGCCCCATAGCATACGTATCCATGACCAGAGAGTAAAGGAAGCTGTTCGTCGGCTTCTCGTCGTGGGATTCGAAAAGCTCCCTGGCGAATCCGCTGTTCTTCGCTGCCAGTGTTAAAAGCTCCTTATCATAACACTTAACACCCATTTCCTCCGCCAGCATCATTCCGATCTTACGTCCTCCGCTTCCGCACTGACGGCTGATAGTAATAACCAGATTTCCACTCATATGCACATCTCCTTTCTGCCTTCTTGACCATATTATACAATAAATTGAAAGAAAAGTACACATGCTTTCTGAAAAGACTAAAGTTTTTCTAACTTTTTCAGCAAATCAGTGAAATACTCCGGAAGAGGTGCGGAAAATTCCATATAATCCCCCGTCCTCGGATGAAGGAAGCCCAGCACACCGGCGTGAAGCGTTTGCCCCTGAAGGTGCTTAAAGGGAACAACGGACGGACCGTATACCATATCACCCAGGAGAGGATGACGGATACTGGCCATATGTACGCGGATCTGGTGGGTGCGCCCTGTTTCCAGACGGCATTCAATGTAGGTATAGCCCGAAAAACGCCGGAGCACCCGGTAATGCGTCAGCGCTTCCTTCCCGTTTTTTTCATTCACCGCCATCCGCTTTCGATCTGCCGGGTCGCGCCCGATCGGCCGGTCGATGGTACCGATATCCTCCGCCAGCACGCCGTGCACGATCGCCTGATAACGCCGGTTCACGCTGTGTTCCTTTAACTGCGCCGCGATCTTCTGATGAGAAAAATCATTCTTACAGGCGATCAGGACGCCGGTGGTATCCTTATCGATCCGATGCACGATGCCGGGACGCATTACGCCGTTGATCCCGGATAACTGATCCCGGCAATGGAATAAAAGCCCATTGACCAGCGTTCCGGTAAAATGGCCGGGAGCCGGGTGCACCACCATGCCTTTGGGCTTGTTCACCAGAATCACATCCTGATCTTCATAGAGGACATCCAGTTCCATATTCTCGGCGACGATCTCCGGCTCCACAGCAGACGGGACAACGCAGGAGATCGAATCGCCTTCACAGACCCGGTAGCTGCTCTTTACGGCGCGGCCATCGACGAGCACAGCCTCCGCTTTCAGCAGTTTCTGCAGGTAGGAGCGGGACAGGTTCTCGCATCGATCCGTCAGGTAGCGGTCGATCCGGATATCCTGCTCGTCTTCGGTTACGACAAAGTGCAGATTCACAGGCGTTCTCCTTTCTTCAGGGAAAAGACAGCCAGCTCATCCTCACGGTAATACCACATGATCAAGAACATCAGCAAAAAGGCGGCCACGGTAACATAGCAGTCCGCCACATTAAAAATCGGAAAATCGATCAGGCTGAAATACAGAAAATCGACCACAAACTGCTGACGTACCCTATCGATCAGATTGCCCAGTGCTCCGGATACCAGAAGCGCCATACAAACGCCAAGAGGGAGGTAGCGCATGGTAAACGGCATCCGGTACAGGGCAAAAGCAACTGCGGCAAACACCAGCAGAGCGATCACCAGAAAGAACAGCTGACGCCCCTGAAGCATTCCAAAGGCCGCTCCCCGGTTTTCCAGGTACTGGAGCTGAAAAAAGCCCTCCCAGATTACAATGGGATCTTGTCCCTTCAGGTAGGCCGCGGCCAGCGCCTTGGTCCACTGGTCAAACCAGAGCAGAACGCCGCAGCCGGACAGAAAAACAAGGATTCCCGGAGCTTTTCCTTTTAAGGCCGTTCCTGTTTTATCCATCATTAACGTCTCCTATCTCCGTTTTTGACGTTCAGCGAAGGATGCTGACAAGCCCTTTCCGCATCTCCATGCGGCCTACTGTGCGGTCCACGTACGCTTCGCCGATCGTTTTAAGAAGGATAAACCGGATTACGCCGGAATCCATCTTTTTATCATGCTTTACCGCCTCCAGGACTTCGTCGGCGTCCAGCGCATCTACCATGAGCGGAAGGCCGAATTTCCCCATCACCTCACGCAGTTCATCCATGTCCCGGTCCGTCAGCAGCCCGCGCATCTGCGAGATCCGCGCGGCCGCCAGGACCCCTGCGGCAACACAGCAGCCATGCGGCATGGTGAAATTTTTTTTCTTTTCGATGGCGTGCCCAAGTGTATGGCCGAAATTCAGCAGCGCTCTCTGCCCCTTTTCCGTCGGATCCTGTTCCACGACATCCCGCTTGATCCGGTTGCTTTCCAGGATCATCTTCTCGCACAGAGCCGGCTCCACCGTCATGATTGTTTCCGCGTTCTCCTTCAGCCACACATAGTATTCTCTGCTTTTGATCAGTCCGTGCTTTACGACTTCGCCCATGCCGGAGATGAACTGCTCCCTGGGCAGCGTCAGAAGCGTTCGGACATTGGTATAAACCAGCTTTGGCATATGGAACGCCCCGACCATATTTTTATAAGAATCAAAATCCACGCCGGTCTTCCCGCCGATACTGGAATCCACCTGTGCCAGAAGCGTCGTTGGGATCTGGATAAACGAAACGCCACGCAGATAGGTCGCTGCCGCGAAACCGCACAGATCCCCCGTCACGCCGCCGCCAAGCGCCGCCAGCATATCGTTCCGGTCATATTCCTTCTCGATCAGAAACTGATACAGCGCCCGTACGGTATCCAGGTTCTTCTGCTCTTCACCGGCCGGGAACACAAAGGAATCGATCTGACGGCATACCGGCGCAAGGATACGGCTCACCTCATCCAGGTACAGCTCTGCCACGCGCGAATCCGTAACGATGCAAATCCGCCTCCGCTGCGTCCCCAGCTTTTCAACCTCGGCCGCCAGACCGCCAAAGGACTGATCCAGAATAATGGAATAAATCGCATTTCCATTTGAATGAACACATAAATGCTCCATAGCTCTCTCCCTGAATTTCCTGTCATACGCAAAAAGACTGCTGCAGAAACCGCAGCAGCCTGCACTCGGACTGCCCTTACAAACGGATATTCAAGCCGGATACGCCGCCCAGATCTCCGCCTGTCAAAATATCCTGAAAGTCTCCGGATAACTCCACCGACTGGGGAGTCGCGATAAAGATATAATTCGATATCTTCTGCAGATTCCCGCCGATCGAATACGCTGCTCCGGAGGTAAAATCAATGATCCTCTGTGCCAGCTCCATATGAATGCCTTCCATATTCAGAACGACCGCCTTGCCGGCAAGCAGATAATCGCAAATCTCCCTGGAATCCTCCATCGTAGTCGGCTTGATCATCGTAACCTCCATTCCGCGGCGCATGGGCACTACTTTCGCGCTGCTGCGCCCAAGGAAACGATTTTTCGGCTCCGCTTCCTCCTCATAATCCTCCTCTTCCTGCCGTCTGGAAAAAAAGCCCCGTCGGGGCCTTTCTTCCTCATCATCATAAGAATCATCGCCATCTAAATAGTAATCGTCATCTTCATCCTCAGTCAGACGCATCGTACTCATCAGCCTAGTTAAAATGCTCATCTCGAATTCTCTCCAATCCTTAGCGGGAACCGAAAATACTGGTGCCTACGCGAACCATAGTAGCCCCTTCTTCGATTGCCACTTCATAGTCACCGGACATACCCATAGAAAGCACATCCATGGTAACATTATCAATGTTTTTACTTTTCATGTCAACATACAGTTCGTATAATTTTTTAAATATATTTCGATTTTCTTCTGAATTCTCCACAAAAGGTGCAATTGTCATCAGGCCCCGGATACGGACATGCGGGAAGTTTCGGATCTCCATAACAGCAGCCTGTACGTCCTCAAGGAAAAAGCCGAATTTACTTTCTTCACAGGCTACATTGACCTCAAGCAGGATATCGGCCCGGATCCCCTTTTTGGCGGCCTCTTCCTCGATCTGGCTGGCCAGACGCACGGAATCAACCGAATGGATCAGCACCACTTTGCCGACGATCTGTCTGACTTTATTTCTCTGCAGATGGCCGATCATATGCCAGCGGATGTCCTGCGGGAGGACAGGCTGCTTTTCCAGGATCTCCTGCACTTTATTCTCACCAAAATCACGGACGCCTTCTCGGTATGCCTCTTCGATCATGAAGACCGGTTTGGTCTTGCTGACTGCGATCAGCGTCACCTCTTTCGGATCCCGTCCCGTCCGTCTGCATGCGGCCTCGATCCGGTTCTGCACCTCTTCCAGCTGTTCGTTTATCATGACATTATCCACCTCTCTGTTTTCCTCTATCCCTGCGGCGCGGCCCTTTTGCCCTACTGATAGATCAGCGCGCCCTCTTCCACTGTACTTGCGTCCAGTGCGATGTGATCGTACACGGATAATCCGTAAGACATGCCTTTTCTTACCGTGTAATACTCATCATTTTCCGCGAGGATCTCGATCTGTTTGAATACAGCATACCCCTTATTAATATTATAGACGCCCAGCAGGGACGCGTTCGCGCCGAGCTGGTAGCGGCCGCTGTTGTCCGAGGCCCGCGCCGTCTGTGACGCCGCCGCATTGGTTTCCTCAGCCGTAATGCCGTCGCCCTTGGCATCTTCGATTTCATTCTCATCCGGAAGATAGTCCCCGGTCGGCTTGACCAGGTAATCGCCTACATTCAGCTCATCGATCTCACCCAGATCAATATAGTAATACTCGTCAGTTGAATAATAGATCGTAGCCGATATGAACTCCACGGAAGTACCGTTCTCTGTGTAAACCTCTTTCAGGAAGCCGGTTTCTGTGCTGTCTGCGTCTCTGCCCTGCGCCAGATACTCCACCGGGACCAGATAAAAGGTCTTTTCCGTGACTGCGCTGATCGGGATCTTCAGGCCGACTTCCCTGTCTGTCACGATCTCGAACTGGACGAAACGCTCCGACACAAACTGAACCATGTACTTGGTAAAATCAAGTTTTCCGTAAGTTTCACCATCCGCCCCGGTGATCGTCGAAAACGTTCCGGTAGCCGTCAGATCCTCTCCGTCAAAGCTGACCTTAAGACTGGTCTCGCTGCCGTATTGCTCAAGATCTTCTTCCGTCATGGGAAAGACGACCGACCAGTTATCCGACGTGACGATCTTATACACCGGCGTATCCTGAGCAACCATTTTCCCAGATTGCGTAATGGTCCGTGAATAATTCGTCCGATCAAACATCTCCGCTGTCACATCAGTTGGTTCCATATCTTCGTAGGAATCGATGGCGTAAGAAACGATGCCGGCCTCATCCGCGGTTACCTGCCAAAAATTAACGCTGTCCAGATCCAGCAGTTCCTGCAGGCTGTCCATGGCACTGAAATTGGAATATTCAAGGACGAGAGCCTCAAGAGAATATTTTTCATCGTATACGGAACGGAAGTCGCTGTCCTGGTAGGTAATGCTGAAGGAGGTAAGCCGCTTCTTTAATTCAGTCAGATTCTCCTCGCTGAGCGTGGCTCCTGCCTCCGGATATTCCTGGAGGAGTTCGGCGATCGAGCCGGTCTCATCCACAGAATAAACGCTGGTCCCCACGCTGGCACGCTTACCTTCTCTTACATAGTAGTTAATGTAGCCCGCGCGGTCCGTATATTTCGTGGATTCCTCCCGAAAGATCATTCCGGTATAATCCTTCTCATTCACAATTCCGCCTTCCACAACCTCATATACCTGCACGCGTTCTCTTTGCATATAGGTGTAGACGCTGAATATCATATAGATGAAGATAATGAAAAACATGATCATGCCTACATTCGAGAAAGAACGTCTCTTCGGATAATTCACGATCTTGCTTTTTTTCTTCTTTTTCTGGCTGCCCATGGCAAGCCTCCTTCCTCTTCCGCTATTATAAAAGGTGAAGAGGAAAATTGCAAGCAGCTTTCCCGTGCCGGCCCGCATGGCAAGGACGAACGCGCCGGCTCCTTTGGCACAAAAAAAAGCACCGTCCCCTGTACTTTCCGTAATCACCCGATACAGGGAAGCGGCGCTCAAACAACTATATTTATAAGGAGACGATCACATGACCTCGCGCCTCTTCCGGGAGCTCCTCAGCATCCAGAGAAATACTCAGGACGAATGTCACGTGATACTTTTCACCGATTTTTTCTAACGCGGAAATCGTCTGGGAAATATCTTCGCCTTCAAGGCCGGCCAGCTTCAAAAAGCTGTCCAAAAACATCATCTCAAGGTCATGATCCTGGGAAATAATACCGGAAATAAAACCGACAAACGCCTCGCTGGAGTTGATCGGAAATTCATTTACGTTGATCAGCCGGATCTTATTGCTCAATTCATACATATGCTTGGAGCTCTTGTCAAGATATACGATGGAGCCCTTCGCGGTCTTGATGGATGTATTGGCCATTTCTAACAGATGCTTCGTTTTCCCCTTCCCCTTTTTCCCTGCTATAATCTGAACCATAACAATCTCCTCCTTTTGTTTATTTAAGCCGTCCGACGGCTGGATAATCACAGTAATTATAGTATAAGTATCTAAAAAATGCAATGACTAATTGTGAATTTTCTGAATAATTTGCGTCATATTCGCATAGAGATCAGAACGGCTTCCTGCCTTCATCACGACGGAAATATACTCATCCTCGTCTTCATCCTCCACGGCAATGATCAGGCAGTATCCGGCCGCGCTGGTGGTCCCGGTCTTTCCGCCCAGGACGGTAAAGCCTTCCGGAGTCTCCCGCTCGCCGGTCATATACCAGTTTCCGCCCTTCCAGGTCTGGATCACCGGATTACCGTCACCGTCCGTGTACTGAGCAGTATAGGCCGTGGTGCTGATCACCTGGCGAAAATACGGCTGTTTCAGCGCCTCATTAAAGATCAGGTACAGGTCATATGCCGTCGTGTAATGATCCTGGTCGTTCAGGCCATGGGGATTTACGAAGTGCGTGCCGGTCGCCCCCAATCGGCTGGCCTCTTCGTTCATCATATCCGCGAAGGCCTCGATGCTTCCGGCCATGTGGACGGCAATCGCGGCTCCCGCGTCATTCCCGGACGGCAGCATCAGACCATACAGCAGCTGGCCTAGGGTGATCTGGTCGCCCGGATTAATGTGGCACAGCGTCGCTCCGCTTTCCGTAATGACCGCGTCCTCCGTCACCGTCACGATATCGTCAAGATCACCGTATTTGATGGCTAAAAGAGCCGTCATTACCTTGGTCGTACTGGCCGGGTACAAACGTTCAAACGCGTTTTTGCTGAACACAACATTACAGCCGGAAAGATCAAAAACAGCCGCCGCTTCCGCGTTGACCATTGGATCTTCCTCGCTGTCTGAAAAAACCACACAGAGATCCGCCGCGAAACCGGCGGCGACCTCATCTGTCTCCTGTTCGGTAAAGACTGCGGCGCGCTCGCCCCACTGGTACGGCTGCTCCAGATCCTTCTTTCCGCATCCGGTCATCCAGGCTGCGGAAAGAGCAGCCAAAAACATCAGTAAATACTTTCTTCTGCTCACCTTCATGACCCTGCCATTCTAGCGGAATACTTCGCGCCACTCCAGATCGCCGCGGTCAAGAGACTTGATCAAAAGCTCTGCTGTGGCCAGATTCGTCGCCAGAGGGATATTGTATGTATCGCAAAGACGCACGACATTGTTGACATCCGGTTCATGATCCTTGGGGTTAAGCGGGTCGCGCAGGAAGATAACCAGATCGATGTCATCATGCTCGATCTGCGCTGCCAGCTGCTGTCCGCCGCCCAGATGGCCGGCCAGATACTTGTGGACATTCAAATTCGCCACCTCTTCGATCAGCCGTCCGGTGGTCCCGGTAGCATACAGTTCGTTTTTACTTAAGATCCCCCGGTATGCAATACAGAAATTCTGCATCAGCTTTTTTTTCGCGTCATGCGCGATCAGTCCGATATTCATACTCTGCTCCTCCTTAATCATGCGAGTTTTTTCTCTGTAATCCGACATTTAAAATCAACCCAATACCCACAAACATACTGAGCAGAGAGCTGACACCGTAGCTGACAAAGGGAAGCGGCAGCCCGGTGTTAGGAAATAGCTTGGTAGCAACGGCAATATTGGAGAAGCTCTGGAATCCAATCAAAGCAGCCATGCCTGTGCAGATGATCTTCCCGCTTAGGTCCCTGGCCTGCCGGGCCATCCACAGACATTCATAAATGATCAGCAGAAAAAGTCCTAAAATAACCATGGAGCCTACAAAGCCAAGTTCCTCTCCGATGATCGCAAAAATAAAATCCGTTGATTCCTCTGAAAGGAAATTTCCGTTTTTCACGGAAGCGATCGTCGTATTATTCAGACCTTTCCCCCAAAGTTGACCGGAGCCGATCGCCATGACGGAATTATCCTGCTGGCGATTGGCATCCTGGTACTGACTGGGATTGATAAAGCTCAATATCCTCTGTGCCTGGTAACCGCGCAAAAACGGGATCATCTCATACTGGAGAAGATAAATAAAGATGCCGGCAAGCGGTGTCAGCACCGCCAGGACACCGAAGATCCATTTGTAGCTGATCCCGGCCGCAAAGATCATCGCGGCAAAGACCATGATCGTGATCAGGCTCGTGGAAAGATTCGGCTCAGCCAGGATCAGCAGGATCGGTACGCAAAACAGCACAGCGGCCATCCCGAGCACGGGCAGCCGGTTGATCTGCTCCTGGTATTTGTCAAAAAACCAGGAGAAAAAAACGATCAGGCCGATCTTGGAAAACTCCGAAGGCTGCAGCTGACCGAGCACGGGCAAAGACACCCAGCGGGTAGCGCCGCCGCGGACGACTCCGTTGAGCAGGACCCAGACCAACAGCCCGACACACACAAGATAGATCAGAAAAGCGAAATTCAGAATCCGGTGGTAGTCAACCAGTGACAAAACCAGCGCCGCCACCGTACCGGCGCAGATGCCGGCAATCTGGCGGACCACCCGCGTATCTTCCATGGAACCGGCCGCGCTGCGGATGACGAACACGCCCATCACGCAAAGCGCCAGCACATAGATCAGCAGCCGTATATTAAAATTTCGTAGTCTGTATTCTGAAAACATAGCAAACAAATCCCCTCATCCGATCAATCGAATATTGGAAATTCCATTTCATTGTACAATAAATCTGAATGTATTTCCAGTATTTAATTAAAATTTGGCAAATTAATCCCCAATCGTTACCGTGGAAGCGCCGATTGCCTCGGAACCCAGGATCTCATCCAGCGTCGTGTATCCATAGTAGAGTTCATAGACATGCTTCGCCAGCGTCGCCGCATTGGACGAGGAGTATCCGTAGGGGATATTGACCGTCACAGCGATCTCCGGATCGGAATACGGACCGTAGGAAATAAACCACGCATGGTTTCCTCTGGTGGTCGATTCCTGGGCCGTGCCGGTCTTTCCCGCAATCTCGATCGGCAGGTCGCGGAAGATCTTTGCCGCAGACCCGTTCGCGATCACTCCCCGCATTCCCTGCGCCACCGCGTCCCACGTGGAATCCTGGATCTCGATCTGCGAACTGATCTCCGGCGTATAATCCTTGACCAGATTTCCATCGGAATCCGTTACCTTGTCCAGGAGGGTCAGCTCAAAGACCGTCCCCTGGTTTGCCAGTGCCGAGACATACCGGGACAGCTGCACGTTAGTAAAACTGTTGGTTCCCTGTCCCATCGCGGAACGCTCCGGGTCGATATCGGAGATCTGCGGATCTCTCTCGGTGATCTCCACGCCGGAATCGTGGTCCAGTCCGAACATGGACGCATATTTTCTCAGGGTTGAAAGCCCTTTTTCCGTATTGTAAACGCCGTTTTCATCCATGGATAAACGGTGCGCCACCTCGTTCACAAAGAAGTTGCAGGAATTCTGCAGCGCGCCGATCACATCCAGCGGGCCATGCTGCCCCGGGCTGATCCAGCACTTGATCGGCTGGGCAACCTCTTCGTAAATTCCGGTGCAGTCGATGGTCTCGCCCAGGCTGATCACGCCTTCTTCCAGTCCGGCGATGACTGTGATCGGTTTGAAGGTCGAACCGGGTGCCTTCTGGGCCTGTGTGGCATTGTTGTAGAGAGGCAGGGACAGATCGTTGCGCAGCCTGGAAAAATAAGCCGCGTCCACCGTGCCGGACATCATATTATTGTCATAGCTCGGATAGGTTACCAGCGCCAGCACCTCGCCGGTATTTACGTCTGTGATCACGCATGCGCCGCTGCAGGGATCCAGCGCCAGCTGGGCCGGCGTGATCTGGATCTTGGAGATCTTATCCACGAGGAAGGTGTACGCGTACGCCTCGCCGTTTGCCTGAAGAGCGGCGATCTGATCCGGTTCATCCGGCAGGATGCCCTGGTCATAAAGCGCAAGACAAAGCTGCTTTCCGGTGATCACATTATCCCGGATCAGGAAACGGTAGATCAGCTTGGTAAAGCTGGTATCGTTCATCAGCTGCTCAAGGCAGTAATCCACCAGCTGGTTATAGATATCATCCGCGCTGGAATACTTGCTGTCCGCATTCAGCTTTGTGGTGTCTATCCAGCTGTCGGCGATACCCGCGTAAAGATAGTCGCGCAGGCTGATCTCATCTGCCTTCCAATCCTGGTATTCCTGGCTTGACGTATCGATTTTCGATGCATCGATGATACCGACCGAGGAAGAGGACAGGTAATTATAAATATAAACCATGTAATTCGCCATATCCTGCGAAAGATCCTTCATCAGCGTCGCGTCCTCACTCATCAGTTCGGAGCGAAGCTGCGTCATGATCCTGTCCCTGGACGACTCAAACGTACTCTGGATCTGCTTTTCGTTATCCGACGCGTCCTCCGCCTGAAACTCGCTGAGCGAAAGCACGTTGTTGTTGATCAGCTGATAATAGGCGTCTTTGATCGGGATCTTCAGATTGCTGGCATCGGTGCCTGCCGTGTTCGGGTCATCTTCCATGACCAGTTTGGACACCAGAATACCGGCCAGCTGCTGTTCGATCAGGTGATAGATTCCCTTCTGCAGGTCGCTGTCCACGGTCAGATAAACGTCGTTCCCGGCCGTGGCGTCCTCTCTCTCCAGCTCTTCCTGGACGCGTCCACGGTTGTCTACGCTCACCACCCGATATCCCTTTGTGCCCTGCAGCTCCAGCTCCATGGAGGCCTCGATTCCGCTCAGGCCGACGGTATCGTTGATATCGTAGTCCGGATTGGACTTTTGCAGCTCTTCCAGTCGGTCGGTCTGCATCTTTCCCGTGTAGCCGATGATGGATGCAAAATAAATGCTGTCATTGTAGACGCGAACCGAAGACTCTTCAATACTCACGCCCTGAAGGTCAGCCGTATTCTCCATCACCTCCGCCACCGTCTCGTCGTCCACATAGGTAGCGACGGTCGTCGACAGATATTTCTGGAAGGAAGTCAGGGACATGGTATAGCGGATGTTCACGATGTCCAACGCCGTCTGATCATCCAGGACCAGCGTGTTCCCGTCGTCATCGGTCAGCTTATTTAACCCGTAATCTTCCTTCTTTTTTTCGAAGAGTTCCCACGCGGTGACATCGGAGGCGTATTTGTGCAGGCTGTCATCCCATTCCTCCTGCAGATCATCGATATACCGCAGGCCGTAAACATCCCGCAGGAAACCAAGGCGGCTGTTCTCACTGTAGGAGGTATAAAACAGCTCGCCGTTTTCATCCATCCCGACCTCAAACTTTCCTTCCACATCGACATCGTGCTTATGCAGGATCTGCACCAGCCGCAGGAGCATGGAATTCATCTGCTGGTCGGTGGAATAGGCGCCGGTATCCTGGACCGTCACGGAATAGGCCAGTTCATTGTACGCCAGCACCTTCCCGTTCCGGTCATAAATATTCCCCCTGGTGCCGGGCGTATAAATGATCTCCTCCGTCAGCTGGATGTAGTTATCCAGCATCTCCTCGCCATGAATAATCTGCAGATTAAAAAGATGAACCACCAGGATCGCAAACATACAGGTAAAGACAACAGCCAGGAAAAAGAGCCGGGAACCGGCTACCTTGTAGATAAATTCTTTTAGTATTTCTCGCAGGTCTTCAAACAATGGTCGTATCTCTCCTTTTTTCCATCTCTTCCAGACGGCGGCTGGTAAATAAGAACAGCCGGTAGATAAAAAGTGTCGTGACTACGCTGAAAATGATCTCCGGAAGCATGATCTTGCGGAAGTAATAAAACAGTTCCAGCCTTCCGCGGATCAGGAAGCGGAATACATACATGTACATGTTATACGCCAGCTCGTTCAGCACGCAGAGAACAAGCGGAAGGGTGATATAATCCTCATAATAGTATTTGGTGCAGATCCCGTTTACATAACCGATATAGATAAAGATCAGCATATAAAAGCCGAACGGGCCGCTGTAAAAGAGATCAGAAAGAAGCCCGGCAAAGAGGCCGTACAGCATCCCAGCCCCGCTCCCATGGATAAAGCCGAAGGAAAAGGTCAGGATCAGCAGCAGATTCGGAGAGGCTGATAAAAACGGGATCATGGGGAAGATGCAGGTCTGCAGGGTAAACGCAAAGACCATCAGAAACAGATTCGCCAGGATCCGCTTCATGAACCCGCCTCCTCTCCCAGCTGATCGTCGCCGGTCTCCTTCGTGCCGATAATGATCAGGACCTCCTGCAGATTGTCAAAATCCGCCACGGGGATCAGATAGCCGGACTTGGTCAGCCGTTCCGGATCCACCGTAATGTCAGCCGCGTAGCCGATCAGGATCCCCGGCATAAATTTCGAACTGATATTGGAGGTAACGATAGGATCGCCGTCTTTCACATCGCCGTCCCTGGAGATATTGGTGATCCGCAGGCGCCCTTCCTCATACAGCGTCAGATCGCCCGCCACGATACAGTTGTCCCCGGACTGGAGCGCCATAGCGCTGACCCTGCTGACATCATCGATGATCGAACGGACCGTGGCGTAATTCGCCCCCACGTCTGTAACGATCCCGACCAGACCGCCTCCGGCGATCACGTTGTTATCCACTTCCACACCGTCCGCCGACCCCTTATTGATCCGGAACACCTGAAACCAGTCTCCGGAGTCCTTCGCGATGACCCGGGCGCCGATCTTTTCGTAATTCATATATTCCTGATCCAGCTCATACAGTTCCCGCAGGCGGGAAAGCTCGAACTGATTTGCCTGGAGGCGGTTATTCTCCTCCGTCAGACGGGCTACCTCTTCTTTCAGACTTTCATTCTCCTCCAGCGCGTCTTTTAACTGGCTGTAGTCCCGGATCCCGTTATAGATCCCCCGTCCGACTGCGTTAACTCCGGTCTGGAGCGGCACAAGCACATAGCCCACGCCGGTGCGCAGAGGTTCCAGGATGCCGTCGCGGATCGAAGAGATCCCGATCAGCAGGATACAGACGACGGTCAGCCCGATTAAAAGATATTTGCTGCGTTTTCTTTCCATTTATCGCATTCCTCGTTCCCGTAAGCTCGTATATGTAGTATCGCCAATGATCACGTGATCCAGCAGAGTAATTCCGATGATCTTACCCGCCTCTTCCACTCTTCTGGTCAGAAGTTCGTCCTCACGGCTGGGGGAAGGATCCCCGCTGGGATGGTTGTGCACAAGAATGAGAGACACCGCGCCGCAGCGAAGTCCCTCGATAAAAATTTCGCGCGGCGAGATCACGGAAGCATTCACCGTCCCCTTGGAAAGCACAGACTCCCGGATCAGCTTCTGCTTCGTGTCAAAAAACAGGGCACGCACCTGCTCCTGTTCCAGATGGCGCATATCTTCCATGCAGTAGGCCGCCACGTCCCGGGGATTGCGAAAATCCGGGGAGGACATCTTCGCGCCCTGCTTCCAGATCCTTCGGGACAATTCGCCGATACATAAAAGCTGGATCGCCTTCACCCGGCCGATCCCCTTTATCTTCATAAATTCCGGCAGGGAAAGATGCAAAAGCCCTAAAATACCCCCATGCGGGTAATTTAAGGCTAGTATCCTTTGCGCCAACTCCAGCGACGTTTCTTCTCTTGACCCGGTGCGGATGATCACTGCCAAAAGCTCCGCATCCGTCAAATACTCCGGCCCCATCTGCAGGCAGCGCTCATATGGGCGCTCCTGAGCCGGTATGTCTTTCATCTTTTTTCGTTTCGTATCGTTCTTCATCTGTATCCTCCTCATTCTATCGTCTCTCCAAGTACGAATGCCGGGGAACAGATGTTAACTTCGCAGTCACTGTTCGTGCTGCTGCTGTTTTCAGCCGGACAGATCGCTCCTGCTCAAAGCCGGTGATAAACCAGCAGGGCCAGGGCCACACCGATGATGCTGGCCATCGTGATCTTTATGGACAGGCCGAACGTGATGACCAAAATGCCAAAATCCAGCACCATCGGTGTATTCAGGCCGAAGGACTCGCCGAAATTCAGCCAGGATAACGCAGAAATCTCCTCGGTAGCCGTACCGATAAATCCGCCCAGCACAACTCCGGCCAGGATAAGGATCAGAAGGATCCAGACATTTTTATTTCTCATGCTCTCAGCTCTCCCATAAATTGCTTGCCACTCATTTTATCACAATTTTCCATCGCTGTATATCGGTTGAAAAAAATTCATAAAAGTGTAATAATTCGAAACCATCCATAAAACCGGGGAAACGGAAAGCCCCTTTTCGTTCCCCGACGCTCAGAGCCGCACAAGTCCGCGATCCGCCAGTTTCTGCAAAGACATCATGATGCCGAACTTGGCGTGATACCAGGTAAGGCCTCCCTGGAAGTATACGGCATAAGGCGGTTTGATGGGGCCGTCCGCGCTCAGTTCGATGGAAGAGCCCTGAACAAAGGCGCCTGCTGCCATGATCACCGGCGCGTCGTATCCCGGCATATCCCAGGGCTCCGGACTGACATAACTGTCCACCGGCGCCGCTGCCTGGATTCCCTGGCAGAAAGCGATCACGCCCTCCGCGCTTCCCAGGGTAATGGCCTGGATAATGTCATAGCGCTCCTCGCTCCCGTTGGGAAATACGGAAAATCCCAGCTTTTCATAGATATTGGCGGCAAAGATCGCGCCCTTTAACGCGCCGGCCACCACTGTAGGCGCAAGAAAGAGTCCCTGATAGAACGAGGTATTCAGGCCAAGGCTTGCCCCGACTTCCCGTCCCAGTCCCGGAGCGCTGAGCCGGTAGGAAGCACGGTCGATGCAGTCCTGCCTGCCCACGATATACCCGCCGATCGGGGCCAGGCCGCCCCCCGGATTTTTAATCAGGGAGCCCACAGCCATATCCGCGCCCACGTCCGTCGGCTCGATGGTTTCGACAAATTCCCCATAGCAGTTGTCCGTCATGCAGATCACTTCCGGCTTGATCTTCTTGATGAAAGCGATCAGTTCGCCAATCTGCTCCACCGAAAACGTCGGCCGGTTATCGTATCCTTTGGATCGCTGGATGGTAACCAGCTTGGTCCGTTCATTGATGGCCGCGCGGATCCCGTCGAAATCAAATTTTCCACCCGGCAGCAGATCCACCTGCCGGTAGGTGACACCGTACTCTTTAAGGGAACCGCAGGAAGCGCGGATGCCAATGACCTCCTCCAGGGTATCGTACGGCTTTCCTGTCGGAGACAACAACTCATCGCCCGGCCGCAAATTCCCGGACAAAGCGATATGGAGAGCATGGGTACCGCTGATGAGGTTCGAACGGACAAGCGCCGCCTCGGTATGAAACAGGCTGGCATATACCGCCTCCAGGGTATCGCGTCCCAGATCATTGTATCCGTAACCGGTAGTCGAGGCAAAATGGGCTTCGCTGACCCGGTTGTCCTGCATGGCCCGGATAACCTTCATCTGATTATACTCGGCATTTTCATCGATGCGGGCAAAACGTCCGGCCAATCCGGCCTCGATTTCCCGGCAAAATGCCAGGACCGGCGCCGAGATGCCCATCTGCCCGTAAATTTTATCTGTATTCATGATTCCATTCTTCCTTATTCTTCTTTTATCCCCTGTCTGTGCAGACAGGGCGCGCGTCCGGAACAGAAGGTGCCTCGTCCAGGATATCCGACGCATCCCGCAGGATATGCCGGAGCATCCGTTCCGGCGAGAAGCCAAACGCTTCCCAGTCAAGCCAGCACACGTCCCGCTCCCGCTTAAACCAGGTAAGCTGACGCTTGGCAAAATGCCTGGTATCCCGTTTCAGCGTATAGATTGCCTCATCCAGGGTGCAGGTTCCATCGAGATAATCCAGGATCTCCTTATAGCCAAGGCCTTGCATGGAAACCATGCCCCTGCGGCATCCCATGTCCTTCAGTTTTTTTACTTCCTCCACCAGGCCATGCTCCACCATCAGCTCCACCCGTTGGTCGATCCGGCGGTACAAAAGCGTCCGCTCCATGTTAAGGACGTAATAACGAAACATGTACGGCGACGCTTTCTCCCGCTCTCTGGCGTTATGGACCGATATCTTTTCTCCCGTCTGGCGATAATACTCCAACGCACGGATCACCCGCTTGACATTGTGGCAATGGATCGCTTCGGCAGATTCCGAGTCTACCTCAGCCAGGAGAGCGTGGAGATACTCCGGTCCTTCTGTTTGGGCCAGCGCTTCCAGCTGCCTGCGGATAGAGACTGTCTCCGGCGCATTTGCGGAAGACGGTTGAAGGCTAAGCTGTCCGTCCGGTGGGTCGAAGCAGATATCGTAAAGAAGCGCCTGGATATAAAATCCGGTGCCACCGACCACAATGGGGATCCTGCCTTTGGACCGGATCTCTTCAACCGCCGCCTTTGCCATCCTCTGGAAGACCGTTACGTTAAATTCCTCAAAAGGTGAAAGGACGTCGATCAGATGATGGCGCACGCCGTCCATTTCCTCCGGACGTATCTTTGCCGAACCGATATCCATGTGACGGTAAACCTGCATCGAATCCGCGCTGATGATCTCGCCGCCGACGGCTTTGGCCAGGCGGATGGAAAGCTCGGTCTTGCCGACGGCGGTGGGGCCGGTAATGATGATCAGAGGCGTCTTTTCCATATATCCGCTCCTTTCCGCTCAGACGATCCGTTTAAATTTTTTTTCCAGGTCATATTTTGACATGGAAACGATTGTGGGTCTTCCGTGAGGGCACGCGTATGGATTTTCCATGCCCAGGAGCTGATCGATCAGCGCGTCCGCTTCCGCGTGGGACATGGCATGATTGCCCTTGACGGCGGCCTTGCAGGACATGGACGCCACTTTCTCGCGGATCAGATCCGAATCCTCGGCCTGCGTATCCTCCGACAGCCCGTCCAGCATCTCCAGAAACAGGTCCGCCCTGCCGATGGCGGGAAGATTGGCGGGGACACCGCGGACGGCATATTCGCGTCCTCCAAAATGTTCTACTTCAAACCCCATCTCATTAAAATAACGCATGTATTTCTTCATCAAGAGCTCTTCCCCCGCGCCCAGTGTCAGGATCAGAGGCGGGTTCAGCATCTGCGTGCCGAAATCCCTGTTTTTCAGCGATGCCATGGTCTGTTCAAAGAGGACCTTCTCATGGGCCGCGTGCTGATCGATGATAAAGAGCTGTTTTCGGTACTCTACCAGCCAGTATGTATCGAAAAGCTGGCCGATCAGCCGATGGCGCTCTCTGGCCTGTTTATCCAGGAAACGATCATCGAAAAGCTCCATCTGCACCGGCGTTTCCTGCCAGGGCTGCTGCTTCGGCGCAATCGTTTCCTGCCCGGGCTGTTCCTGTTCAGGCAATTCTTTCGCGGAAGGCTCCTGTGCAGGAGCAGGATACGATTCGGAGCGGAGCGGATGCAGCCTCCGCTCGCCGGATGGTTCTTTCTTCCGGTCTTCCCGCAAAAATCCATCCTCGGGCATGGAGGTCAGCTGGCGCAGCGTCTGTTCATAAAGCCCCATCCGTTTCCGCTCAAATGGCTCCGGGCTGTCCGCGGCCTTCTTTGCGAATGCTGCCCTGCTCTCTTTTTCTTCCTGTTTCGAAGAAAACTCCACCTTCGGGATCAGTTCCTTGTGGGCCAGCGCCTGACTGATGGCATCCCGGATCATGGCGTATATCGCTTCACCGTCCCTGAAGCGCAGTTCCATCTTCGTCGGATGGACGTTCACGTCCAGAAACTCCGGCTCGATCGTAAAATGCAGCAGGACAAAGGGAAATTTATGCTGCATCATGAACGGCTTGTAGGCTTCCTCAATGGCCTTTGCCACGATCCCGCTCTTGATGTAGCGGCCGTTGATGAAATAGTTTTCAAAATTCCGGCTGCTCCTCGCGATCACCGGTTTCCCAGCGTATCCGGTAATCCTTACTGCCTCGCGGATCGTGTCCACGGGAAGCAGGTTCCCGGCTACCTCCCGTCCGAATATCGTGTAGACCAGGTCTTTGAGGTTATTGTTTCCCGACGTATGCAGCCGGTTCTGGTTGTTATGGATAAAGCGAATGGAAATATCCGGATGGGACATGGCAAGCTTTTCCACCAGTTCCGCCACATGTCCGCCCTCCGTAGCCGCCGTCTTTAAAAACTTCTTCCTGGCCGGTGTGTTGTAAAATAAACTTCGCGCGATGAAGGTCGTCCCCTCGGGAGCGCCTACTTCCTCCATGCCCTTTTCCACGCCGCCCTCGATCTGGTAGCGGCTTCCCGTCAGGGAATCGCTGGTCTTGGTGATCAGCTCCACCTGGCAGACGGCCGCGATGCTGGCCAGCGCTTCTCCGCGGAATCCAAGCGAAGAAACCGTGACCAGATCTTCTACCGACCGGATCTTACTGGTAGCATGGCGCTGAAAGGCCAGGCCGATCTGATCGCCGGGGATCCCGCATCCATTATCCGTCACCCGGATAAAGGAAATGCCGCCTTCCTTGATTTCTACGGTGATCGCGGTCGCCTTCGCGTCAATGGCATTTTCCAGGAGTTCCTTCACGACGGAAGCCGGACGCTCGATCACCTCGCCTGCCGCGATCTGATTCACGGTGTTATCATCCAGTATGGTAATATTCGGCATGCCGATCACTCCTTATCTCCGGATATCGTCCGGTCTTCTCTATATGAATCGGGAAGGGCTGTCACGCCCCGCCGTCCCACCGGTTTTTAACCTTCGTCTGCAGCCGGTACAGCGTATTCAGCGCGTCAATGGGCGTCATATGCGCCAATTCCAATTCGCCCAGTTCCCGGATAATGTCGTCATCCTTCGCCGTATCCAACAGGGTCATCTGCTGCAGGTCAACTTCATCGGGCTTTGCCACCCGTTTGCGCGGCGCGGCGGCCGGGACGCCGTTTTCCGCAATCTCTTTTGCCTTAACCGTGATGTCCGCGCTGACCAACTCCTCGGCGATCTCCTTCGCTCTGGCGATGACGGAATCAGGTACGCCGGCCAGCTTTGCCACCTGGATGCCGTAGCTTTTATCCGCACCGCCGCGGATGATCTTGCGCAGAAAAACAATATCGTCTCCCTGCTCCTTTACGGCAATACAGTAGTTTTTGACGCCGTTTATGGTGCCTTCCAGCTCCGTCAGCTCGTGGTAATGGGTGGCAAACAGAGTCTTTGCCCCAAGAAGCTTCGTATTGCTGATGTGCTCCACCACTGCCCAGGCGATGGAAAGGCCGTCAAAGGTGCTCGTTCCCCGGCCGATCTCATCCAGGACCAGCAGGCTGTTCTTCGTAGCGTTCCGCAGGATATTCGCCACCTCGGTCATCTCCACCATAAAGGTGCTCTGGCCGCTCGCCAGATCATCCGAAGCGCCCACACGGGTAAAGATCCGGTCGCAGATCCCGATATCCGCGTCTTCCGCCGGCACAAAGCTTCCGATCTGCGCCATCAGAACAATCAGCGCCACCTGCCGCATGTAGGTGGACTTTCCCGCCATATTCGGGCCGGTGATGATGGAGATCCGGTTCCTGCCGTTATCCAGGACCGTGTCATTGGCCACAAACAGATCATCGCGCATCATCTGCTCAACCACCGGGTGGCGGCCGTTTCGGATTCGGATCAGGCCCTTTTCATTGATGGACGGTTTCACGTAATTATGCCGCGTCGCCACCACCGAAAGGGAAGCGAATACATCGATCCCCGCCAGAGCCTTGGCTGTCTTCTGGATCCGCACAACCTGCGCGGCAATATCATCCCGCACCTGGCAGAACAGGTCGTATTCCAGCGAAACCAGCTTTTCTTCCGCTCCCAAGATGATGTCCTCCAGTTTTTTCAGTTCATCGGTCGTAAACCGCTCGCCGTTCACCAGAGTCTGTTTACGTACATAGTATTCCGGAACCATGTTCTTGAAGGAATTGCTCACCTCAATATAATAGCCGAACACCTTATTAAACTTAACCTTCAGCGTCTTGATGCCTGTCTTTTCCCTTTCCCTGGCTTCCAGCTCCGCAAGCCAGGTTTTTCCTTCGGTTTTTGCCTGGCGGAAACGGTCCGCCTCCTCGCTGTAGCCATCTCTGATGATACCGCCCTCCCGCACCAGAATCGGCGGATCGTCCACAATGGCCCGGTCGATCAGTTCGTGCAGATCATCCAACGGATCCAGTTCACTCTCCAGCCCCTTTAAAAGCAGGCTTCGAAACTCGCTTAAGATCGTCTTAATGTGCGGAATCATGGCAAGAGAATTCTTAAATGCGAGAAGATCTCTCGGATTCGCCGTCTTGTAGCTGATGCGGCCGATCAGACGTTCCAGATCATAAATCGGGTTTAAATACTCGCCAATCTCTTCGCGGGAGATGTAATTCATATTAAATTCCTGAACCGCCTCCTGGCGCGCCAGGATCTCATCCCTGCGAATCAGCGGCTGCTTAATAAAGCTGCGCAGAAGGCGCGCGCCCATGGCCGTCTTCGTCTTATCCAATACCCAAAGGAGGCTTCCCCGCTTCTGCTTCTCCCGAAGCGTCTCTACCAGCTCCAGATTCCTTCTGGTGGAAGTGTCGATGACCATGTACTGCCCTACCTGGTAGGGCGTGATGGTCGTCAGATGCTCCAGTGTGCTTTTCTGCGTTTCGTACAGATACTGCATCACGCAGCCGGCAGCGATCACCCCGGCATCAAAATCCGCCAGCCCAAGACCATCAAGACTCCCTACATGATAATGTTCCCTCAAGATCTTCCGGCAGATCTCGTCGGCAAAAAAACGGCTGTCCAGGGAAGATAAAGAGACCTGGTGCCTCTCCTTAAGGCCCTCTACATCCACGCCGGACATGTAGAAGGCTTCATTGCACACGATCTCAGACGGCATAAATTTATTGATCTCGTCAACCAGATCCCGTTCCGTCTTAAGCTCGGTAACAAAAAAATCGCCGGTGCTGATGTCCGCCGCCGCGATCCCGAAGATACCATCCAGATAAACGATCCCCATAAGGTAATTGTTCTTTGTCTCATCCAGGGCCTGGGCGCTGGTAATCGTTCCCGGCGTGACGACGCGGATCACTTCCCGCTTGACCAGTCCTTTAGCGGTTTTCGGATCCTCCATCTGTTCCGCGATGGCTACCTTGAATCCTTTCTGCACCAGCTTGTTCAGATACGAATCCACGGCGTGGAAAGGGACGCCGCACATGGGCGCCCGCTCCTCAAGTCCGCAGTCCTTCCCCGTCAGCGTGATCTCCAGCGCCTTGGACGCCGTCAGCGCGTCATCAAAAAACATCTCATAGAAATCACCGAGACGGTAAAACAGGATGCAGTCCGGATACTGTTTTTTGGTTTCCAGATACTGCGTCATCATTGGAGTCATACCAGCCATGCGCTACCTCGCTTCTTTTCCCATATAATAAAATCCCTTAAACTCGTCCAGATACACATCGACGATCCGTCCGATGAGCGAAGGATCTCCCGGAAAATGCACCACGGTATTGTTCCCAAGACGGCCGGTAACCAGGCCGGGGTCGTGGCGGTTTACTTCCTCTACGAGCACCTTCCGCACGGAGCCAAGCTCTCTGCCGGAAACCGCGGAGCCGATCTCCTGCACCCGCTTCAGCAGCCGGTCAAATCGGTCTTTCACCACATCCGCAGGTACCTGCTCCTTCATCGACGCGGCCGGAGTGCCGGTCCGCTTAGAATAAATAAACGTAAAGGCACTGTCAAACCTTACCTGCTTCACCACATCCATGGTCTCCAGAAAATCCTCTTCCGTCTCTCCCGGGAAGCCCACGATAATGTCCGTCGTCAGCGAAATATCCGGGATGGCCCTGCGGATCTTGAAGGCAAGCTCCAGATACTGTTCTTTCGTGTATTTTCGGTTCATGGCCTTTAAGATCCGGCTGCTTCCGGACTGCAGCGGAAGGTGCAGATGCGGACAGATCTTTTCTGACTTCTGCATCACCTCGATCAGTTCATCCGACAGATCCTTTGGATGTGAGGTCATGAAACGAATCCGCTCGATCCCGGGGACTTCCTCCGCACGGCGCAGAAGTTCGGCAAAGGAAACGGGGGCTTTTAAGGTCTTTCCGTAAGAATTCACATTCTGCCCCAGAAGCATGATCTCCACAACGCCGTCGTCAGCCAGTCTCCGGATCTCGGCAAGGATCTCCTCCGGGTCCCGGCTCCGCTCCCTGCCGCGGACATAGGGCACGATGCAGTAACTGCAGAAATTATTGCAGCCGAACATGATGTTCACACCGGATTTAAACGCATACTTCCGATCTGACGGAAGATTCTCCACGATCTGGTCGGTGCCTTCCCAGACTTCCACCAGCATCTTTTTTTCCTCGAAGCACCGGACGATCAGCTCGGCCAGTCGGAAAATATTATGGGTGCCAAAAACCAGATCCACAAAGCGGTAGCTGGTCTTTAATTTCTCCACTACCTCCGGTTCCTGCATCATACAGCCGCAGAGAGCGATCATCATCTCCGGATGCTGCTTTTTCCTGGCGCCTAGGCGGCCTAAGCGGCCGTAAACCTTAAGATTCGCGTTTTCCCTGACGGTGCAGGTATTGTAAAGAACGAAATCCGCGTCCTCATCTTCCGCTTCCCGGTAACCGATCTGCTCCAATATGGCTGTCAGCTTCTCCGAATCCCGGGCATTCATCTGGCACCCAAAGGTA
>CAYRMW010000017.1:0-41143 GCA_964425595.1 uncultured Lachnospiraceae bacterium
CTTTGGCACGCTGCCTTCCTGGCCAGCGCGTGGTGTCCTTCCCGGTCAAACTCTTCCTGCCCGCTTTCCGCCTCATCCACGGCCAGGGTCAGCACGGCTTCCAGCAGCCTGTCCACGCAGGCGTCCACCGCAGATTCCGTTAAACGGCCTTCCTGCACCGCGCGTACGACCTGCCTCGCGGAGTCCATGCCCGGCGTCGGCATCTCCAGGTCCGACCCTGCCGCCACTCCTTTGACATGGTCATTGGACCCGCCCCAGTCTGTGATCACGATCCCGTCATAGCCCCACTCATCACGCAGGATATCCTTCAGCAGATGGAGATTTTCGTTGGCGTACGTGCCGTTTACCTGGTTGTAGCTGCTCATCAGCGCGCGGGCCTTCCCCTCCTTGATCGCGATCTCGAATCCCGTCAGGTAAATTTCCCGCAGCGTCCGCTCATCCACCACCGCGTTCATCGCCATTCTCCTGAGCTCCTGGCTGTTCGCCGCGAAGTGCTTGGGGCAGGCATAGCGTCCCTGGCTCTGGATCCCGCGCACGTAGCCGGCCGCCATCTTTCCGGAAAGGTAGGGATCTTCCGAGAAATACTCAAAGTTGCGTCCGCACAGAGGACTTCTCTTGACATTGAGGCCCGGGCCGAGGACTACATGAACGCCCTGCACCTTTGCCTCCTTGCCAAGCGCGCTTCCGATCGCTTCTCCCAGATCGGGGTCCCAGCTGTTTGCTACCGTGGCTGCCGTGGGAAAGCAGGTCGCGGGCAGGGACGGGCTTAACCCCAGGTGGTCTCCCGCGCCGGCCTGTTTGCGGATGCCGTGCGGGCCATCGGAACAGTACATGGAGGGGATCCCCAGGCGTTCAAAGTTCCAGGTCTGCCACTCCCCTTTTCCGCTCAGCAGGGCGGCTTTTTCTTCTAATGTCATTTTGTTTATCAATTCCTGATGCCTCATGCACAATCTCCTTTATGGCAGCAGGCTCCCGTCTTTTCCCGGAAGCCTGCCGCCATACTCACCGCTTTACGGTCTGCTCTTCTTCTGCTTTCTCTTTTTTGTAGCTTTTCCATACCAGGATCCCCAGGCCGATCAGGATGACGCCGATCACAATATCCGCGCCGACCGCCGCCTTCTGCCAGAACGGCATCGAGGTATCCACGCCTTCTTCCTCATACATCCAGCTGTTCACTACCGTATACATCACATTCTTGCAGGCCTGTCTCTTGTATTTTACCGAGGATGCCGCATCCGGATCCTGTACCATGTTCGGACCGCCTGCATAGGTGGAAAGCATGGCGTCTACGCCGTTTGCCAGCGCCGCGTCCGCGTTCATGAATCCATGACCGTTGTTGCGGAAGTAGTCGGTCAGGGTAAAGCCTTCAAATCCCCACTCATCGCGAAGCACGGTGTTTAACAGGTTGCTGTTCTCGCCGGCCCACTTGATGCCGATGAAGCTCCAGGAAACCATGACTGCATGAGCGTCTCCGACCTTTACGGAGATCTCGAACGGTTTCAGATAGATCTCACGGATCGCCTGCTCATTGGACCAGACGCAGACCATCTTGGCGTTCATCTCATACAGGGCAAAGTGCTTGATGTACGCGTATACGCCCTGGCTTGCGGCGCCTTTTACCGCAGCTGCGGAAATATATCCGGCCAGCGTGCCATCCTCGGAGAAATACTCATAGTTTCTCGCGCCGAACGGTGTGCGGTGCGTATTCATGCCCGGCGCGTACCAGCCGGCAATATTCATTTCGCGGCACATCTTGCCCATCATCTCGCCATATTCCTGTGTCAGATCCTGGTTCCACGTGCATGCGATCATCACCTCGACCGGGAAACCGATGGAGCCTACGCCGGTAAAGTTATTGTTGATCGCCGCCGGGCCGTCCGCGTCCACGGTAGCCACCTTTCCTATCGAATCCATAGCCGGAGTCTGGTATCCGGACAGCGCGATCATGTTCGTCATGTCGCTTACCGTCAGCTGGTCCAGGAGGGACTCCCATCGCTCATCGTCATAATCCACTCCTCTCAGCTCAGCCAGGGTCATCCCGTTATCCGCACCGGTTACCGGCATTTCGTCGTCCTCATTAATATAGGTCGTATAATCGAAGTTGCTGTTCAGGTGGTACTGCGCCACCAGCTCATCGCTCATGATATCCGATGCCGGAGCCGCGGCTGCTTCCTCATAGTTCGCGAAACCGTCTGCTCGCGAAAGATAGGTCACATCTCCCGCTGCATCCTCAAACTGATTGACCGCAGCGATCTGATCGCTGTCTCTCTTATTATCTCCTTCATAACGGATCGTTTCATCCACATGATACGTCTGCTGATCCAGGATCGTATGAGAATCACTGTTGATCGAGATAATATAGTCTCCTTCTTCCAGCACATAGCATCCCTCGCCCGACATGTCATAGGATGCCAGTTCCTCTGCCGGGAAAGAAATTTCGATCGTCTGCGATTCCCCCGGCTCCAGAGTCTCCGTCTTGTCAAAGCGGATCAGGTTGGCCGACGCCTTCTCGATGCCGCCGTTGGTATACGGCGGGTTGAAATAAACCTCCACGACGTCTTTGCCTGCCATGCTGCCGGTATTCGTGACGGTCACCGTAAAGGAGATCTCCCCATCCGCAACGGTGATCTCGCACATCTCCTGGGTAAAGGTGGTGTAAGACAGTCCGTAGCCAAATGGATACTGCACCATCGACGCATAGTCGATCACGCCTTCCGCTGCAGCGGTTTCATAGTACTTATATCCGACATAGATGCCTTCCACATAGTTGACAAAGGAAGGATAGTAGATCTGCGCCATGCCGGAGTTCATCCCTTCCACTGCCATATCTTCCATGTTGGAGTAGTGCGTGTTCTCCCAGTTGTTCCACCACGGCGCGGCGGTCATATCGTAGATAAAGGTATCCGTGGTCTTTCCCGACGGATTGACTTCGCCCGTAAGGATCTTGCCCAGCGCTTCAAATCCCACATGGCCGGGGCCCTGACACCAGATCGCGGCACGGATCTGATCGTACTGGTCGATGAATCCAAGCTCCATGGGATTGGCTGCGTTGTAGATCACGATCACGTCATCAAAGTTCGAGGAGACCAGATCCACAAGCTCTGACTCCGTCCGGGAAAGCTGCAGATAATGTTCTCCCGGTTCAAAATCGTTATAACCGTTCAGTGTATTGTCATAGGACGCTTCAGTAACATCGCCCGGCATATCGTTGTGTCCTTCGCCGGCGATGCGGGAAAGGACGATAACGGCGATATCCGAAAAAGCCTTCGCATCCTCCACCAGCTCATCCGGGTAGCTGGAAACCGGCGGTTCCGTCAGGGTCCAGTTCTGGGTAGACAGCGACATCTCCGCTCTTTCCGTGGAAAACTCGTTGTAGAAGTCGACCAGGTCCTGGTTCACCGTAAAACCGGCGTCTTCCAGGCTGTCGATCAGCGAGATCTTCTCATACAGCTCATTCAGACCTCCCGATCCGGTCCCTCCGTAGGTCGGGTTCACGGATGACCAGCCAAAGAGGTTGATATTCGACGGATCGCTGATCGGCAGGAGCCCGTCATTTTCCAGAAGGATCATGCCTTCCTCCGCGATCTGGTACGCCACCTCAATGGCCTCATTCGTCGTCTCTTCGCTCACCTGCCCGCTTCCTGTCGCCAGGTTGATCATCGCCGACATGGGGCCAAGGCAGATCATGTTCACAATGATCACCAGAACCAGGACCATGCTGAGCCCGGAATATTTTCGGATCATCCGTTTTTTTGCTCTTTTTTGCCTTCCTGCAGGCGATCATCACCACGATCGCGATCACCCAGAGCGCGGCCAGCGCTTCCAGATACGGCGCACATGTCTGCAGAGCGCCAATCACGTCTTCCCATTGAATAGCAATCATAATTTTCTCCTTCCCACATCATTTTTATCGCTCATATCCCTGGAAACGGCCGCCTTTCGACGGCCTGTCTCATCAGCTGCGATCAATATATCATGATTTTACGCGGTTTTTACATTTTTTACACAAACCGTTCATTTTCTGCATAAACGGTTTTTCGTTCCGTCAATCTTTGCAAAAAAAGCGCGCGAAATTGTGTGTTTTGCACAATTCGCGCGTATCGGCTCTTATGAGATTTCTCTTGGTATCAGAATGCGCAGGCAGAACCAGTTGTTTTCCGTACCGATCTGCACTTCCCCTTTGTATTTGCGCACCGTATACCGGAGGCTCTTTAACCCGTATCCGTGCAGGCTTTTCTCGCTTTTTGTCGTCACCGGCATCCCGTTTGAAAAAGCGATGTCGCCTTCAAAATAATTCTCAAACCGTATGATCAGGAAGCTTTTCTCAGAAAAGGCATCCACATGGATCGTCCTCCTGCTGTGATCCCTGATCTTTAACTCACTTTCGATCGCGTTGTCCAGGGCATTCCCGAAAATGGAGCAGATATCCATGACATTCATAAAATCAAACAAGGCGCCGTCGACTACGCAGGTCATTTCGATCTGATGCTGCATGCAGTGCAGCCGTTTGCTGGTCAGAAGAGTATCTAGGACCTGGTTGCCTGTCTTGTTCAGCGCTTCATACTCATGGATCTCCTGCTCCAGCTTGTCCAGATATTCATGGCGCTGCGCGTCATTTCCATCCGCCCGGAGTGCAATGAGGTGATTCTTCAGATCATGGTAGCGGTAATTGATCAGATCTACCGTTCTCTGCGCCTGTTTATACTGTTCGTACTGGCTATGCAGGATGGTCTGGATTACCTGCAGCTCCCGCTGGATCTGGGCCGACCTCCACTGCGACTGATAAGCATAAAGGATCGCCACTCCTCCAAGATCAACCAGTGTCCTCATATTAAAGATCTCCAGGCTGTCCCTTCCGGAAAACGGCAGGTTTACCGTATAAAACCCCAGGTTGCTGACCGCGAAGATCAGCACAGCGGTGATGACCACCGTGATCATCTCTCTTTTGGAAACCGTCAGCTCCTCATCAGACGAGAAGATGCTCCGGTCGAGCTTCCATATGATAAAAAAGAGCGGACTGAATACGAGTATGACTACTATCATCCTCCAGAAAAAAACGGCCCTGCCGGAACAGATCCTGGATATAGCACCAGATCTGCCACGCAAACGACGCCGCGAACTCGGAGGTAATAAACGCACTTCCGCAGCAGCAGATCACAACATTCCGCTCCGCTTCCGTACTGACGCGGAGAAAAGCGTACATCAGGAGGACCGCACCCAGCATACACAGGTTCCACAAGATCCCGTCAAGCCCATCGGTCACGACCAGGTAAACGCTCTGCAGGAGCAAAAAGAACAGGCTGACGATCAGAAAACGCAACCGGCTCATTTTCGGCCGCATGGAAAGGATGCAGACAAAACAGGACAGCCATTCGGCACATGCGGTAAGGATGCGGGGGATATCCGGAAACGAGGTGATCCAGGTTGTTGCCATCATGACCTCTCCCCCAGTATCTGGTCAGTTCCTGCATAAACGGTTTCATGCGGGAACGGCTGATCAGGAGATTTTCCCCGCGGACAACGGCATACTTATCCTTCACGCCGTCGACATGTTCCAGATTAACCAGATAGCATTTATTGATCTTGACAAACGACATCTTTTCCATGACCGGCTCCACCGATTTCAGCGTGGCCGAAGAGACTGCCGGGCCATCTTTCATATGGTAGATCAGGTTGTGTCCTTCGCTCTCTATATAGTAGATATCCGAAAGTGCCACCCTCATCACCCCGCCTTTGACGGCGATCGTGATCCACTGTTCTCTGCGCTTTTTCAGCTTGACCACCGCGCGCGTCAGCTTCTGATAAAAGATAAAATACGATACCGGCTTCAGGATATAATCCAGCGCGCCGACTTCATATCCACGGATGGCATACTGCGGCGTGTTGGTGATAAAGATGATAAAGACCGAAGAATCCACTTCCCGGATCTCCTCAGCCGCAGTCATCCCGTCGATAAACTTCATCTCGATATCCATCAGGATGATATCAAACTGAGCGCGGTAAAACGCGGCGATCTCGTCCCCGTCATGATAGACCGTAACCTCGATCTGCTCACCGGATTCCTGTTTATACCTCTCCAGATAATCTTTCAGCACAGAGATGTAACTTTCTTCATCTTCCACGATCGCTATCCTCAACATACGCTTCCCCCGTTTTTCTCCAAAAGCTAGTGCAGTCCTTTATCGATCGTTCCCTGGTAGTGCAGACCCCACCGCTCCATTTCTTTGATGATCGGACGCATCGATTCGCCTAATTCACTCAACGAATACTCCACTCTCGGCGGAACTTCCGGATAGGCCGTCCGCGTGATGATGCCATCCGCTTCCATGGAACGCAGACTGTCCGTCAGGACCTTCTGGCTTATCCCCTCCAGATCTTTCTGCAGCTCATTAAACCGCCAGGGCCTTTGGAGAAGGTTCCGTATGATCAGCAGCTTCCATTTGCTTCCAATCAGCTGGACGGTCGTCGCTACAGGACAGGCCGGCAGTTCATCTTTTGTTTTCATTCGTACAGCACCTCCAAAAATGCAGTCATCGATCGGTCTTCTATGCTCCATTTTACTGTAACCGCCGCAAAGAATCAAGAGGACAAGGCCGGCTCTTCCAGGCCGGCCGGGCATCTTGTCGCCCTCTTTTCCTGCGGCGCAAGGGTTACAAAAAGGTGCGTACTTGCCTGGACCGGACAAATCAGTACAATAAAGATACAGGATGCCCGCGCGCGCCCTGAATACGTATTGGAGGTGACAACGATGGCACTTTCTAACCTGTACGGATGGAACCGGAAGATGGAGGCAGCCCCCGCTGCAGCCTGCGGCTCCGCTTGCGGAGCCGGTGACAAGCCGGCCGAGCAGCCGGCAGCCTGCGGTGCTGCTGACAAACCGGCCGAGCAGCCGGCAGCCTGCGGCGCTGCTGACAAACCCGCTGAGGCGCCGGCAGCCTGCGGCGCTGCCGATCAGCCGGCCGAAGCACCCGCAGCCTGCGGCGCAGCCGACAAGTAATCGGTTTCCTTCCCATTGAACACGTTCCCGGCAGGAAGAGTCCTGCCGGGAACGTCCGAATGATCACCCGGGATGCAGGACGCTTTTGCCCGGCTTACTGCCGGAAGGAAGAGACCCGGACCCGGGGATTTACATAAAGCCAAGAAGGGACAGATAAGATGAAACCTTATTTTTCTTTCCAGTGGCACATCACGGACGAATGTGACCAGCGTTGCCGGCACTGCTATATTTTTTCAGAAAATCAGTGCAAAAAGCCGGATTCCATGACTTGGGCACAGATGAAGGACACTCTCCGTAACTGCCTGGACTTCTGCTCGGTTTATGACCGGCAGCCCTATTTCTATCTCACTGGCGGCGACCCGATCCTGCACCCGGATTTCTGGAACCTGCTCGGGCTATTGAAGAAAAAAGCCATCCCGTTTACCATTCTCGGAAATCCCTTCCATCTGGATGACGCGGTTTGCCAAAAACTGCGGGAATACGGCTGCCGGAAGTACCAGCTTTCCCTGGACGGGATGCAAAAGACGCACGACCGCTTCCGAAAACCAGGCAGCTTCGCCATCACTCTGGAAAAGATCGCCTGCATCAAAAAGGCCGGTATCCGATCGGTCATTATGAGCACGGTGTCCGGCGCGAATATCGAAGAGATTCCCGACCTGATCGACACGGTTGTGGCCCGCAAGGCGGATGTGTTCGCTTTCGCCCGCTACTGTCCGACCAGCGAAGAGAAAGAGGTGGGTATTTCTCCTTTGCGTTACCGCAGGTTTCTGGCAGACTGTGACCAAAAATTCAAAAAATATGAAGCCGCAGGCTGTGAAACCTATTTCAGCAGGAAAGACCACCTCTGGACATTGTACGAATATGAAACCTGCGCCTTCCGCATTCCCGAAACCGCGAAAGAAGGAATGATCTACGGGGGCTGCAACTGCGGGAACTGTCATCTGACCATCCTTCCCACCGGCGATGTTTTCGCCTGCCGGCGGGTACAAAACAGCCGGGTCGGCAGCGTCTTTGAAGACCGGCTCGCGGATCTGTGGACCGGCCGGATGGAAGAGTACAGGGAGTACACGGCGTTTGAAAAATGCGCCCGCTGTGAACTTCTGGCATGGTGCCGCGGCTGTCCCGCGGTTGCCAGCAGCCGGGACGGCAATTTCTATGCCGCCGATCCGCAGTGCTGGAAGGAGGTGGCGGTATGATCCCGCGGCAAATGCGCGCGGTCCTGTTGACGGAGCCGACGCCGGCGCAAGAGGTCGTGCTTTCCTCGGTTCCCGTCCCGCAGGTCTGTCCGGGATGGGTGCTGATCCGGATCAAAGCATTTGGTCTTAACCACTCCGAACAGATCCTCCGGCTGCAGGAGATCCGGGCCAGCTATATCCGAAAGCCGGTCATCCCCGGCATCGAATGCGTCGGCGAGATTGCTGATCCTTCCGACAGCCATTTTCATCCCGGCGAAAAGGTCGCCGCGCTGATGGGCGGCATGGGCCGCAGCTTCCATGGAAGCTACGCGGAATACGCTCTGGTTCCGGCCAGCCACGTGTTCGCGGTTCAAACTGGTCTGTCCTGGAGGGAGATGGCGGCTGTGCCGGAAACCTGGTTTACGGCTTGGGGCTCCCTCTTTGCGTGCCTGCATTTACAGGCAAGTGATACTCTGCTGATCCGCGGGGCTACCTGTGCTCTCGGCTATGCGGCGATACAGATCGCCAACGCGATCGGCTGCAAGGTCATTGCCACGACGCACCGGGAAACGAAGCTGCCGCTTTTGCGGGAACGGCTGCCGGAATCCGGTTCCGCCATACTTGATCCCGATGTCCTCGCCGGAACCGTCCGCGGGATCACCAAAGCGCTGGAGTTAGTCGGGCCGAAAACGCTGCGGGACACGTTGCGATCTGTGGAAAAAGGCGGCATTGTCTGCCATACTGGGATCCTTGGCGGCATTTATACGCTTAACGCTTTTGATCCCATCAAGGAGATCCCAAACGGCGTATATCTCACCGGATTTTTCTCTAATTATCCTACCCGGGAAACCATAGAAGCGATCTTTCGTTTTATTGACCATCACCAGATCCGCCCCATGATCGGTGCCGTATATGCCTTTGATCAGATCGCCGGCGCGCTTTCCGCCATGGACGGGCATCAGATCAACGGAAAGATCGTTGTGGAAGTGGAAACGGCGTGAGAGCCGGTCCGCACAATATAAGACGGAGGTAATTGTTCATGTTTTCGAAGATAAAAACGTTCCGATCTGCCGGCCCCGCCCCGGAAAAGATCGCGCAGTTAAAGGAAGCGCTGGAAAGTGCCGATGCTGTTGTCCTTGGCGCCGGAGCCGGACTGTCCACCTCGGCAGGGTTTGTCTATGACGGTGAGCGGTTCCGCCAAAACTTTTCCGATTTTGCGCAGAAATACGGGTTTTGCGATATGTATTCCGGAGGCTTCTATCTGTATGAGACGCTGGAAGAACATTGGGCGTATTGGAGCCGGTATGTTTACATTAACCGGTATATGGATGCTCCGAAGCCTGTTTACAGAGCGCTTTATCATTTGGTAAAGGATAAAGATTATTTTGTCCTGACAACCAATGTGGACCACTGTTTCCAAAAAGCCGGATTTGACAAGCACCGCCTGTTTTACACGCAGGGGGATTATGGCTTGTTTCAGTGCAGTGTTCCCTGCCATAAGAGAACTTATGATAATGCAGAGGTTATCCGTAAAATGATCGAAGCGCAAGGCTATGTGATCACTGAAAACGGTGAGATGACTTTACCCGAAGGGTTTGTGCCTAAAATGGCGGTTCCCTCTGCATTAGTCCCTTATTGTCCGAAGTGCGGAAATCCGATGCGTATGAATCTTCGGGCTGATGATACTTTTGTGGAGGACGAAGGCTGGCACCAGGCAGCACAGCGATATTCTGATTTTCTCCGCAGACATCGAAACATGAGAGTGCTGTTTTTAGAAGCAGCCGTCGGATTTAATACGCCGGCGATAATCAAGTACAGCTTCTGGAAGATGGCATACGAGTGGAAAGATGCGGTGTACGCCTGTTTGAATTACGGAGAGGCGTTTGCACCGGATGAAATAAAAAAGAAGTCAATTTGTATCAATGGGGATATTGGGGAGATTCTTGATCAACTGCAGTACCAATGCACATAACCCCACATCCTTGATCCTCTGTTCCCTCAGGCGCTTGATAGTCCACCGGCAAACGCGCTTTGCGCGCCTGCCGGGTAAGTGTTTATGCGGGATCCATGCGGGTTAGGATGCTGCGGGCCGCGCTGATGCCGTTTGCGGAGGCCTGCTGCAGGCCGCGAGTCACGGAAGCGCCGTCGCCGATCGCGCGCAGGCCGCGGATGCTGGTCTCGAAGGCCCGGTCTACGACGACTTTATTGGAGTAAAACTTCACTTCCACGCCGTAGAGCAGGGTTTCGTCGCTGGCGATGCCCGGAGTCACTTTATCCAGGGCCAAGAGCATCTCCTTGATATCCACCATGATCCGGTGGGGGAAGACCAGGGAAAGATCGCCCGGCACCGCGTCTTTCAGGGTGGGGATCAGGTTGTTGCGGCAGAGGCGGGATTCGGTAGTCCGGCGTCCGCGCTGAAAATCACCGAAGGTCTGTACCAGGATCTTCCCGTCGCAGAGCATGTTGCTAAGCTGCGCGATGTGCTTGCCGTATTCGATGGGCGTCTTAAAGGGCTTGGTAAAGTTCTTCGATACCAACAGGGCGAAATTGGTATTTTCCGTTTTATATTCCTGCGACTTATAGGCGTGGCCGTTTACCACCGCCAGTCCGTTTTCGTAGTATTCGGTGGCCACCTCGCCGGAAGGATTGGTGCAGAAGGTGCGGACCTTGTCGTCGAAGGTCGGGGTATAGTATACCAGCTTGGCCTCGTAAAGGTTCCGGTTCAGGAACTCCATGACCTCGTTGCGCACCTCCACCCGCACGCCGATATCCACGGTGCCCACCTGGGTCTCGATGCCGTGACGGCCGCAGATGTGGGAGAACCAGTCGGAACCTTCCCGGCCGATGGCGGCGACCACTTCCGGGGCGAGATAAGTTTCGTCGTCGTGCGTGACCACGCCGCGCACGGTCTTCTCCTCGATCAGGATATCCTCTACCATGGTATGAAATTTAATGGTGATGTTGTGCTCCAGCAGATAGTTCTGGAAGCGGGTATAGATCTTGTAGCCCTCTTCCGTTCCCAGGTGGCGGATGGGGCATTCGATCAGCTTCAGGTTCGCGCCGATGGCTTTCCGGCGGATCTCCTGGATCTCCCGCTGCTTGTTGATGCCGTACACATTCGTATCTGCACCGAATTTCAGGTAAATGCTGTCGGATTCCTGGATCAGGCTCCGGGCCTGGTCATAGCCCAGAATCTCCGGGAGGTTTCCGCCAACGTCCGGGGAGAGAGAGAGTTTGCCGTCCGAGAAGGCGCCTGCTCCGGCAAAGCCGGTGGTGATGGAGCAGGGCTTGCAGCCCACACAGACCTTTGTGGTCCGTTTTGGACAGACCCGGCTTTCGATGGGCCGTCCCTTTTCCAGCATGAGGATCTTCAGTTCCGGTTTTTTCTGGATCAGTTCGTAGGCGCAGAAAATGCCGGACGGCCCGGCTCCGATGATGATGACATCGTAATTTGCTGCTGAATGGTTTATCGTCATTGTCTACACTCCTTGCTATCGATCATTTTCTGGATACGTCTATCTATTTCAGTTTAAATAAGACGTCCGCATTTGTCAAACAAAAGGCGAAAGTTCTATTTGCTTTTTGCTGTGAGGTAACGTATAATGAAACCACACAATTGCAGAAATACAGGGTGCCCGGTATCCGTGATGCCGGGTCTTTCTGGTGCAGAATATCGGAGAAGGCGGGAGAGAAAATGTATATCATTGCCGGACTGGGGAATCCCTCGAGGGAATACGAAAAGACGCGCCACAACGCAGGCTTTGACGCAGTGGATGTCCTGGCGGATCAGCTGGGCGTAAGGATTGAGGAAAAGAAGCACCGGGCGCTGTGTGCCAGGGGAATGATCGGAGGGGAGCGCATCCTGCTAATAAAGCCGCAGACCTATATGAACCTGAGCGGCGAGAGCGTCCGCGACGCCGCGGATTACTATCGGATCGATCCGCAGCACATCATCATCCTGTATGACGACATCAGCCTGGAGGTGGGGCAGCTGCGGATCCGGACGAAGGGCAGTGCGGGCGGCCATAACGGGATCAAGAATATCATCGCGCATTTGGGAAGCCAGGAGTTCTGGCGGATCAAGATCGGTGTGGGGGCAAAACCGGAACGGATGGACCTGGCAGCCTATGTACTCAGCCGTTTTTCGCAGGCGGACCGGCAGGTGATGGAGGATGCGTTCCGGGACGCGGCCGACGCGGCCAGGATGATGATCGAGGAAGGCCCGGAGGCGGCGATGAATCACTATAACGGCGGGAGGAAGTCATGCGGAACCCTTTGATGGAGCTGAAAGAATATGAGGATCTGGAGCAGGCGCTGAGCAGGCGGGAGGGTCCGGTGCAGGTCACGGGGACGCTGGATTCCCAGAAGGTTCACCTGATGTACCGGCTGGGCCGGACGTACCGGTGGAAGCTGGTGGTTACTTACGATGAAATCAGGGCGCGGGAGATTTACGGGGACTATCAGAATTTTACCGGGCAGGTGTGGCTGTATCCGGCAAAGGACCTGCTTTTTTACGCAGCGGACATCCATGGCAACCTGATCACGAAGCAGAGGATGCAGGTGGTCAAAGCCCTGATGGAAGAGAGTGGGGGCGTGGTCGTCACCACCGTGGACGGACTGATGGACCATCTGCTCCCGCTGTCCCATATGGAGGAGCAGACCATCTGGGTGGAGATCGGCCAGCAGCTTGATCTGGCGGAAGTGAAGGAGAGGCTGGTTCGGCTGGGATACGAGCGCACGGGGCAGGTGGACGCGGCCGGACAGTTTGCCGTGCGCGGCGGGATCGTGGACATCTTTCCGCTGACGGAGGAGTTCCCGGTCCGTATCGAGCTCTGGGATGATGAGGTGGATTCGATCCGGAGCTTTGACCTGGAAAGCCAGCGCTCCCTGGAGCAGCTGGAGTCGGTGCGAATCTATCCCGCCCAGGAGGCGGTCCTGACCAGGGAGCAGATCGATGACGGGATTGGCCGCATCCGAAAGGAGAGCGAGGAAAGCCAGCGGGTTTTTCGGAAAAACGGAAATCCGGAGGCAGAAAACCGGATCAGGGAGCTGGTCGAGGAGTTCGCCGGCAGTCTGGAAGAGGGATGCCTGGTGGGCAGCCTGGACGGATATATCAATTATTTCTGCCCGGACACGGTCTCCTTCCTCCGCTACTTTCCTGCGAAGGAGACGCTGCTTTTTCTTGACGAGTCGGTGCGCCTTCAGGAGAAGGCACACGCGGTAGAGACGGAATTCCGGGAGAGCATGGGCCAGCGGCTGGAAAAGGGGTATCTCCTGGGCGGTCAGACCGATCTTCTGTACACGTCCAGGGAAGTCCTGGCAGACCTGCAGACGAAGACCACGGTCTACCTGACCGGACTGGATCAGCGCCTTCCGGGTTTTGCCGTCGAGAGGAAGTTTGCCTTCGCGGTAAAGAATGTGAACTCCTACCGCAACAGCTTCGAGCTTCTGATCAAGGATCTGACAGCCTGGAAACGGGACGGCTACCGGGTGATCCTCCTTACGGCTTCCCGGACCAGGGCCGACCGTCTGGCCAGGGATCTGCGCGATTACGATCTGAACGCCTTTGCCGTGGAGGCGGGAGGCGAGGCGGAGGACGGGCAGACGGAGAGAGAGAGATCGGCCATGGATGAGGCGGAGGACCGGGTGCAGCCGGGGCAGATACTGGTCACTTACGGGAACCTTCACCGTGGGTTTGAATATCCTCTTTTAAAACTGATCATGATCACGGAGGGCGACCTTTTCGGCCGAGAGAAGAAAAAGAAGCGGAGGAAAATGGCGTCCGCCGAGGGGGCGAAGATCGCCAGCTTTTCCGACCTTTCGGTGGGGGATTATGTGGTTCATGAAGATCATGGCCTGGGGATTTACCGGGGGATCGAAAAGATCTGCCGGGATCGGGTGACCAAGGATTATCTCAAGATCGAATATGGCGATGGAGGAAAGCTGTACATCCCGGCCACCCGCCTGGACAGGATCCAGAAATATGCCGGCTCGCAGGCGAAGGCGCCGAAACTAAATAAGCTTGGCGGAACGGAATGGAAAAAGACAAAGACCAAGGTAAAAAAGGAGGTCCAGCAGATCGCGAAAGATCTGGTGGAGATTTATGCTGCCAGGCAGGCCTCGGACGGCTATCAATACGGGCCGGATACCGTGTGGCAGAAGGAATTTGAAGAACTCTTTCCCTACGAGGAGACAGAAGATCAGCTGAACGCCATCGAGGCGGCCAAAGCGGATATGGAGAGTCCGAAGATCATGGACCGGCTGATCTGCGGCGATGTGGGATACGGTAAGACCGAAGTGGCGCTGCGGGTAGCGTTTAAGGCGGTGCAGGAAAGCCGTCAGGTGGTGTATCTGGTACCGACCACGATCCTGGCGCAGCAGCATTACAATACCTTTGTCCAGCGGATGCGGGACTTCCCCGTGCGGGTGGATATGCTCTCCCGTTTCTGCACCCCCGCGCAGCAGAAAAAAACACTGGAGGATCTGCGGAAGGGGCTGGTGGATATCGTGATCGGCACCCACCGGGTTCTGTCCAGGGATGTACAGTTTAAAAACCTGGGGCTTTTGATCATCGACGAGGAGCAGCGCTTTGGCGTGACGCATAAAGAAAAGATCAAAAAGCTCAAAGAGACGGTGGATGTGCTGACGCTGACGGCCACGCCGATCCCCCGGACGCTTCACATGAGCTTGGTGGGGATACGGGATATGAGCATCCTGGAAGAGCCGCCGGTGGATCGCCTGCCGATCCAGACGTACGTTATGGAATATAATGAAGAGATGGTGCGCGAGGCCATCCAAAGAGAGCTGGCGCGCAACGGACAGGTATATTACGTGTATAACCGCGTCAACGATATTGAGGAGCTGGCCGGACGCGTCCAGAAGCTGGTTCCTGAGGCGAGCGTGGTTTATGCCCATGGTCAGATGAACGAGCGGCAGTTAGAGCGGATCATGTCGGACTTTGTTAACGGGGAGATCGACGTGCTGATCTCCACCACGATCATCGAAACCGGGCTGGACATCCCCAACGCAAATACGATGATCATCCACGACGCGGATCGGATGGGGCTTGCCCAGCTGTACCAGCTTCGGGGGCGGGTGGGCCGCTCCAGCAGGACCGCGTATGCCTTTCTCATGTACCGGCGGGATAAAGTCCTGAGGGAAGAGGCGGAAAAGCGTCTGCAGGCCATCCGGGAATTTACGGAGCTCGGATCCGGCATCAAGATCGCCATGCGCGACCTGGAGATCCGGGGCGCGGGCAATGTCCTGGGCGCCGAACAGCACGGCCATATGGACGCGGTGGGATACGACCTGTACTGCAAGCTGCTGAAACAGGCAGTCCTGGCGCTGAAGGGACAGAGGGACAGGGATGAGGCGGATTTTGAGACGACGGTGGAGTGCAGCATCGACGCCTATATTCCTGCGGACTACATTAAGAATGAGTACCAGAAGCTCGATATCTACAAACGCATCTCCGCGATCGAGAATGAACAGGAAGAATTCGATATGCGGGATGAGCTGATCGACCGTTTCGGCGATATTCCGAAAACCGTGGAAAATCTCCTGACCATCGCGCTGATCAAAGCAATGGCCCACCAGGTATATGTGACGGAGGTGTCGATCGGGAGACGTGAATTTAAGCTGACCATGCATCCCGGAGCGAAGCTGGATCCGGCGGGAATCACCGCCGCGGTGAACGCATTCGGCGGCGCGCTTGCGCCGGTCATGGGAGAGAAGCCGGCGCTGGTCTATCGTGACCGGAACGGCAGCGGCGAGGCGCTGCCGTCGATCGACCGGGTAAAGCAGGTGCTGAAATTCCTCCTTCCCTATACGGATCAGGCCGTGGGCGGCGCGGCTGGCGAAAAGAAAGAAAAATGAATATAAGTTGAGGCTTCTTTGGTCAGGATGACGGAGGGGGAAGAAAACAGAAATAAAAAAGCGGGCGTTTTGTCAGGTTTGTATAGAACCGGGCGAAAACAGCCTGCTTTTTCTATGCCTTTCGCGCCGGAAAACCGGCAGATTTTGTTTGACTTTCGGAAAGGAGAAAGATATAATGAGATCGTTAAATAAATAACGTTAATTTAATAACGAATTTTAACAGGAGGAAAAAAACGATGGCGACTAAGACCAATGCACCGGAGCCCACGATCATTGACACTGTAGAAGCTCTCCAGGCCCGCATGAAAGAAATGCGCAAGGCACAGGAAATTTTTGCTACCTATACGCAGGAACAGGTAGACAAGATCTTTTTTGCCGCCGCGATGGCAGCAAATAAGGCGAGAATTCCTCTGGCAAAGATGGCGGTAGAGGAGACCGGCATGGGTGTGGTTGAAGATAAGGTGATCAAGAACCACTACGCTGCCGAATATATCTATAATGCATATAAGAATACCAAAACCTGCGGGGTCATCGAGGAGGATACCGCTTACGGCATCAAAAAGATCGCGGAGCCCATCGGTCTGATCGCCGCGGTCATTCCCACCACGAACCCGACGTCCACCGCGATCTTTAAGACGTTGATCTGCCTGAAGACCAGGAACGCGATCATCATCAGCCCCCATCCTCGGGCAAAGGCCAGCACCATCGCGGCGGCCAAGGTTGTATACGACGCGGCGGTAGCGGCAGGCGCTCCGGAGAACATCATCAGCTGGATCGATGTCCCCAGCCTGGAGCTGACCAATGAGGTGATGCGGGAGTCTGACACCATTCTGGCTACCGGCGGCCCGGGCATGGTCAAGGCAGCCTATTCTTCCGGAAAGCCCGCGCTGGGCGTAGGCGCAGGAAACACGCCGGTAATTATCGACGACACCGCCGATATCAAGCTGGCGGTGAACTCCATCATTCACTCCAAGACCTTTGACAACGGCATGATCTGCGCTTCTGAGCAGTCCGTAACGGTAGTCGGCGATATCTATGATGAGGTGAAGAAAGAGTTTGCCTACAGAGGCTGCTACTTCTTAAAGGAGGACGAGCTGGATAAGGTACGCCATACGATCCTGATCAACGGCGCGTTAAATGCAAAGATCGTGGGCCAGTCCGCCTATACGATCGCCAAGCTTTCCGGCATCAGCGTGCCGGAGAAGACCAAGATCCTGATCGGCGAGGTCGAATCGGTAGACATCTCGGAGGAGTTTGCACATGAGAAGCTGTCTCCGGTTCTGGCGATGTACCGGGCAAAGGACTTTGACGAGGCCATTGCCAAGGCGGAGCGTCTGGTTGCGGACGGCGGCTACGGCCACACTGCCTCCCTGTATATCCATCCGGCGCAGAAAGAGAAGATCATGAAGCACGCGGAGGCCATGAAGACCTGCCGGATCGTGATCAATACGCCTTCCTCGCACGGCGGCATCGGTGATCTTTACAACTTTAAGATGGCTCCGTCCCTGACGCTGGGGTGCGGTTCCTGGGGCGGAAATTCCGTTTCCGAAAATGTAGGAGTAAAGCACCTGTTAAATATCAAGACCGTTGCGGAGAGGAGAGAAAATATGTTGTGGTTCAGAGCGCCGCAGAAGGTATACTTCAAAAAAGGCTGCATGCCGGTGGCATTGGATGAGTTAGGCACCGTGATGGGCAAAAAGAAGTGCTTCATCGTTACCGACTCCTTCTTGTATAAGAACGGCTATGTCAAGCCGATCGAGAAGAAGCTGGACGAGATGGGAATCCAGCACACCTGCTTCTATGAGGTGGCTCCCGATCCCAACTTATCTTCCGCGACAGCCGGAGCCAAGGCGATGGCGGCGTTCGAGCCGGACTGCATCATCGCGCTGGGCGGCGGTTCCGCGATGGATGCCGGCAAGATCATGTGGGTGATGTATGAGCATCCGGAGGTGGATTTCCTGGATATGGCCATGCGCTTTATGGATATCCGCAAGAGAGTATATACTTTTCCGAAGATGGGCGAAAAGGCATACTTCGTGGCGATCCCCACTTCTTCCGGTACGGGTTCCGAGGTAACGCCGTTTGCCGTCATTACCGATGACCGGACAGGCACGAAGTACCCGCTGGCGGACTATGAGCTGCTTCCTAATATGGCGATCATCGATGCCGACAACATGATGACGCAGCCGAAGGGACTGACCAGCGCGTCCGGTGTGGACGCCCTGACGCACGCGCTGGAGGCTTATGCGTCCGTCATGGCGACGGACTACACGGACGGCCTGGCGCTGAAGGCGATGAAGACCATCTTCGAGTACCTGCCCAGCGCGTACGAGAACGGCGCGAACGATCCGGTTGCCCGCGAGAAGATGGCAGACGCTTCCTGCCTGGCCGGTATGGCATTTGCCAACGCCTTCCTGGGTGTGTGCCACTCCATGGCGCACAAGCTTGGCGCGTATCATCACCTGCCCCACGGCGTAGCAAACGCGCTGCTGATCAGCCATGTGCTTCGCTTTAATGCGGAGGAAGTTCCGCCGAAGATGGGCACCTTCTCTCAGTATCAGTATCCGCACACCCTGGCCCGCTACGCGGAGTGCGCGCATTTCTGCGGCGTATGCGGCAAGGATGATCAGGAGACGCTGGAGCTGTTCATCCGGAAGATCGAGGATCTGAAGGAAAAAGTCGGGATCAAGAAGACGATCCGGGACTACGGCGTAGATGAGAAGTACTTCCTGGAGACGTTAGACCAGATGGTCGAGGACGCATTTGACGATCAGTGCACCGGAGCGAACCCGCGGTATCCGTTAATGAGTGAGATCAAGGAGATGTATCTGAAGGCATACTACGGCAATTAATCATGGATTAAGGAGGGCATAAAGGCAATGGAAACGACGAATAAAGAAGTGATCTTTACAAGGCCGCATAAGACGCTTTACGCCACGGAGGACAAGATCATCAAGGTGTTTGATAACCGCTATACCAAGGCTGACGTGTTAAATGAAGCCCGGAATGAGGCTCTGGTGGAGCTGAACACCGATTTAAACGTACCGTCACTGGTATCGGTGGAGGAGACACCGGAAGGTTGGTGCCTGGTCCGCGATAAAGTGGAGGGAAAGACCCTGCAGCAGATGATGGATGAGGAGCCGAAGAAGCTGGAGACCTACATGGAGATGTTCGTTGACCTGCAGCTTAAGGTGCACAGCCAGAAGGTGACGACCATCAAGAGACTTCGTCATAAGCTGATGGACCAGATCAACAGCCTGAAGGATCTGGACGCGACTGCCCGCTATGAGCTGGCCACCCGCCTGGAGAGTATGCCGAAGCATACGAAGCTGTGCCATGGCGACTTCAACCCCTCGAACATCATCGTGGATAAGTACAATAAGATGTGGATCATCGATTGGGCCCATGCCGCGCAGGGCAATGCTTCGGCGGATGCGGCGATGACCTACCTGCTTTTCTCACTGGAGGATCAGGAAAGAGCGGCGCTGTATATGAAGCTGTTCTGTGAGAAGAGCGATACGGCCCGTCAGTATGTGAACCGCTGGCTGCCGATCGTAGCGGCGGCGCAGCTGACCAAGAAAAAGGAAAAGGAAAAAGAGTTCCTGATGCGGTGGATCGACGTGGTCGAGTACGAATAAGATCCCATATCCAGCTTCGGATGGATGCCGTCTGTCCGGCGGCAAACGATGAGTGTAAAATAATAATCAACCCAAAGAAAAAAACAATGTCCCTTATGACCGCTGCCCGGTATCTCTGACTGGAGATCCGGGCGGCGGTTTTTGCTCGGTAAGCCCGGACGGCCCGGAGGCCGGTATGTTGATTTTCATGGACGGAACCCCTGAACTATGGTATAATACTCGAAATAGGCGATGACGCGGGACCAGGTTCATAAGGAGAAGCAAAGAATGAAAAAAAAGATTCGGGTCCGGGGAAGGCTGAGCATATACCTGCAGTGGCCCTTGATTTTGTCAGTACTGTTGATCGCGGCGACTATGGTGACAGGCGCTGTCAGTGTGGCGGCGGGGGCGGTGATGAGCTTGTTTACCCTGCTTTATGTGCTGCTTGCCCTGGGGATTTACGTTTATCAGAAAAAAAATGTACTGGCCGGCCTGGTGGAGTTTTCGTCAGAATATGCCTGGATCCAGAAGCGGCTTCTGGCCGAGATGATGCAGCCCTATGCCATAGCGGACGACCGCGGGCGGCTTTTGTGGGTGAATGACGCGTTCGGCCAGCTTGTTGGGCTGGACCGGCACAGCAGACGGAGCCTGCAGTCCATGTTTCCCGAGGTTACCCGGGAAGTCCTGGAACAGAGAGAGCATACCGTAACCCTCCACACAGAGTACGGGAACCGGAATTACCGGATGGATTTAAAGTGGGTGGCCTTAAAGGATGCGGCTTCTCTGACCGAAACGCTGGGAAAGGACTTTTCCGAGGCCTATCTTCTGACGGTGTATCTGGCGGATGAGACAGAGATCCTTCATTACAAGAAGGAGATCGATAATCAGAAGATGGTGGCCGGCCTCATCTATCTGGATAATTACGACGAGGCGCTGGAAAGCGTAGAGGAGGTGCGTCGTTCGCTTCTGACCGCGCTGATCGACCGCAAGATCAACAAATACATTTCCGCCATGCACGGCATCGTAAAAAAGCTGGAAAAGGACAAATATTTCTTTGCGGTCAAGCAGCAATACGTGGAACGGATCAAGAATGACCGCTTCGCCATCCTGGAGGAGGTCAAGACGGTCAACATCGGCAACGAGATGGCGGTCACCCTGAGCATCGGGATGGGGATGAATGGGGAGACTTACAGCCAGAATTATGACTATGCCCGGGTCTCCATTGACATGGCTTTGGGCCGGGGCGGCGACCAGGCGGTGATCAAGGACGGCGAGAAGATCCAGTATTTTGGCGGCAAGGCTCAGCAGATGGAAAAGAATACCCGGGTGAAGGCCCGGGTGAAGGCTCACGCCCTCCGGGAACTGATGGAGAATAAGGACCGGCTGCTGATCATGGGGCATAAGATGGCGGACATTGACTCCTTCGGCGCGGCCATGGGCATCTATCGCATTGCCACGGCCATGAACAAGAAGGCAAATATCGTGATCAACGATGTGACCACTTCGGTGAAGCCCATGATGGACCGGTTTACGGGGAACGCGGACTATCCGGAGGATTTGTTTTTAAAGGGGGCGAAGGCGGCGGAGCTGGTGGACGCCAACACCATGCTCGTGGTGGTGGATGTGAACCGGCCAAGCATCACCGACGCGCCGGCGCTGCTTAAGCTGATCAAGACGATCGTGGTGCTGGATCATCACCGCCAGAGCAGCGAGATCATCGATAACGCGGTCCTTTCCTATGTGGAGCCGTACGCCTCGTCGGCATGCGAGATGGTGGCGGAGATTCTGCAGTACATCGCGGACGGGATCCGGATCCGGCCGGCAGAGGCGGACGCCATGTACGCCGGCATCGTGATTGATACCAATAATTTTGTCAATCAGACCGGAGTCCGCACCTTCGAGGCGGCAGCCTTTCTGCGAAGGTGCGGCGCTGATGTGACCCGGGTGCGCAAGCTTTTCCGGGACAACATGGCCGAGTATCAGGCCAAGGCGGAGACGGTCCGCCGGGCCGAGGTGTATCGGGATGTCTTTGCCATCAGTGTATGCCCGGCCGAGGGCCTGGCAAGCCCCACGATCGTGGGGGCCCAGGCGGCCAATGACCTTCTGGAGATCAACGGGATCAAGGCATCGGTCGTGCTGACGGAATATAATCGGGTGATCTATGCCAGCGCACGCTCGATCGATGAGGTGAATGTGCAGGTCATGATGGAGCACCTTGGCGGCGGCGGGCACCGGGCGGTGGCCGGCGCGCAGCTGACCGGCGTGACGATCGATGAGGCCAGGGCCAGGGTAAAGATCGTGATCGATGAAATGCTGAAGAAAGGGGATATATCATAATGGATATTGTATTATTGGAGGATGTAAAATCTCTGGGAAAGAAGGGGCAGGTGGTCAAGGTCAACGATGGCTATGCCAGGAATTTTATCCTGCCCAAAAAACTGGGCGTGGAAGCCACCCCCAGAAATCTGAACGAGCTGAAGCTTCAGAAGGCCAACGCGGAGAAGGTCGCCGCCCAGCAGCTGGCGGAAGCGAAGGCGATGGCCGAGCGGCTGGAGAAGCTTTCGGTGACGGTCTCCATGAAGGCCGGCGAGGGCGGACGGGCCTTCGGATCGGTGTCCGGGAAGGAGATCAGCAAGGCGATCAGGGACCAGCTGAAGATGGATATCGACAAAAAGAAATTTATTCTTCCGGAAACCATTAAAACCTTCGGAACCCATGAGGTACCGATCAGGCTTCACAAGGATGTGACCGCGAAACTGGCGGTAAAGGTAGTGGAGGCGTAAGGATATGGATGAAGCGCTGTTAAAGCGGGTGCTTCCTCATAGTATAGAGGCAGAGCAGTCGGTGATCGGATCCATGTTGATGGACCGTGAGGCCATCCTCTCTGCCTCTGAAATTATTACGGCAGATGATTTTTACCAGCATCAGTACGGCGTGATGTTTGAATCGATCGTGGAACTGTTTAATGAGGGCAAGCCGGTGGATCTGGTCACCCTGCAGGATCGCCTGAAGGAAAAGGACGTGCCGCCGGAGGTCAGCAGCCTGGAATTCGTCCGGGATATCATGGCTACGGTTCCCACTTCAGTCAATGTAAAGTCGTATGCCGGCATCGTCCGGGAGAAGGCAGTCCTTCGCCGCCTGATCCGGGTAAATGAGGAGATCGCCAATACCTGTTATGCAGGAAAGGAGAAGCTGGAGGATATCCTGGCCCACACGGAGAAGTCCATCTTTGATCTGCTCCAGAGCCGCAGCGCCGGGGACTTTGTGCCGATCCGGCAGGTGGCGCTGAACGTTCTGGAAAAAATCGAGGCGGCGTCCCGCTCCGGGGGAACGGTCACGGGGATCCCCACGGGATTTATTGATCTGGATTACAAGACGTCGGGGATGCAGCCCTCGGATCTGGTGCTTCTGGCTGCCCGCCCGTCGATGGGAAAGACGGCGTTTGTGCTGAATGTGGTGGATTACGTGGCGGTGCGCAAGGGGATGCCCTGCATGATCTTCAGTCTGGAGATGTCCAAGGAGCAGCTGGTGAACCGCATGCTGGCCATGGAATCCAACGTCGATTCACAAAAGCTCAGGACGGGAAGCCTGACGGACGCGGACTGGGACGCGGTGGTGGAGGGGATCGGCATCATCGGCAATTCCAAGCTGATCATCGATGATACGCCGGGCATCTCCATTACCGAGCTTCGAAGCAAGTGCAGAAAGATGAAGCTGGAATATGGCCTGCAGATGATCATCATTGATTATCTGCAGCTGATGACCGGTTCGGGAAGGGCAAACGACAACCGGCAGCAGGAGATTTCCGAAATTTCCCGTTCCTTAAAGGCGCTGGCCAGAGAGATGAACGCGCCGGTAATCGCCCTGTCGCAGCTTAGCCGTGCCTGCGAGACCAGACAGGACCACCGGCCCATGCTTTCCGACCTGCGGGAGTCCGGCGCCATCGAGCAGGATGCGGACGTGGTGATGTTCCTTTACCGGGATGATTATTACAATAAAGATACGGATAAGCCCAACGTGGCCGAGGTGATCATCGCCAAGCAGCGGAACGGCCCTGTCGGCACGGTGGAGCTTTTGTGGCGGCCGGAGTATACCAAATTTGTCAATATGGCAAAGTCCTGACGGCGGTGCTTGCCGCGGCCGGGGAGGAAGGACGGCGGCATGGAGGTTTTCAGAAAATGGACACGAAACGAGTAGTGATCAGGGACCGGGAGAATCCGGCGGATGAGGAGCTTTTGGAGGCTGCCCGGATTCTTAAGGAAGGCGGGCTGGTGGCGTTTCCCACCGAGACGGTCTACGGTCTGGGCGGGAATGCGCTGGATGCCGGCGCGGCCCGGCGGATCTACGAGGCCAAGGGGCGGCCGTCGGATAACCCGCTGATCGCCCACATTTCTTCGATGGAAGAGCTGCCGTTTCTGGTGCGGGAGGTGCCGGAGGCCGGGCGGATACTGGCCGAAAAATTCTGGCCGGGACCGCTGACCATGATCTTTCCAAAGAGCGAACGGGTGCCGCTTGGCACGACCGGAGGACTGGACACGGTGGCGGTGCGGATGCCGGATGACGCGGTGGCGAGGAAGTTGATCGGTCTGGCCGGCGTGCCGGTAGCGGCGCCCAGCGCCAACCTTTCCGGCAGGCCGAGCCCGACCACGGCGGACCACGTATGGCAGGATCTGCAGGGAAAGATCGAGATGATCGTGGACGGCGGCCCGGTGGGGATCGGCGTGGAGTCGACCATCGTCGATGTGACAGGGCCGGTGCCGGTGATCTTAAGGCCGGGATTTATTACCCGGGAGATGTTGGACGCGCTGTTTAACCACGTGGAGATCGATCCGGCGATCATCGGGCCCATGAAGGAGGGCGTCCGCCCGCGGGCGCCGGGCATGAAGTACCGGCATTACGCCCCGAAGGGCCAGCTTACGCTGGTAGAGCTTTCCGAAGAGACGGTGAGAGAACTGGATACGCCGGGAAGCCGGCTGCATGAGCGGACGGTCGAGATGATGAAGAGCCGCGGGATCAGCCGGGCGGTGGATCTGGAAAGCGTTTACATGGCAAGCCAGGTGGACCGCCTGGCGGCGGAGAAAGAAAAAGAAGGTTACCGGACAGGCGTGATCTGTACGGAGGAGAGCCGGGCCGTGTATACGGCCCGGATAAAACGAAGTATCGGACGCCGCGCGGATGCGGATTCCGTGGCGCACAACCTGTACGCGGTGCTCCGGGAATTCGACGATCTGGGCGTGGATTATATCTTTTCGGAGAGTTTTGCCAGGGATCATCTGGGCCAGGCGATCATGAACCGGCTCAGCAAGGCGGCAGGCTACCAGATCTGCCGGGTCTGACGGCAGAAAGGGAGAAGGAAACGCGATGACGAAGAAGAGAGAAGATTACATTACATGGGACGAATATTTTATGGGAGTTGCCTATCTTTCCGCCAGGCGTTCCAAAGATCCCAGCACGCAGGTGGGCGCATGCATCGTCAGCCAGGACAATAAGATCCTGTCCATGGGCTACAACGGCTTCCCCGCAGGCTGTTCGGATGACGAATTTCCCTGGGGAAAGGAACATGAGCTGGACGACCCGTATAATTCAAAATATTTTTATTCCACGCACAGCGAACTGAACGCGATCCTGAATTACCGGGGAGGAAGCCTGGAAGGAAGCAAGCTCTACGTGACGCTTTTTCCCTGCAACGAGTGCGCCAAGGCCATCATCCAGGCGGGGATCCGAACACTGATCTATGCCTGCGATAAATATGGTGATACGCCTGCGGTACGCGCCTCCAAGAGGATGCTGAACGCGGCCGGCGTCCGTTATTATCAGTATGAACCGTCCGGCCGCACCATTACGCTCCAGGTATAGCCTGCGCGGATGAACCGGCGGCCGAAAAAGGCGAAAAGAGCGCTTGCAGGAATGACTAAAATGGCATAAAATAAAGGCACGTGTGCAGACGCGCGGCCTGATCGGGTGAAGCATCTTTTGCGGGGCGGGGCTGTACGCGGCAGGACGTTCAGAGAGATGAAAGAGGTGATAACCGATGATCAATATGCATAAGAACAGAAAACGGCAGGTCGTATCGGCAGTAATTGTCATTATCCTGATCGCGGCGATGGTGATCCCGACGATTGCGGCATATCTGCGTTAGTGGGGGATGAGACGAAAAAGAGCAGGCATTGGAAAGGATGACGATGCTGGAAGAAGAAAAAAGAGAAAAACTGAAACCGGGCCTGGATCTGGTGACGGTCGGTCTGATCGGACGGCCGGGCACCAGGGCGCTGGCGGAGGGACGGAAAGCAGAGCTTTCCCGGTGGTTTTCACCAGATTATCAAAAACAGATTGCAGAGAGCCGGGAGCCGGAGGTTTCCCGGCATCTGGACTATTTTGGGGCACTGGGGGCTGCGGCGTATGAGCCGGCGGGCCGGGGCGGGATCCTGAAGGCGATCTGGGATCTGACCGGCGCCGGCTGCGCCGGCGCGGTATTCTGGCTCAGGAAAATTCCGGTCAGACAGGATACGATCGAGGTCTGTGAGCGCTGCGGAGTGAACCCTTACCGTCTGTGGTGCGGCCGCTGCCTGGTGATGGCTGCGGAAAACGGCGGACGGATCGTGGAAGCCTGCGAAGACCTGGGCATCGCGGCGGCCGTGATCGGACGGATTACCGAGGGGATCGCCAGGGAGGTGCGTCACGGTGAGGAAACCGGCTACCTGGAACGCCCGAGGGAGGATGAGCTGATCCGGATACTGGGTGAAGGCCCGGCGGCTTCCCTTCTGTCAAAGGAAGGCATCCGGATAGAGACGCGCTCTGCGGCGGAGGCAGACAGGAAAGGCAGCGATCGGGGAATGGAGGAAGAACAATGAGAGAAAAGATTTTGGCGGTGATCGAAAAAAACAGCCGCATTGATATTAAGGATCTGGCTATCCTTCTCGGCGAGAGCGAGGTCGCGGTAGCGAATGAAATCGCGGAGATGGAGAAGGAGCGTATTATCTGCGGTTATCATACACTGATCAACTGGGACAATACCAGCGATGAAAAGGTAGTGGCGCTGATCGAAGTGAAGGTGACTCCGCAGCGCGGGATGGGATTTGATAAGATCGCGGAGCGGATCTATCAGTACAGCGAGGTGGAGTCGGTATATCTGATGTCCGGCGCGTTTGATTTCACGGTGCTGATCGAGGGCAAAACCATGCGCCAGGTGGCGCAGTTTGTGGCGGAAAAACTCTCCCCCATGGAGTCGGTACTGAGCACGGCCACCCATTTTGTGCTGAAAAAATATAAGGACCATGGTACCGTCATCGCGGAGCCGGTTCAGGATGAAAGGATGCTGATCACGCCATGAGAAATCCGCTGTCGGATAAGATCGTATCCATCCCGCCTTCCGGGATACGAAAGTTTTTTGATATTGTAAGTGAGATGAAGGACGCCATTTCTCTGGGCGTAGGCGAGCCGGACTTTGATACGCCGTGGCATATCCGCGAGGAGGGCATCTATTCACTGGAGAAGGGCCGTACCTTTTATACGTCCAATGCCGGGCTCTCGGATTTAAAGGTGGAGATCAGCCGGTACTTAAGCCGCCGACAGGAGCTTTCCTACGATCCGGAGCAGGAAGTGATGGTTACCGTGGGAGGCAGCGAGGCGATCGATCTGGCGCTGCGGGTCATGCTGAATCCCGGCGACGAGGTTCTGATCCCCCAGCCCAGCTACGTGTCCTACGTTCCCTGCACCATTTTGGCCGGTGGTGTGCCGGTCGTGATCCGGCTGGAGGAGAAAGAACAGTTTAAGCTCACGGCGGAGAAGCTTCGGGAAAAGATCACGCCAAGGACAAAGATCCTGATCCTTCCCTTCCCCAACAATCCCACCGGCGCGGTGATGGGGAAAGCGGAGTTGGAAGAGATCGCGAAGGTGGTGGAGGAGAATGATCTTTTCGTGATTTCCGATGAGATTTATTCGGAACTGACGTATGAGCAGAAACACATATCCATCGCGTCGATCCCGGGGATGAGGGACAGGACGGTCCTGATCAACGGATTTTCCAAGGCCTACGCCATGACCGGATGGAGGCTGGGGTACGCCTGCGCGCCGGCGATGATCTTAAGCCAGATGCTGAAGATCCATCAGTTTGCCATTATGTGCGCGCCCACGACCAGTCAGTATGCCGCCATCTCCGCCCTGCGCAACGGGGACGGCGATGTGGAGATGATGCGGGAGTCCTATAATCAGAGGCGCCGCTACCTGATGTACGCTTTCCGGGAAATGGGACTGGAATGTTTTGAACCGTACGGCGCGTTTTATACCTTTCCCAGCATTAAGCGCTTTGGCATGACTTCCGATGAGTTTGCCACAAGGCTTCTCCGCGAAGAAAAGGTGGCCGTCGTTCCAGGAACGGCGTTTGGCGACTGCGGCGAGGGCTACCTTCGGATTTCCTACGCGTACTCCCTGGACAGCCTTAAGGAGGCGCTCGGGCGGATCGGCCGGTTTATCCGGAAGCTGGAACAGAAGGGGTGAGACGGTGAATGTAGTGATCTACGAGCCGGAGATGCCGGCCAATACGGGAAATATCGGCAGGACCTGCGTTGCCACCAATACGCGCCTTCATCTGATCGAACCGCTGGGGTTTAAGATCAACGAAAAAGCGGTGAAGCGCGCCGGGCTGGATTACTGGGATAAGCTGGATGTGACCATTTATCCGGACTTCGCGGATTTCCTGGAAAAGAATCCGGGGGCGAAGCTCTACATGGCCACCACCAAGGGCAGGCATGTTTATACTGAGGTTGCCTATCCGCAGGACTGTTTTCTGATGTTTGGACCGGAGAGCCGGGGGATCCCGGAAGAAATCCTGGTCAGGCACCCGGAAAGCTGTGTGCGCATCCCTATGTGGGGGGAGATCCGCTCGCTCAATCTTTCAAATTCCGTGGCTATCCTTCTTTACGAGGCGCTGCGTCAGCATGGCTTTGAAAAGATGAACATGCAGGGGCATCTGCATCGGCTCAGCTGGGAGGGGGATGCGCCGGCGCGCTAGGCGTCCCGGAATGGACGCCGCCCATTCGGCGGCAGGGGTTCGGAGAAACCGGTATGCGCCAGGAGGAGGTGTCAGGAGAAACACGAATGGATAAAAGAAATATGATGGATCGGGATGACCTGAACCGCGAGATGAAGAAACAGCAGCTTCGCCGGCAGATCGTCCCTGCGCCTGTGATGCAGGAGGAGTTGACGGAAGAAGAGCTCAGGGAAGCCAAAAAAAAGGCAGCCCGGCGCAAACTGATGGCCGTCATTGTGCTTCTGCTGATCATTGCGCTGGCAGGCTTGTGCGTTTTCTACTGGTACAAATATTATGAATATACGGAATATGAAGTTTCCTGGGAGACAGAACTGGTTTCGAGCGACAGCGAGATCCGCACGGAGAGCAGTTTTACCGGTTATATCGCTTTTGGCAGCAACCTCATTAAATACACCAAGGACGGCGCTTCCTACATTGATTCGCACGGGAAAACCATCTGGGTACAGACCTACGAGATGAAGTCTCCCATCGCGGAAGTGAATGGAGACTACGCGGTGATCGCGGACCAGCAGGGGAACAGCATTTATATCTGCAACGAGGAAGGATGCCAGGGCGTGGCGACTACGCTTCTGCCGATCGTGAAAGTTACGGTCTCCGCGCAGGGCGTGGCAGGTGCGATCCTGGAGGATACCACATCCAGTTACATCACCTGGTTTCGCCGGGACGGCGAGCAGCTGGATATTACCATCAAATCCAGGCTTTCCGGCGATGGGTACCCCCTGGACTTCAGTTTTTCCCCGGATGGAAACAAGGTGATCTGTTCCTATGTCTATATGAATAACGGAATGATGGACAGCAGAGTCGTTTTTTATGACTTTTCCGAAATCGGAAAGAACACGTCGCCCAAGCGGCTGGTGGGCGGCTTTGACGATATTTTTTCGGGAACGCTCGTTCCCCGGGTCCGTTTTCTGACGGACATTTATTCTTTTGCCTGTTCGGACCAGGGCCTGACCTTCTTTAGCTCGAAGAATCTGGCGTCGCCGGAGGTGCTGACGCAGACTACGGCAGATGGCGAGATCTGCAGCCTGTTTTATTCTTCGGACTATGTCGGAATCATCGTGACGAACAGCGAGGGCGAGAACCCCTATCACATGGAGATCTACAGCGCGTCCGGGAAGCTTTTGCTCCGCAAAGATTTTAATTTTCAGTATGAGGAGGCCTCTTTCGGCGGAGATCAGATCTTTTTGTGGAATGATGAGACCCTGCAGATTTACAATCTGTCGGGAACGCTGAAATTCAGCGCCACCTTTGACAGCACCATATCCAAGGTGACCAGGGGAAGATTCCCCAACACCTATATTATTACAGATCCGCAGAAGATGAGGGAGATCACGCTCCAGCGCTAGATGGGAAGGCAGTGCGCCGCCGTTCCGTGAAAGAATGGCGGCGCATTTGGCATCCCGGAACGTGCGCTGCCATCCGGCAGCAGAGGGCAATAACAGAGAAAAAGGAGCAGGAAAGATGGGAAACAAGTGCATTGGCATTGACATTGGAGGAACGACGGTAAAGATCGGTATTTTTACCGATACGGGGACGCTTCTGGGGAAATGGGAGGTTCCCACCAGAAAAGAAGATAACGGCAGCCGGATCCTTCCGGACGTGGCGGCATCCATGAAAAAAAAGCTTCAGGAGATGGGGATCGAGAGAAAAGAGGTGATCGGCGCAGGGATGGGTGTCCCCGGGCCGGTCCTGCCGGACGGAAGCGTAGAGGTGTGTGTAAACCTGGGATGGCAAAAGGCCAATCCGCAGAAGGAATTAAGCAGCCTGATGGGCGGCATGCCGGTCCGGAGCGGAAATGACGCGAACGTGGCGGCCCTTGGAGAAATGTGGCAGGGCGGCGGAAAGGGATACAGGGACATCGTGATGATCACTCTGGGGACCGGCGTGGGCGGCGGCGTCATCCTGGATGAAAAGATCGTCGCCGGCCGTCACGGGCTGGCCGGGGAGATCGGCCATATCCATGTGAGAGATGAGGAGACGGAACACTGCAACTGCGGCGGTACGGGCTGCCTGGAGCAGGTGGCATCCGCCACCGGGATCGCCAGAGAAGCGAGACGGGTTCTGGCGGCCAGTGACCAGCCCTCCGCCATGCGTCGGTTCGGCAGCCATATTTCCGCGAAAAACGTGCTGGACTGCGCCAAAAACGGCGATGCCCTGGCACTTGCGGTGATCGAGACAGTAAGCCGCTATCTGGGGCTGGCCTGCGCCCAGATCGCGCTTACCGTAGATCCGGAGGCGTTCGTGATCGGCGGCGGCGTATCGCGGGCCGGCCAGTTCCTGATCGATGCGATCCGGAAGTATTATGATCACTATGTGGCAATCTCAGCAAACAAGGGCGTTTTGACCCTGGCAAAGCTGGGGAATGACGCCGGGATCTACGGCGCGGCCCGGCTGGTCCTGGATTGATATTACATGCATGCGGCAGCTTAGAAAGGCTGCCGTTTTTATTTCGGCGCCCACGATCCGGTTTCGTCGACGTAGTAGCCATCCGGGGTAATGGTATCCGTGAGCATCTTTCCGTCGCTGCCTACATAGTAGCGGTCGATCCACTGGTCGGTGAGGATATATCCGGAATCATCAAAGTAATACCAGCCGTCATCGATCTGGACCCATCCGCCCGTGGCGATCTCTCCAGTAGTGTACTGGTACCAGGTGCCGTTCTCGTCCTGCTGCCAGCTCCCCACCACTCCGGTGTCTTCCGCCGCGTTGGCCTGGATGTAGGCCAGCATCGTCTCATCTACCGTCAGGACCGCCGACTCCGCCCATTCACTGGACTCCGTCTTCTGGAAAATGCCATTCGCACGGACCTGAAAAACATAACTGCCGGTTTTCGTGATCTGGGTCGAGAAATTATATACCGTGATCTCTGTCTTGACCGTGCTGGAGGCACCGACGGTTTTGCCGTCCAGGAGGATGCGGACAGAATAGGTGCCGGCGCCGCTTACAGCATCCCAGGAGGCAATGCCGGTGTCCGTCCAGGCAAGATTGGAAGGCGATTCCAGCTGGCCCTCGCCCAGATCCTTAAGCCGCACGGACAAAGTCATGGTCGAGTTGCTGTTGCTGCGGGCGGCCTCGCTGAACGCGGCGCCTTCTCCGTCCAGCTGAAAGTATTTGCTCTTTACGCTGGAAAAATAGTAGTCATCATCCGCTTCCAGTACCACTACGGCGTAAGGCGTGGAGGATGTGTTCGTGCCCTCCGGGTAAAGTGTGACCTCACTGACGTAGTAGGTGTCATCGCCGCATTCGACCTCCAGTTCTTCCCAGTCGTCGGTGTTCAGGCTGAAGGTCAGAGAGACCTGTTCGATCTTGTCCCGGGCGTAAGTGTCCACCGCTTCGGACAGGGACAAGAGGCCGGCCGCAAGCATGAGCGGCAGGATATGTTTTGCTGTTTTCAAGGAAATCCCTCCTCTTTTTTAATCGATACTGTCAAGCAGACATCCTGCGGACATTATACCATGTCCGTTTTTTTTTGAGAATAGCGCCGGACGGGCAAATGGGAAAATTTTTATGACAGAAAACTTACGATTTTTCATAAAAAGGGCGATGTCCTGCTTCCGGATCACCCGGCGGAACGAGGGAGACTGAAGATAAATTCTGTGCCCACGCCCTCGGTGCTGATCACGTCGATATTCTCTCCATGTGACTGGATGATTTCTTTGACAATGCTTAACCCCAGTCCGGTCCCGGTCTTATCTTTTCCGCGGGACAGATCTGTTTTGTAAAAACGTTCCCAGATCTTTTTCAGGCTGTTTTTGGGAATGCCGATCCCGGTATCCTTGACCGATACGAAAATCTTTTCATACCGCGGAAACACCTGGATATAGATCGTCGAGCCGTTGTAGCTGAACTTGATGGCGTTGTCGATCAGATTGTAGAGCACCTGCTGGATCCTTCCCAGGTCAGCGAAAACCATCTGGATATTGTCGGCGAAGGTCAGGTCAAAGGAGATGTCCTTTTTTTCGCAGATCACCTCAAAGGAGGCCGCCGTATCCTTAATGACCCGGTTAATGTCAAAGTTTGTGCGGGTGAGCAGTCCCTGTTTGTCCAGGGAATTTAACGTCAGCATATCCTGGGTCAGTTTGTTTAAACGCTCGGTCTCCGCGATGACGCGGGTCAGATATTTTTCCTGCATTTCCGGGGGGATGGTGCCGTCCAGGATGGCTTCCAGATAGCCCTTGATGGATGTCAGTGGCGAGCGGAAGTCATGAGATACGTTGGCGATAAAGGTCCGCTGGTACTCATCCATCTGATCCAGCTTATCCGACATGTAATTCAGCGTATCCGCCAGATAGCCCATCTCATCCCGGGAAGTGATCTCAATGTGGTATTTCAGGTTTCCTGCCGCGTATTCGTTGGCTCCGGCGGTGATCTTCTTCAACGGAAAATACACCGTCTGGGTAAAGAGCAGAAGGATGATCAGGGACAGCACATAAATGATGGCGCTGGTGATGTACAGGATGTTTAAGATCCCGTCGCGGCTGGCGGAAATCTGGCTTAAAGGCATGTGGATCAGCACGTAGCCGTAAGTCGTGTAATTCCCGGTAATGGGGGCGGATACACTGAGTACATCATAGGAGAACGCACCGTAAAAATTTCCGATGCCGTAGTTTTTGTTGGCAAGGGAAAGCGGGTTAAAGTCCACGGTCAGACCCTTTCGGGTACCGCCGGTGCTGTCGGCCGCGACGCTTCCGTCCCGGTTCACCACCCAGATCTCTGACTGGAGCGAGGGAGAGATCACGGACAGCTGGTCCGCCACCGTTTCCAGATCGGCGCCTCTCCCCCGGTAGACGGCGCTGCAGTCCTGCGCCATTTTCGTGGCTTCATCATACAAAAGATCCGCCTGCTGGGCGATCAGATGCTCATAGGTCATTTTCGATGCGAAGGTGCTGATGATGAGAAAACCGAGGAGGCCGAAAACCAGGTACCCGAGCAGAAACTTGTAATAGAGGGAACGACGGCTCATCGCTTGACCTCAAATTTGTAGCCGATGCCCCATACGGTGGACAGGGCCCAGTTTTTGTGGTCCTTGATCTTTTCGCGCAAACGCTTGATATGCACGTCTACGGTGCGGGTATCCCCGATGTATTCATAGCCCCAGATATGGTCCAGAAGCTGCTCCCGGGTAAATACCTGGTTCGGCGAGGCGGCAAGGAAGTAAAGAAGCTCCAGCTCCTTCGGCGGCATCTCGATGGAGTGCCCCATGTAGATGACGGAGTAGTTGGTGAGATTAACGATCAGATCGGGATACTCCACGTATTCTCCGTGCTGGTCGGAAGAGGGGACGGCAGGGACGGCCGGCTGGTAGCGGCGAAGGACCGCCTTGACCCGGGCCACCAGTTCCTTGGAGTCAAAGGGCTTGATCATGTAATCGTCCGCGCCCAGCTCCAGGCCAAGGACCTTGTCGAAGATCTCGCCTTTGGCGGACAGCATGATGATGGGAACCTGCGATGTCCTGCGGATCTCCCGGCAGACCTGGTAGCCATCCATACCGGGGAGCATCAGATCCAGGAGGATAAGATTCGGACGAAAAGAGGCAAAGAACTTCAGGGCCTCTTCGCCGTCGCCGACGATCTGCGTTTCGTAACATTCTTTGATCAGGTAGAGGGAAATGAGCTCTGCAATATTGGCGTCATCATCTACGATCAGGATTTTCTGCTTTTCTGCCAATGTGGAAACCTCCTTTACTTAAAGGTCACGATGGTAACGCCGCTGTCGCCTTCGCCGAATTCGCCCAGATGGAAATTCTTAACATACTTAAGCCGTTTTAAATACTTGTGGATCCCGGCGCGCAGGGCGCCGGTGCCGCGGCCGTGGATCACACGGACGGAAGGAAGGTGGGACAGGTAGGCATCGTCTAAATATTTATCCAGAACAGAGCAGGCTTCGTCCACGTTCATGCCGATCAGATTGATCTCCGGGGAGATCGTGGCTGTCTTCCCGGCGGGGATCCGGGTCCCGCTGCTTTTGGGGGATGAGGAAGCCAGGGAAGGGCCGGAGACAGACTGCTCGTCTAAAAGCTCCAGGTCCCTGATATTGACCAGAGAGCGGAGGATGCCCATCTGCACGTACAGATCGCCCTTTTCATTGGGCAGGGTACTGACCGTGCCGTTTAAGCCGAGGGTCAGCACCTTTACGCCGTCGCCGATCCGGAGTTTTTTCGGGGAGATGGTTTTTTTCGGGCCCTTCGGTTTGATCGCCAGCTTTTCATCCGTGGCCTTCAGCTTATCCCGCAGTTTCGTGCGCTGGGCTTCCAGCTGGCGGTTTAAGCCGGAATCGGCGGAGAGCCGGTTGATCTCCTTAATGGTCTGATCTGCCGTTTCCTTCGCCTCGCGAAGGATCCGCTGCGCCTCCTCGGCGGCGCCGCGGATCATCTTTTCCTTGCGCTCATCCAACCGTTCTTCTTTCTGGGTCAGGCGGGCCTTCAGCCGGGCGATCTCTTCCTTGTAGGCCTGAATCTGCGCCTGTTCTTTTTCGATGGTGATCCGGCTCTCTTCCAGATGGGCCAGCAGGTCTTCGAATGCTTCGTCGGAATCTTTCAGATGCGTCTTCGCGTCCTCAATGATAAAATCCGGCAGGCCGAGCTTCCGGGAAATGGCGAAGGCGTTGCTTTTCCCCGGGATCCCGATCAGCAGACGATAGGTGGGCTGGAGTGTTTCGACATTAAATTCACAGCAGGCATTTTCCACGCCGGGTGTGGATAGGGCAAAAACCTTTAATTCACTATAGTGCGTGGTGGCCATGGTCCGGCACTGCATCCGGTGGAGAAAGGTCAGGATGGCGATCGCCAGGGCAGCGCCTTCGGTAGGATCCGTCCCGGCGCCCAGCTCATCAAAGAGGCAGAGGGAACGGCTGTCTGCCTGTTCCAGGATCCGCACCGTGTTTGTCATATGTGCGGAGAAGGTGCTCAGGTTCTGTTCAATGCTCTGCTCATCACCGATATCGGCAAAGACCTCATGAAACACGGCAAGCTCCGAACCCTCGAACGCAGGGATATGAAGACCGGCCTGCCCCATCAGGGTAAATAAGCCCACGGTCTTTAAAGAGACCGTCTTTCCGCCGGTATTGGGGCCGGTGACCACCAGGAGATCAAAATCCTTCCCCAGGGTCAGGGTGATGGGAACAACTCTGGCCGGATCAAGGAGGGGATGGCGGCCGTCCTTGATGGAGATGATGCCCTTGTCGTTGAACTTCGGCTGGCTTCCCTTATAATGGCGGGAAAGAGCGCCGCGGGCAAAGATAAAGTCAAGCTGTGCCAAAAGCCGCTGATTTGTCAGGATGGTTTCCGTCCAGGGAACCAGGCGGCTGCTCAAATCCGCCAGGACGGCCTCGATCTCTTTCTGCTCCGCGATCTCCAGCTCCCGCATTTCGTTATTCAGCCGGATCACGGCCATGGGTTCGATGAACAGGGTGGCGCCGGTGGAGGACTGATCATGCACCATGCCTGCCACCTGGTTTTTGTACTCGGCCTTTACCGGAAGACAGTAGCGGCCGTCGCGCATGGTGATGACGGCATCCTGCAGATAAGCCCGGTGCGCGTTCAGTATGGCATTCAACTGGGAATGGAGCCGGTCGGCCGCGTTTTTGATGGCGCGGCGGACCCGCTTTAGCCCGGGGCTGGCATCGTCGTTTACCTCGTCCTCCGAGAGGATACATCGTTTGATCTCCGTATTAACCGGAGTCAGCGGCTCCAGTCCGCGAAACAGTTCCTCCAGGCTGTCGTCAGGAAATTCGCTGTCCTCATGGCGTCCGTAAGCCCTGGCACGGGCGGCCGCGGTCAGAAGGGAACTGACCGCGAGAAGTTCCGGAATGCTCAGGGCGCTTCCGATCTCCAGCCGCTTTAAGGAAGCGCCGATGTCCTTGCATCCGGCAAAGGAAAGGCTTCCCTTCATCCGCACCCGGCTGACTGCGTCGGTGGTTTCCTGCTGCATCCGCAGGACCTCCTCCAGATCGGAGGAGGGAAGAAGATTCCGGCAAAGCGTCTTCCCCAGGGGAGAGGAGGCGTATTCCTCCAGCTGGCGGATAATTTTATCATATTCCAAAGTCTGTAATACTTTTTGATTCATAACTACATCCTCAACTGCTTGATTTGCGGTCATGGGCCCTTAAGTTGGGGGCCCGGTCACCGCCATAAGTATATCATAAAGCAAGGTTTCGTGAAAGCCCAAACTGCCGTGCCGGGGAAGAGAACGCGGGCGAACAGACGTCCGCCGGCACGGCTTGGGAGGGGCAGGTTCCGCTTGCATAAACGGTACTTCCCACGTATAATAGGGATAGGTCATTTTTGAGGGAGGTGTGCCGGTTGCCGGATAAGAACAACCTGGAACAGGATACAGAAAAACGCCGGTTTATTCATGAAAAGATCGTAAGGCCGAAGCTGAGCCGGGCGCAGATATTCCGTCGGTTTTTTTTCCTGTGTTTCAGTGCGGTCCTGTTCGGACTTCTGGCGGCAGCAACCTTTGTGATGTCCGAACCATTTGCCAGGAAGTATCTGGCGGCGGACGATGAGCCGGAGAGCGAGCCGATCTCCATTCCCAAGGATGAACCGGAGACGACCTCCCCTGCGGTGCGGGAAGAGACGACGCAGGAGGAGTCCGAACCTCTGGAGGAGGTCGTCCGTAATGAAGTGGAAAAATATGAATTTTCCGTCGATGAGCTGGAGGCCATGTATGCCAGCCTGAATGATGTGGCGAAAGAGGCGGATAAGGGGATCGTTACGATCCATTCCGTGAAAACGCAGATGGACTGGTTTAACAATCCGGTGGAAACCGCGGGCATGTATGCCGGCGTTATCGTGGAGGCGACCGCGGAGGAATATCTGATCCTTGCGCCCGGCGCCGCGGTGGAAGAGGCCGATGCGCTGGAGATCACCTTCGCGGATGGGACGCAGGTATCCGGCCAGCTTAAGGGGGCGGATTCGATCTCCGATATGGCGGTGATCAGCGTGGAGGCAGGGGCAGTCAGCGAGAAGGCAGCCGCGCAGATCAGCGTACTGGAGTTGGGCAATTCTTATTCCGCCAGCCAGGGCGACCTGGTTATTGCCTGCGGAAGTCCGGCCGGCGTAGTCCATTCCATCGCGACGGGACAGATCGCCTATGTGGCGAAAAATATGCCGGTCGTTGACGGAAGCAGCCGTCTGTTCTACACTACCGTGAGCGCCAACGTGCCGCAGGGAACGTTCCTGTTAAACACCGACGGGCAGCTGATCGGCTGGGCCACGCAGGATTTTGCGGAGGAGTGCGGCGCCATGACGGCGGTGTATTCCCTTTCGGATTACAAGACCGTGCTGGAGAAACTGTACAACGGTATCCCTGCGCCCTACTTTGGCATCACCGGGCAGGAGGTTTCCGAAGCCATGCGGCAGGACGGACTTCCCCAGGGGATATACATCAACCAGATATCGGCAGACAGCCCGGCGTATGATGCCGGGATTCAGAATGGCGATGTGATCACCGCAATAGGGGAAGAGGAGATTGTGACGATGAGGGACTTCCAGAACTGCCTGGAGAAGCTTTCGGCGGGCACGACCGTGACTGTGGAGATCCAGCGATATGGACGGGAAAGCTATTCACCAATCGAATATGAGGTAACGATCGGAGCCAGGTGATCCCTGGCTCTGTTGCCGGACGGAAGAGAAAGGAAAAGAAGATGAAATATATTGCGATGTTCCGTGAGGGCATGCACACGTCGGATGTTTATTTATGCAAGATGAAGCAGATCGCCTTGTCAAAAAGCGGAAAAGAATACGGAAATCTGGTGCTGCAGGACAAGACGGGAACCATTGACGGAAAGATCTGGGACCTGGGGTCTCCCGGTGTGGGAAACTTCGCAGCCATGGATTATATCCAGATCGAGGCAGACGTCACGATCTTCCAGGGCGCCTACCAGCTGAATATCCGCCGGGTGCGGAAGGCCAGGAAAGGCGAATATAAGGAGGAAGATTACCTGCCGGTGTCCGCAAAGGATATCGGAAAAATGTATGAGGAACTGCTGCGGTACGTTTCCTCGATCAAAAATCCCTACCTGTCCAGGCTGGCTGCAAGCTTTTTTGAAGACGAGACGTTCGCTAAGGCATTCCGCTTTCATTCGGCGGCAAAGAGCGTTCATCACGCGTTTGTCGGCGGACTGCTGGAGCATACGTTAAACGTGACCAATCTCTGCGAGTATTACGCGTCCCGTTATCCCATGATCAACCGGGATCTGCTGATCACCGTGGCCATGTTCCACGACATCGGAAAGCTGAAGGAACTGTCGGTTTTCCCGGAAAATGATTATACGGACGACGGTCAGCTGCTGGGGCATATCATGATCGGCGCTGAGATGATCGGCGAGCGGATTAAGACCATCCCTGGATTTCCGGACCGCCTGGCCGCGGAGCTGAAGCACTGCATCCTGGCGCATCACGGCGAACTGGAATACGGGTCACCGAAGAAGCCGGCCCTTTTGGAGGCGCTCGCGCTGAACCTTGCGGATAACACGGATGCAAAACTGGAAACGATGATGGAGGCGCTGGAATCTGGAGGGAATCCGACCGGGAACAGCAGCGGCTGGCTGGGTTACAACCGGTTGATGGAGACCAATATACGAAGGACCGGGCAAGAGTGGGAGTGACGGACCGCGGGTGCTCCGCCTGCCCTTTCCGGGGGCATTGGATGTCACAAAAATAAGCGTTCTACTTTCACAGGACTGCTGTGAGTTGGAACGCTTTTGCTTTTAGTCGAGAGCCGAAGCCTGGTGCGCGCGTGTCCGGCAGGGCCCTCATTTGATCAAGCATACCGAAATTTTCTGTGATCGAACACTCAGCAAAGGAGACTCCGCTGATGATGAAATCATGCCGTTCAAACGATTCGGTAAAGCTTCTACGATTGTCAGTATAAGAAAAAAATGTGGATAAACTATGGCAAATATGTAAAAGAAGCATAAAATTGATTACAAAAAACTTTCGGAATTTCTAACGGCCAGGGATGGCGGACGGGAGAGGAAGGAGAGAGACATGGCGTTGAAAAAAAACGACAAGCTGACGATACGGATCGAGGATATGAGCGAGGACGGCGCCGGGATCGGCAGGACGGACGGTTATATCTGGTTTGTCAAGGACACCGTGATCGGCGATCTGATCGAGGCCGGCGTCATGAAACAGAAAAAAACCTACGGCTTCGCGCGCCTCATCCGCGTGATCGAGCCGTCGCCGCATCGGATCAAGCCCAGATGTCCGGTCGCACGGGCCTGCGGCGGATGTCAGCTCCAGGCCATGGATTATCAGGAGCAGCTGCGCTTCAAAGAAAGAAAAATCTGCAATAACCTGAAACGGATCGGCGGCTTGGACCGCCTGGTACTGCCGGGAGATAAAACGACTCTGCCGGCCCGGTCCGCTCCGGAAGAGGAGCCGCGGCTGGAGATGGAGCCGATCATAGGCATGGAAGAGCCATGGCGCTACCGTAACAAAGCGCAGTTTCCGTTCGGCAGAAGCAGGGACGGCAGGATCGTTTACGGCTTCTATGCGGGACGGACGCATTCTATCATTGAGATGGAGGACTGCCTCCTTGGCGTGGAGGAAAACCGGCCGATCCTGGAGGAGATCCGGAATTACATGCAGGCGTGCGTCGTCGCCCCCTACGACGAGAGCAGCCACACCGGTCTCGTGCGGCACGCTCTCATCCGGAAAGGTTTCCGTACCGGGGAGCTGATGGTATGCCTGGTGATCAACGGCACTGCGCTGCCTGAGCCGGAGCGCCTGATCAATCGCCTCCTGACGATACCGGGAATGACCTCGATCTCGTTTAATGTCAATCAGGAACGGACCAACGTGATCTTAGGGAAGAAGGTGGTCAATCTTTACGGACCGGGCTATATCACAGACTATATCGGCCAGGTCAGATACCAGATCTCTCCCCAGTCATTCTACCAGGTAAACCCGGCGCAGACGGAAAAGCTCTACCGGACAGCATTGGAATACGCCGGTCTGACGGGAAAAGAAACCGTCTGGGATCTGTACTGCGGGATCGGAACGATCTCCCTCTTCCTGGCACAGAAAGCAAAGCAGGTATACGGCGTGGAGATCGTCCCCGCCGCCATCGACGATGCGCGGCGGAATGCCGCGTTGAACGGGATAAGCAATGTGGAGTTTTTCGTGGGAAAGGCAGAGGTGGTTCTGCCGGCGCAGTATGAGAAAAACCGGGTGCATGCAGAGGTGATCGTGGTGGACCCGCCGCGGAAGGGGTGCGATGCAGTGTGCCTGGATACGATCGTGAAGATGGAGCCGGAGAAGGTGGTGTATGTGAGCTGCGATTCAGCCACCCTGGCGAGGGATGTGAGGTATCTGGAAGAGAGGGGATATGAGGTAACGAGAGTCAGAGGCGTGGACCAGTTTGGGTGGGGGGTGCATGTGGAAACGGTAGTACTGCTTTCCCACAAAAAGCCCGATAGCGTAATC